>JABJEI010000017.1 GCA_018663245.1 bacterium
AACCCAAGTAGATAATCTGTATAAAATTTTTAAAATATACGCTACAAAACTTTTTTCTCCATCGCCAGGCTACCTTACAGACTCACTATACAAGAGCGAGGTTACAGATTTTTTTGGTACCCAAGGTCTCAACTTCCCCTCGGAGTTGATAGAACAAATCGAGAAGTTTTATTTTTTCCTTGAATATACCGTACATCTTGAATTAGCCGGTAAAGTTGCCCAGCTAGCACAACAACACAACATCGATGTACTAAGCACACTAGAAACCTACAAAAACAAACAGCCGTGGACCACCTTGGTCGCAAAAGTCATGAAAGCTGAAGGTACTAGCTCGATCACAGCACTTAAAACAAAGCTGAAATCTGTTACAGTTTGGGACAATGCAGGCAAACTTACCGTTTACCAAACCAACCATGCAAACCCATGGAAGGGACAAACCTGGCAAGAGGTAAAAGAATCAAACTTCTGGGAAACTTTTGCCGTTACACAAAATGACATAGAGAATTCTGACACCTGGCAAGAGTACGTTGATTACCGATATATCAAATTACTTGAATCTGATGACCGTCATCAACGCCTGATTTTGCAAAGCCAAAAAGAGCTGTACAAATACATTCCGAATATTGATTTTTCTTATCTTAACGAAACTTTTGAACACATACGAAACACATCTGATCTGTACCGTATATCTAGCAAACTTTCTAGGGACGCACAAAAGCGCTTCCTTGCTCAGAGCAACTACTTCAAAAATTTTAGAACCAATCACAATACCATAAAACCCGACTATCTAAAGTCACCTGTAATAGCAGGAGTAAAACAACCTAATCCATTCGAAATATCAATCAATAATTACAAAAAAAGACCTATCTACAAAGCAATGATAATCCTAGAAGAACACGAACATGAAGTAGACAAAGCCGCCTCAAGCACATCTAAAACAACCAACAAACAAACTGCCTCACAAAAAACAAACGCTAAACTAAAAAAGGTTCCTGGCGCTCAAAAAGGGGTTATTAAACAACAAATGATGTGCATCACAATGATCGACATTTTGCAAAAACGCATCAGTGAGTACTTCCAGGCTGACACAGCCCAAGAAACAATGGATACCCTTAAAAATCTAAAGGGTAAAGAACTTTTGCCATCTATCATGCGCTACACCGCCGAAGACGAAACTTATCTTTTGTATAGATCACAAATTTCTAAAGAATTCCCAATCAGTGCTATAAAATCGTCACAAGCTAAAATTAACCACATAAAAGTAGCCCAAGCGGCCGGAGCTCCTGGTAGCCGTAATGATGAGAAGGTCAGCTCACAAAGTCTGTGGAGCGATGCAACACACATCGCGATAGATTTTGCCAAAGCAAATGAAACCGTTGATCCTCTCGAATTTGGACAACCAAACAACCTTTGGTCCAACCCTGCTGGAGGCCTAAAACACCTTCGCAGCGATCTACACGATGCACGCTTTCAGATTGATAATATTTCTAACAAAATCGTCAAATTTAGCCATACCCTTCAAAACTTACAAGACAAGGTCGACAAGTGGGAATCAGGCACGATGGAAAAAGACATTGGTAGCACACTCGTCACATTGATTAATGCCTTGCCTCTTGAAAGTCCGGATGTAGGTAAAGAAATTGGCACAAGCGTATCCAAAATCATCGGAGGCGTTTTTCTTTTCGCAACAGATGAAGCATTCCTTGGCGTGGAATCGGCCACACTTGCCACAGGCCTAACTGTAAAATTAACAAACGACACCGCAGCGTTTTTTACCGATATGGTTGTTGACTCAAGTCTTGCAGTAATAACTGGCAACAAGGAATACCTAGCCTCAGATATTGGCTTTGATGTAAAAACATTGGCCAGAGATACTGTCTACTCATTGACTAAAGAGCTGAGCTTTATCTGGTACGGAACAAAGAAAATATTCATGGATATTTTCAATACGCTAGGTGCTTTAGTTCAATTTATCGTATATGACATTATCGACGGTATAACCGAACAAATATACGCGGCCGGCGTGGTAGCTCAAGGACTAGGCCTTGGCACAAGTCTAAAAAACTTTTCTCATACCGCACACACAGGACTGGACACACAAAAGCACATGCTGACTCAGTTAGTAACCAACGGTGCTCTGGTTGCCTTTTCTGTAGCCGCACTTGTTATTGAAGTCGCAACTGCCGAGGATGGCATATCAGTGGCCTTAATTGGTCCAACATTGGGCGTTTTGGGAGCTGCAAGCTTTGGAGTCTTGGCAACAATCGGTGGAGAGCAACAAGACATAGCCCAAATCAAACGAAAGCAACAACAAAAAATTCAATTTGCCGACTTCTTGAAGTACATCGCAAACAACCTGTACGTCGTAAGTAGCCAAGAGTACAGCACTATAAATGAACTTGGAAAACGACTCAAAAATATCTACACAGGCCAAGAGCGTCAGCTTGGGTTCTATCAAAACCTTCTTGCACAAACCGTACAACGATCACAAGAACGAGCTGGCAAAGTTGCCGGTAAATTCCAAGCACAGATGCTTGCAACCGAATCGGTCAACAATATCGCAGGTGACCCCGGCGTAATTTACGGACTTAAAACAAACGGTATCGATCTGTATCCGATGGGTTACAGTCTGTACAGTGCTGCACGTGATAGCTTTTCACAAGAAATTGCAGCAGCACCTTCAGTAGTCAGAACACGTGATAGCAAGGGTGACATTATTGAGTTAAATCGATTCTGGTTTAACCAAAAGATGCTGTTCGAAGCTCCGAAAAGTTCCACAACTGAACCTCTCACAGTTGCCTTTGAATTCCGCTCAATATACACCCTAAATAACTTCCACTTGGGACTTTTGATGGGCGGCAAGCCGCTTGACAAAGCAGCAGTGCTCAAAACAAAAATGGCTGACCCTGACCGAGATCATCTTGCAAAAATGATTGTGTACAAAAGTAGCCAAGGCCCTAGTAAAGCAACACTTGGACTTTATGAGCACGAAGGAGCTAAATGGATAGCAAACAACATCACTGCACCAAAATTTGCAAACGGAACGTGGTATCAACTCAAAGCAACTCTTGATGGTACCAATCTCTCAGTTAGTGTCTGGGAAAAGGGCAAAACTGAATCCTCGCCACAAACCTACACCGTTCAACAAACTGACCAAACCATTTTTGGTATAATTTATTCAGGAGCATCTCTTGAATGGCGCTTCCTTAACCCCCAAACATTGAAACCTGACAACAACGCTGTCATCACCGAAATTGGACAAGGAAGTGATAAAAAAGCGATTACACGCGATGACCTCCCTGCAACCAATCAGGCCGATGCCGAGTTATACCAAATTTGTGGCTTACAATTTAACAGCTCAAGCTTCCTTGGTAGATCGATTAAATTGGGAAATTTTGAGCTTGAGGATACAGGGTTAACAGAGGTTCTAAAAGAACATTACGTCTACACCTCTAAGCAAACAAAGCTCCCTAACAGCATGCAAGATTATGTAATAATGCTCACTACAAATATTGATCCACAAAGCAGCATGAAGGATCTAGATTCAGGAAGCATCAGCAAGGCAGGACGCAACATTGCGATACAAGACAACGCAACAAAAAATGGACAGTGTAGACTAATTCAGGCTGCAACGGATGCTGCTGGCAATTCTACAGCTCAGTCTGGAGCACAAGCAAATACCGTTCTCAGCTTAGTCTCGGGATTGGTATTCGATATTAACGGCAAAGCGCTCACCCGCATACAGAACCAAGATACATTCCCACTACCAGCAACTGCCGGACCGGCTTTGCTAGACAGATACCAAGCCAAATACGGAAACATGAACACAAGCCTACAAGCGGATATAAAAAAAGCTCACACTGACTACGTAAGCGCACTGATCAAACAGGCTAACGGAATTAAATTTGCATCCTGGTTAACTCTAAAATCTGCCAGTAGAGACGCCTTTGATAGGTTCCAGTTTATTTACAGCGGGCCATCTCCAGAAATAGAGTTTACCCATCCAGCCGATAATGCCACCAAGGTTCCCTCAGACTACTTTGTAACAGTAATTACGGAAAAAAACTCTTTAGGTAACTTTACCCTATCATCAGACTACAACAAGTCTCACGGCCATCTTTTTGATTCAACAAAAACTAAGCATGTAATAAGCCTTGTAACCGGAAAACTATACGGCAAAAAAAGTAGCACCGCCATCAGCAATTCAAGCATTTCAATATCAATTGATAACCTTCCAACAGATCTTCAAAAAAACATTGATGACTCTAAGGCATTCTACAAAGCCGAACAAGCCGTAGAGCTCGCCAAGGAAAAAGCAGAAGAAGCTAAAGAAAAGGCCGCCGCTGCCGCTAAAAAACGCAAACAAGATGAGGTAAACAAACTAAGCAATTCCGACACTAACCTGAAAGCTGATCTTGCCAAGAAAAACATAGTATTGCAGGGCTATAAAACCAGTTACGCCAAGACGATAAAAGCCCTGAGTGGCCAAAATCTTACTGATTACAACAAGATTCTAGCCGCCATCAAGACCAAAAAAGCCGCTATCGCAACAGGCTTGGCGCAGGGTGAAAACAGTTCAAAATCATTTGATGTACGCACAAAGGCCTATGCTGGCGTTAAAAAAGTTATCAAAGCTTATAAAGGGAAAAACACAAGCCTTGATAATTTGTTATATAAAGCACAAACATCCCAGGCAAAAGCAGAAAAAGAGTTTAAACCTGGTTACAACAACGAGGTCAAAGAGTACAACACATACCACGACAAGCTCACCACAAAAGTAACTGGTGATAGCGCCACATACGCCACGACTATTTCGGGACTAACCGGTGATGACAAGACAACTTACAAAAATAAGCTAGATTCAATCACAAGCTTGCAGCCTAATATCAATAAATATATGCTCAACAAAACTGGCACAAGCGCTGGCAACACAAATCTATCAGCTGTTCAACGCCAAGCTGCACTCAATAAAGTAATCACAACGGCTGACCCCAACGACCTGAGTATCATGATCCAATACGAGAACAATATCGATGACCTAACTAGTTGGCTACAAACTACCAAACAAAACCTTAACACGAGCACACAGAAACAAAGCAATAACGACTGGGGGCCGCCACCTCCTAGCAACGGTGGATGGTAAAAAACTGGAAAACATTTCTAGAGGGAGCTTTGCGGCTCCCTCTAGCAGATGATAAACTGTAAGCAGTAAATAATAGCGGAATCATCGCAACTAGGATCTGCTTATGAAAACCAAGCTACTAATCACGATATTCGCTATCGCTGTACTAACCAACACTCAACCATGTTTTGCATTTGCCTTTAAGTACCCTGCTATAAATAAAAGCGTAAAACTGCGGGAAAAATACAATACGCCTGTGATAAAAAAACTTGAACCCATACCAACACCACGGGTAAATAAGCAACTTAGTAAATTATTTGGCTTACTTCAGACAGCCTGCACATTTATAGAAACAAAATCACGAGAAGACGATCGATCAGGTTCTGGACCATCTTTAATAGAACGTGGTGCCGTTTACCTTGGAGAAAAAAACAAACGAGTAAGTATTTTTTTTAATAATACCAAAAGTCCCCTTCTTACATGGCAAGCATCCCCAAAAGGGCTTGCTAGTCTTGTTACTGGCATGGTTGTTGTAGCCGCTGGATGGGTATTTGGCCTACGAAACTTTGTTAAGGCAATATTAACCCCAAAGAAGCCACTCGAAAGTCCGTCAGAAAAATATAAAGAATAAGATTGCGATGCCAGAAACAGCCTACTCTCACCTGCCTCAGTCACCTGGAGTTTACCTGTTCAAAAATGCACATGATGCGATTTTGTATATCGGGAAGGCAAAAGCTCTAAAAAAACGTGTTGCCTCATATTTTGGAAAAACTAACGACTGGAAGATTTCATCGCTTATAAACGAATTTGCCTCAATCGACTTCATCACTACCAAAAGCGAACATGACGCGATGCTCCTTGAAGCAAAACTGATTAAAGAACACCAGCCTAAATTCAACGTGCTTTTGAAAAGCGGTAATCCACTTGTATACCTTCTGTTTACCAAAGCAACTACACCAAGCCTGAAGGTTGTTCGCATCAAGAAAGAAAAAGGTGAATACTTTGGACCATTCATCAACAAAAGTGACGCCAGACATGTCGCAAATTATCTGACCAGAACATTCAGACTTGCTCTGTGCAACAAAAAAATTGAAAACGGTTGCCTTGATTACCACATCGGTCGATGTGCAGGAATTTGTAAAAAAGATTTTGACAAAGAGCTTTATCAAAATAGATTCGAACTTGCTAAACAGGCTCTCTCCGGTAATAGAAAAAAACTTCTTGCTACCATCGATGAACAGATACAAACACATACCCTCAGCATGGATTTTGAGCGAGCACAGCACCTTGCCAGCTATATCGACACGGTAGGGAGTATCATGGAAGTTCTCAAGGCCAAGTACCATGACAAAAAGTATGACGCCCAAACCTCAATCGTAACAACAAAGCGTAGTTACGATCACATCGATTACTCCAAGGCTGCACCTGACTTACAAAACGTATTGGGATTAAGCAGTTTGCCAGAAACAATCGACTGTTTTGATGTGTCACACATTCAAGGTAGATTTGTTGTTGCCTCATGTATCAGATTCAAAAACGGTAATCCCGATCCTTCAAACTTTAGAAGATTTAAAATTAGAACCGTAGTCGGCCAAGATGACTATGCATCACTAGCCGAAGCGGTAACTCGTCGCTACGCCAAAAATCCACTACCCGATATTGTCCTCATTGATGGTGGAAAGGGGCAACTATCTACGATCACCAAACTCAATCTAAACACAGAAATAATAAGCCTAGCAAAGCGCGAAGAGCGGCTTTTTTGTACAACTAGACCAGATGGCATCCTGCTTAATCTGCATAACGATATTGGTAAACTCTTGATCAATATGCGTGATTATGCGCATCATTTTGCTATCAGCTATCACAAAAAAATTCGACACATCGCGCCCAAACGATAAGAACCGCGCATTGTAAAAAAGGACTACACATGCTCAACACTAGTACGCTAACCGAAGCAACTATTGAACTAATCAACAACGCAGCGACAATAGCACAACGACAAAAAAATCCATCTGTACTGCCCTTGCATACGCTTTCGGCATCATTATCCCAAGAATTCTGTAAATCATTTTTCCAGGTTCTTGATATCCCAACTAACGAACTATTTGACCTTCTCAAAATTGAGATCGACAGGCTACCAAAAACTGGCGGGGCTCGGGTCTTGCTCGACCAACGGTTCGAAGAATTTATAGCACTGTGCAAAAAAGAAGCTGAAGCACTTGATGACGCTTACATAAGCCTTGAGCACTTCATGCTTGCTTGGGCGCAAACAGAGCACATTCCAACATCAATACGCGCCCTCTTCAAGCAAAAAGGCTTTACGCGTGAGACCATCCTCAAGCGCATGGAAGAACTAAGAAAAGGACGAACTGTAGATAATCGAACGGCTGAAAGCCAATACGACGCTCTAAACAAATACGCAAAAAATATCACCAAACTTGCGCATGACGGAAAGCTAGATCCAGTTATTGGGCGGCACGAAGAAGTGCGACGTGTGATACAAATTTTGTCTAGACGAACCAAAAACAACCCTGTGCTAATCGGTGAGCCTGGTGTTGGTAAAACGGCAATCGTTGAAGGCCTTGCACAGCGCATTGCCCAAGAAGATGTACCAGAAAATCTAATAAATAAAGAAATATTCTCTTTGGACCTTGGGCTACTGATCGCAGGCGCAAAATTCCAGGGCGACTTTGAAGAGCGCCTCAAATCTATTCTTGCCGAAGCAGAACAAGAAGAGTCCAACATAATTCTATTTATCGATGAACTACACATGCTTGTTGGCACAGGTAAGTCAGGCTCTGGGGGCATGGATGCTTCAAACTTACTAAAGCCTGCACTCGCTCGAGGAACCTTGCAAATCATCGGAGCAACCACCCTGCAAGAATACCGAAAGTATATTGAAAAAGACGCAGCGCTTGAACGTCGATTCCAAAAAGTTCTTGTTAATGAGCCAACGCCAGAAGAGGCAATATCAATTCTACGCGGCCTCAAAGAACGATACGAACTACACCACGGTATTCGAATTCAAGACCAAGCACTAATAGATGCTGTGAACCTCTCTATAAAAAACATTCCGGATCGTTTTTTACCTGACAAAGCTATCGACCTGATGGATGAAGCTGCAGCCATGGTCCGAATGTCGATGAACTCTCAACCAGAAACACTAGACAAGCTTGACCGTAGAATTCGTCAACTTGAGATAGAAAAAGTTGCACTCTCAAAAGAAAAATCCCAGGAAGCGAAAGACCGGCTAGGCAAGCTTGAAAAAGAGCTGGGCAATATTCGCGAAGAACACGCAACCCTGTTCAGCCAGTGGCAAGCCGAAAAAGCTCCACTTGAAGAGATAAAAAAGCTCAAAGAGCAGATTGAGCGCGCAAATTATGAATTTAATATTGCCGAACGCGAAGGCGATTTTGCCAAAGCATCAGAAATAAAATACGCCAAACTAGCAAAGCTTGAACAGCAACTCAAAGTTGCTCAAGATAAACGCTCTCAGGTCACTACATCACTTATTCGTGAAGAAGTCACAGCACAGGACATTGCACATGTTCTAGCTCGATTAAGCGGTATACCTGTTCAGAAACTTGAGGCCGATGCGTCAGCACAGCTCTTGAACATGGGTAAGGTTATGAAGGCTCGCATTATCGGCCAAGATGAGGCCGTAAATCGAATCGTACAAGCTATTCAGATGCATCGCACCGGACTTACTGAACCTGATCAACCAATCGGCTCATTTCTTTTTCTTGGACCAACCGGCGTTGGTAAAACTGAAATAGCAAAATCACTAGCCGATTACCTGTTCAACGACGAAAAACGGATGATCCGAATCGACATGTCCGAATACATGGAGCGTCATGCCGTAGCACGTCTGATTGGAGCCCCTCCAGGATACGTAGGACACGAAGAAGGTGGACAACTAACCGAGCGAGTTAGACGATACCCGTACAGCGTTATCCTGTTCGACGAAATAGAAAAAGCTCACCCTGAGGTCTTTAATATTTTCTTACAAATTCTTGATGAAGGAACCCTGACCGACGGACAAGGAAGAACTGTTTCTTTTAAAAATGCTGTCATCATTATGACCTCTAATCTTGGTTCAGACATAATTCTTGCAAATAAAGAACTTGATAAAACAACAAAAAACCAAATTGATGGCCTTCTAAACAAGACCTTTAGACCAGAGTTTTTGAACAGAATAGATTCGATAATTTACTTCAAAACTCTTGCTGAACAAGACATAGAAAAGATTACAAAACTACAAACTAAGCGGTTACAAAATCGCCTGAGTATTAAGGGAATAACGCTCAACATCTCTGATGAGGCTATCAAACACGTAGCTCAAGAAGGATACGTAAAAGAGTTTGGAGCTCGCCCAATGAAGCGCGCAATACAAAATCTAATTAGCGTGCCCCTTGCACACTTTATTCTTGAAAACCCAGAAGCGAAGGCTATTGCTGTCAGCATAAAAAATAAGAAGATAAACATAACATAGGATGTCATGTGCAGTTAAAAAAAAGCGCGCAAACAGCCCTCAAGTTATTGCAAGTATTCCTAGTGATTAGTGCTGCAATCGTACTGATCACTAGACAAGATCACAACGCTCATGACTACTCAATTGGAGCACATGCCTGGGTAACCAATGCCGCTGAATATCGAGCTCTAGCTCATCAAGCATTTAACGCAGCTCGCACACAGGTCGATACAGCTCTTAGCACAACAACATCTCCTCTTCCTCCAGCCATAATTTGCGACGTAGACTTCACGTTATTAAGCAATAATTCATACGAAGCATTCCTAATTACCAATCAACAAACATACCCCTACAAATGGCGTAGATGGGTAAATTCATGCTTGGGCACAGCACTACCTGGCGCCAATGAATTTATTGAATATGTACATAAAAAAAATATTGCGATCTTCTACGTGACCAGCAGAGACATAACGCTCAAGGGCGCCACAACAAAAAATCTACGTAAGGTCGGATTTCCAGTAAAAAACAATCACGTCCTTTGCAGAACAAAAAAACAAACCAAGGTCGATCACCGACGGACCATAGACCAAAATTATAACGTCCTGGCAATACTGGGAGATCAACTTCGAGACTTTGATCATCGATTTATTAACAAAGATCAAGCCATCCTTTACCAAGAAATTGAACAACAAAAACATAAATTTGGTAAGCGTTTTATTGTGTTCCCAAATCCTATTTATGGAAGCTGGTTGCATATATTGACGGGCAACAAACGACTGCCTAAGATCAAGGAGCTAGAACTGTTGCGTAAAACACTACAATCGTAACGTTAGAACATAGGCAAAAAACGTGGTATGTTGAGACCTGTGCCGAATGTGGTTCGAAGAATATATTTTGCCCACCTAAGCAAAATCGCGTCGTAGCTTTAGCGAAGATGGATTAGCTTAAGTCGGATCATTGTAAAGGAATTGTCGTGCTGTACGGCTTGCTTTTGACTATTTTTGTCTTTATATGCTTTCTATTATTTGTCGTAATCCTTGTCCAAAAAGGCAAAGGTAGCGTTGGAATTGGTCACATCGGTGGCGGAACTCAAATGCTTTTTGGTGGCTCTGGTGGCCAAAATATTTTTGAAAAAATAACGTGGGTACTTGTTGCCCTATTCATGTTTGGATCGCTTGGTTTGTCCATTCTACGAACAAAAGGCAGTCTAACATCTAAGTATGCTAGCAAGTTAACTAAAACCACAGCAAAACCAGCACCGCTCAAAAAATAAACTACACAATCAATCGGTCCGGTCTATGCAATAGAGAGGGGCAATATGGTCGCGTGGCTTGTTTCACAAATTGGCCATCATGCAGTACAGGCATGCAATCTAATTGGGGACTTTGCACTGTTCCTAATACGAGCCCTTTTGACTCTTTTTACTACCAAACTTAAAGTCTCGAAACTACTCAATCAGATGGAGCGCATCGGCGTTAATTCACTTCTGATTGTTGTTCTAACAGGTACATTTACGGGCATGGTACTGGCTCTACAAAGCCATATCGGCTTTAGCAGATTCGGTGCAGAAGAATTCATTGGTACAGTTGTCGCACTTAGCATGACACGAGAGCTTGGACCTGTTTTAACCGGATTAATGGTAACCGGACGGGCCGGCTCATCAATTGCTGCAGAACTTGGAACCATGCGCATCACTGAACAAATTGACGCTCTTAAAACATTGCGTATCGACACGTTTCAGTACCTGGTTGTACCACGATTACTGGCAAGCATCATTGTTTTGCCATTTTTATCATTACTCTCAACCTTGTGTGGAATAATTGGTGGTTACGTGATCTCCGTCAATGTTTTAGGACTTAACGGTGATGACTATACTTCAGGAATTTCAGAATATCTTGAACTAAGCGATATCACTGGCGGCCTTGTTAAAGCCGCAGTTTTCGGACTAATACTTGCCTGGGTTGGTGCCTACAAAGGGTACAGAACAACCGGAGGAGCTCGAGGCGTTGGTCTATCAACAACCAAAAGTGTAGTGTTGGCCTCGATCTTTATTCTTATCTCTAACTACTTCTTAGCCACGGCACTGTTTTAAAATGAAGGTTTTGTAGTGTCAGTCATTAAGTTAGTAAACTTAGTCAAAGAATTTGATGAAAAAGTCGTCACAAATGGTGTCGATTTAGAAATTCCTAAAGGCAGCATGGTCTGCATAATTGGACGCTCTGGAGAGGGTAAATCGGTCTTACTTAAGCAGATTATCGGCTTAATTAAACCAACCTCAGGACAGGTCATTATTGACGGCACGGATATCACCGGAATGTCTGATCTTGAGCTTCAAGATATTTTCAAAAAATTTGGATACGTATTTCAATTTGCAGCACTACTCGATTCACTAAATATTTTTGAAAATGTCGGCATAACTCTTCTTGAAAATCACATATCTAAAGAAGAAGCACTGCCTATCGTCAAAGAAAAACTTGCAATGGTTAATCTAGCCGAAGAGGTGCTTTACAAGTACCCAGCCGAACTTTCGGGTGGTATGAGAAAGCGTGTAGGACTGGCAAGGACACTTGTTACAAATCCAAGCATAATCCTGTACGACGAGCCGACAACCGGTCTTGACCCAATCACAGCCCGTATCGTATTTGAGCTAATGTACAACATGCAGCAACAAATTCACGCAACTTCTGTAATTATTTCTCACGATGTTGAAATCTTCAAATATGTCGACTTTGTCGCCATGCTGCATGAAGGTAAAATTCAATATTTTGGGCCTGCAGACACGATATGGGAAAGTGACAACCCATACATTTATCAATTCATTCGCGGCCTATCAAAGGGCCCAATACAACAAGAAATAACCCATAGATCTGGTAGAGAACGATAAAAATCATCTGAACACATTGCAATATTACCCAAATTTATTTTAGAATCTTAATTACGAACAACAAGCGGACTTCATCTTGGTTTAAGGGGAATAGGGAGATGAGCTTAGGGACATGCTTTTTCCGGACACTAGCCTTATCCTTGGTACTTGTCAGTTGCTCAATCGCGTCCGATGGGACTAAGGAGCTAAACGACCTTGCAAAGGATATGTTTGCGTTACACAAGAACATATTTAGACCGCGCTCAATAGAAATACTGAGCGTAGCCTTTCCTGCTTATTTAGCTGGTCGTTCAGTAGATGAAAGACTCCAACAGGATTTTTACGATGCAAGTCGTCATGTAAATTGCAATCAAGTTGCAAGACCTATCTACCTCGCGTCTTTCTATGGCGGTGTCGGCCTCACGATAGCTGTAGCTCTAAAAGATGTTCTCTCAAAAGATCCTTATCATTTTGAAACCGGCAAAATGCTAGCAATCGGACTAGCGACGCTAACAATTAACAAAATCATACTTAAGGAAATAAAAGCATACGGTAATCTACGCCCATGGCACGCTTCCTTCAGCTGCACCAATCGCACGTATGGAGGGCTACCATCAGGGCACACATCACAACTTGCATACATGGCAGGACTATACGGACTGCGATATGGAATACGCTGCGCCATTCCCTTTAGCCTTATTACTGGAATTTCGGCAATAGTAAGCATATCTAGCAATGAGCATTACCTATCACAGGTAATTGCCGGCGTCACATACGGCCTAATTTATGCCTTCGCAGCCAATACAACACTAAAACAAAAATCTAAAAAAAATCTCTCTCTTGCTATACAACCCAACGGCCAAAACGGCCTTGAGGCCTCAGTAAGTTACAGCTTCTAAAACATACCCCTTTGCCCCATGCTGTCATTCTTGGTACAATCTCTTGTGCGCAAAAAAGGAAAAGTACACTCACTAAAATAGACTCAAGAGAAAATAAACCATGCAAATAACTACTACCGCAACAAGCAAACAGGCCGGACAGATTAAAAATCTAAGCGCGCTGATATATGGACTCAAAAGTGAGTTAAGCAAAGTTATTGTTGGCCAACAAAAAGCTATTGATGCCCTAATTGTAGCAGTACTATGCAATGGCCACGTACTTCTGGAAGGCGTACCTGGCGTTGCCAAAACAACAATGGTTAAAGCTCTTACAGATGCTCTTGGGCTGGATTTTAAACGCATACAATTTACACCAGACTTACTACCATCTGACCTGATAGGTAGTTTAATTTATGACCAAAAAAGCCAAGACTTTCTGACGAAAAAGGGACCGCTGTTCTCTAACCTTATCTTAGCAGACGAGATTAACCGAGCACCCGCAAAGGTCCAATCCGCTCTACTTGAAGCCATGGAAGAGAAACAGGTAACAATCGGAACAAACACCTATCCATTGCCTAGGCCATTCCTTGTTTTTGCAACACAAAATCCAGTTGAACAGGAAGGCACCTATCGCCTACCCGAAGCACAAGTAGATCGATTTTTGTTCAAGGTAAACATAGATTATCCAAGCGCTCAGGACGAAAAAGAAATTTTACGCCTAAGCTCAGGCAATACAGAAAAAATTATACCGGTCATGCAGGCCGAAGAACTCCTTGAAGCTCAGCAAGGAATACAAAATGTATACGTTGACGATAAAGTTGTAGACTATATAACCACCATCGTACAGGCAACACGGTACCCAAAGAATCACAATCTTGATGAACTTGATCAACTAATTGAATGCGGCGCATCACCACGAGCGACTTTGGGATTGTACAAAGCAAGCCAAGCGCAGGCAATGGTTCAAGGTCGACATTTTGTAACTCCAGATGATGTTAAAGCAATCGTACACGCAACATTAAGACATCGAATAACTACGACGTATCAAGCAGAAGTTTCCGGAATGACGGCTCATGACTGTATCACCAAAATTATCTCAAAAGTACCAAGTCCTTGAGTACGCAACGGGCTTCGTGCATACACTGTACAGGCTAGCTGATAGAGCTGTGCCGATAATCTTGACATACGAGGGTGCATTACTATGGTATGGGATGTAATAGAAAAGGGAGGGCCAATGAAAAGTCCCCTATGGGCGATCAACAGTTTTTTGGTTGCATTGCTTCTGACATTAACAGCGGTTGTACTTTGGAGCAGTCGATATCGAGTGCACGCACAAAGCCTGGACGGCAGTAAATACGTTCAGCAATTTGACCCGTCAGGCCAAAAAACAAAGCCCGTTAATATAGGCTCTATATACACGAACGACATTTTTGGCACCTACACAGAACCATTGCCAAATGATGATATTGTTATTCAGTCATCACCATTCCCTGCACCTCCTCAACAGGTAATAGCTCAACATGTCCATCCAAAACCTGTTACATATCTTGAACCATTAAAAATATCTTTGGTTGGTATCATTGCAGCAACAGACGACACAAATAATCGTGCAATAATAACCGACGATGCAACTAAACAAGAGAGCACTTATCACGTTGGTGATGTAGTTAAAGATTCACAAATTATACGAATATTCCCTCGCAAGGTAATCTTAATTCGTTCTAACGGGCAGCAAGAAATTATGTTCGTTAATGAAGATGATGCAGTTCTTGAATATCAAGAACGTACACGAGCGTGGCATGACATCATTCATTTAAAAGCATCTCGCTCATACGAAATTAATTCAAAGAAATTTGCACATCGAGTACCATCCCTTGCACACTTTATTGAACTATTCGACCTGATGACTGTATTCCAAAAAGGAATCAGCACCGGTTGTCGCATTGGCCACAACGCATCAGAAAGTGCAATCAAAGCAAGCGGACTTGAAACTGGTGACATCGTAACAAGCATCAATAATATTCCAACAACAAGCACTCAGTCTCGCCTGCAAGCTTACAATGACGTACTTGCAACACCACAAGAACAAACAATTACAGTAAAACTTGTACGTGATGGTAGAGTACTTGAGCTTGCATACAAACTTACCTCCTTCAAAGCATATAACACTTCTGATGGCAAAAAAGATGTTGTCAGTGCTACCAAAACTGGACCGGTCATAAGCAAGTCACAGCATGAGATAGATCTTGATTCAGAGAAAATAAAGATTATGAGGCAGCGATACACCTTTGCCCCGACCCAAGAGCAGATTAAAAAGCAAGAACAATCAGATATGTTCAAAACAGGCAAAGCATCGAACAACCGTCGCAGATCACTTGCTATCACTAAAAAAACGCATTAGAAAGTGGATGTCCTTATGATAAGCAAACTATTATCACGAACATTCATTGGCCTTGCCTTGGCAGCCTTGTGTTCCACAGTGCAGATTTACGCTAAAACAGCACAACCATCAGCCAAAACAAAAGTGCAAATTACAAAGAAACAACAATCTAAAGCTACAACGAAAAAGCAACCAGCTATTCCAGCCAAGAAAACTGCCGTAAAAACAAAAGTGCAAACTCCAAAGCAACAACAGTCTAAAGCCATCGCGAAAAAGCAACCCGCAGTAGCGCCTGCACTATCATCAACCAAGAAAAAACCTAAATCTTCAGCCGTTCCTGCCAATAAAGCTACCGCACAACCAAAGCCGGCACCAACCCCTACAGCCATCAAATCTGTCGCAAAACCTGCACAACCTGTATCAAAAAAACAACCCGTAGCAGTCCCTGCAAAGCAACAAGCTACTGAAGCCAAGAAACCTGCAGCACAAGCACCCGCTACCGCTTTAGTCCAGGAAGAACAGCAATCACCTTTAGTCCAGGAAGAACAGCAATCACCAGCTCCTGCAATGCTCTCAACCAAAAGTTTGCCTAGAATTTTGCCAGCCAATATTAATGTTGGCGATGGTAA
>JABJEI010000024.1 GCA_018663245.1 bacterium
CTGCTCCAATCCATTATTTACCTAGATTCAATACAACAAAAGACCGGCGTGCATAAACACACCGGTCTCACTAATCACTCGGTAATTTCTTTTATCTGGGCTTGCTGCTTAATACGCAAAGCTGTTGGTACATCAAGCGAGCTCATATCAACAAGCTCGTGGACTCCCAAATTAATCGCTGACCGTTGAGGTTCAGGTGATTCTAAAGCTTGTTCTTCTTGCGGCTCCTCACCCTTTGCTTCAAGCTCTTCTGATACTTGCGAATCAGCTTGTAGCTCATCAACTTCTTCATGCTCAGCCTCTGGCTCCTTATGCTCAACTTCTTGGCATACAAGCTCATCAGCTATATCTTCTATTTGATCGTGGACCAATGGCGACTCATGCACAACTTCACTATTGTCATGAACACTAGGCCGAATTGATTGTGCCTGAACCACTCCATCAACGTCACGTGGATTGATACCTGTTGCAACCACAGTCACATACAAACCATCACTCACCGACTCATCAATGACTGAGCCAACCACAATGCTAGCATCGTCATCAACTTGCGCGTAAAGCACTGAAGCCGCTTCGTTAAGTTCATGAATACCAAGATCCTTACCGCCAGTGATATTCAAAAGAACACCCTGTGCTCCGGCAATGCTCTGGTACTCAAGTAGTGGGAATGAGATTGCTTGCTCAACCGCTTCGCGTGCACGGTTTTGACCAGAGGCATAACCACTGCCCATCAATGCAAGACCTTTACCCTTCATAATTGCTCTGATGTCAGCAAAATCAACGTTGATATGACCGGCTGTGCCAATGATGTCAGCAATGCTTTTAACCGACTGGTTAAGCATCTGATTGACCATGGCAAAAGCATCGATCATAGAAACTTGCTCATCGACAACATCGATTAATTTTTGATTTGGTATGACGATAAGTGTATCGACCTCTTTTTCAAGCGCCTCCAACGCCTGACGAGCGACACGATCACGACGCTTGCCCTCAAAATTGAATGGTGTTGTAACAATCGCGATCGAAAGAACACCTTTTTCTTTGAGCACACGCGCAACAACGGGCAAAGCACCTGAACCGGTACCACCGCCCAAACCAGCAGTCAAAAACACAATATCTGCGTCTTCAAAATAGGCCATAATTTTATCAAGATCTTCTTCAGCCGCACGTTTACCCAACTCGGGGTTTGCACCTGTTCCCATTCCTTTGGTCGACTTTACACCCAGCTGCAATGTGTTTTCTGCCTTGGAAAGACAGAGTGCTTGTGAGTCTGTATTGATTGCAATAAACTCAACGCCATCACAACCAGATTCAACCATGCTGTTAATAGCATTGCCTCCAGCGCCACCTACACCCAGCACCTTAATGCTTGGCTTACGCATTTCGGCAATTACTGGCTCTTTGTCCTCAAACTCTATCATCCCCATCTCCCTTTTTGTGGATAAACTTTGTTCCGATTTTTACTCTTTAAAAAAAGTCGAGCACCCAGGTCTTCATTCGCGCAAAAACACGCGTAACCATCGGTGCATCAAAATTTATACCATGCTTGTTACGATTCTTGAGTGTAAACATTAGAAGGCCGTATCCGGTTGCATATTTTGGATCCTGCAACGCATCATGGAATTTATCTAAATTGCTTGGGCGCCCTACTCGGGTACTTACACCCAAAATGTCACCCGCAACATCACAGATTCCCGGCAATAGCGAACCACCACCGGTTACCACAAATCCTGATACCAGGAAGTGATGCATCCTTCTTCGGTCAATTTCTGCTTTAACAAGTGCAAAAATTTCTGCCAGCCTAGGCTCAATAACTGAAACCAATTCTGACTGCATAATTATCTTGTTATTGTTGCCATCAACGGTTCCAATCTCTATTGACTGACCAAATTTTTCTAGCATGCCCATGTGAGCAAGACCGTACTCTTTTTTTACCTCTTCGGCATCATTTAAAGTCGTCTTTAAACAGATTGCGATGTCGTTGGTAAAGTGGTTACCCGCAACGGGTAATACCATTGTGTGTCGAATGCTACCGCCCTGGAAAAGTGCCAAGTCCGACGTTCCACCACCGATGTCCAGCATGCCAACACCAAGCTCACGCTCATCAACACTAAGTACCGCCTCAGCTGAGGCAAGTTGCTCAAGAACAATGTCGTTAACTCGTAAGCCTGCCATGTCACAGCATTTGACCAGATTTTGTACTGAGGCAACCGATCCAGTAATAATGTGGACTTGGGCCTCAAGCCGTACGCCGTACATGCCATGCGGATCAATGATCCGCTCTCCGCCATCAACCACAAAATATTGTGGCATAACATGCAGAATTTTTTGGCCTTCGGGCACCTGAACAGCGCGTGCTGTTGCTATCACGTTTTGAATGTCACGTTGTGTAATATCATTCCCTTTTACCGGAATCATACCGTGCGAATTAAGTGCACTGATGTGCGCACCCGATATTCCAATCGTAGCACTTTCAACCTGACAATCTGCCATCAATTCAGCTTCTTTTACCGCCGATTCAATAGACTTAACCGTTTTAGAAATGTCGTACACCACACCCTTTTTAAGGCCATGTGATGGTGACTTACCGATACCCAGCAACTCAAATTGGTTGCCTTCAAGTTTTCGCGCAATAAGCACGAGAATTTTTGTGGTGCCGATGTCAACGGCGACAAATACGTCGTCGTATATTCGCTTCTTCATCTGTCCCACCCCCTCTTAACATTTGCAATAAGCTGTCTGTCAAACCGCACATCGACAACGACCCGTCCCTTGATCGCTCTACTTGCCCTGCGCGCTCTTAACGTCTGTTTACTTCTGTAGTCATCTGCCAAACTTCGGCAAATTTCAATTATTTTTTCACTAGGCAACCGGTACACTGAAGCCAAAATATTCAAACCCAGATCACTCAAATCTGTAATTCGTACCACCCACGGGCTCTTTACAAACACCTGATACCGACCGGTTAAGTGCATGGGCAAGTTGCATGCAAAACGCTTAAACCAGCCTGAATGTACAAAGATGTTTAATTTGTCCGGTGCTACCAAAATGTTGGGAAGATCTTGCCACACACATGCATCAAAATCTGAGCATGCGGCACTCGTTCCATCTTGCAAAATGCAAAGCTTTTTGTTGACGGTACAGCGCGGCCTTTTGACCTCAAGCTTTACCGATGATTTAGCATCAAGATGCTTCTGGAATCGAGCAGATTTAATAAATGGATAATTTGTATGCAACACACCAAAAACCGATGTGAGCTGAGCTCGTTCATCGCAATGATCGTTGAAAAATTGTTGAACTTTTGACTGCGCCGACTTAGAAAGAAGCGGCTGTTCCAAGACCAAGACTTCACTGTGGCCCCGAGTTCCCCGTGCGTGCACATACCAAGCGGACCCAGCTGACACTGCTAGCAGTGTACAGATAGTCCCCAGACGTGCCAAAAGGCTCATCCGTTCCATTATCCCTGCCCCCCCTGGGCATTGAGCATTATCCCTGTTCTAGATATACTCGGATACGCTACGCAGGGTCAAGAGATCGGGTTAATAAAAAATCGTAGAGGAACTACAATCACTTCACAAATTTCTTGGAAGTGCCTATCAGAAACAAAAGAATACCAGCAGCAACTGATGCATTGTAAGAGATATCGGCTGTGCGCTGTGCAATAGTTACCCGCTGAGCATGGTCAGCAATAACACGACTAACACCGTGACCCTCACTACCAATCACCAAGCAAAGTGGATCTTTATAAGCGACCGTAGCTGCATCCTGACCATTAAATACAGCTGCATACATCGTATAACCAGCATCATTTAACAGACGGACAGCTTGTGCCGAATTCTTTACACGAAACAGCTCAAGATGCTCGCTAAGACCTGCAGCCGACTTGCTTGCCGTTGCACTCAACGAGGCGCTTTTTTGTTCGCACACAATTACCCCCTGCACACCTGTACAGTAGGCAGAGCGCAAAATTGCTCCAAGGTTGCGTGGATCTTGAATCTGATCAAGAAAAAGTATAAAACGTTCTTTTTTTGGATCGAAGAATTTTTGTCTGTAACTTACAGGGTCAACGCAAGCAACAATCCCCTGATGGTCGCTAGTACCAACCATTTTGGTCAAAACCGCACGCTCAACGTACTGCATCTGAACTCGTGGCGGTAGAAGCTTTTTGACCTGAGCAAATGCTCGTGGCTCTGGCTTGGTAGTGTAAAGCGTATGCAGCCTACGCCGCTTTGCTTTGATCATCTCAATAAGTGGATGAACACCGTACAAGTAATCTAATTGTTTTTCGGTTTTACGCGCTTTTGCCATGATTCGACCCGGTATACAGATAAAATTAATATTTTCTAGTATATCACAAATATGCTTGATGAGCCTGCAAAAATTGATTCTGCTTGCCAAAAAGTCTTAATTTATTGCTTTGACAAACTCGAGTAGGTGGCATTTGCCCCTGCTCGTTTTTTTTTGCATCCTATAATAATGCAGAGCTTGCTCATCAACGCGTAAAAGGGTCAATTACATGCCACATTCGCAGCAAAGGTCATGGATAGAAATATCAGAAAAAGCATTAAATCATAACCTAAGCACTCTCAAAAAACTGGCCGGTGATTCAACCGCTCTGGTTACCGTCGTTAAAGCCAACGCCTACGGACATGGTGTCGATATTATCGCACCAATCTGTGACACGCATCCCGACGTTACCTGGCTAGGTGTGGTTGGCATACAAGAGGCGCTAAACCTGCGCGCACTCGGCATGAAAAAGCCTATTCTTGTGCTTGGGTACTGGGATGCAGATCCTGCATTGATAACAAATAAAAATATTATCCTTTCGGTGCACACGACTCAACAACTCAAGCAGCTTGAAGAGTTAGGCAAAACTAACAACACTGTTTTTTATGTTCACATCAAAGTCGATACTGGACTGTCTCGCTTAGGTGTACCAGTTGACCATGCCATTGACCTGATAAAGCAAGCTGACCAAGCAAAACATGTTGAACTTAATGGAATCTTTACCCACCTATCGGCACCAAACGACCCTGACCAACAGCATGCCCGAGGGCAACTCAAAAAATTTGATTCCCTACTAGAATCGATAAAATTAGCGGGTATCACAGTCCCTCATACTCATGCTGGAGCATCCGGATCACTGCATATTGGAACAAATGGATACACACTTGTACGTACCGGAACAAGCATCTACGGATACAAAACATCATCATTTGTAATGGACCAGTATCACCAACAATTCCCCGATGCACAATTCAAGCCGATCTTGTGCTGGAAGAGCAAAATATCAACGCTGAGAACCATCAAAACAGGAACGGCAGTTGGCTACAACACCTCCTGGAAGGCTCCTCGCACCACCGTAGTCGCAACACTACCCATCGGCTACTACGACGGTTACCCTCACGCGATTTCTAACAAGGCATGTGCTATGATAAAGGGACGACTAGCACCACTTATTGGCGAGGTTAGCATGAACTTAGTAACTTTTGATGTAACCGATATACCCAATGTTTGTGTAGAAGATGTCGTCACTTTGATTGGTGACTATGACGGCATTCGCATAAACGACCTTGCCCTGTGCGCAGGCGTTAGACAAAATGAAATACCAACCAGACTCAACAATAATATCAAACGTATTTTAGTATAAACACCGACCAGCAGGGCCAAATCAAATCAGTAGCTTCAAACCTCAACTCTCTTGACTGGGCCAGTTCAAACTCGTAGGATAATGGTCGCGATAAGTGTGTCGCTTGGGGAATCGAAACTTATCAACACAAAAAGGCATTCCATGAAAAACTGGTTACTAATCATTCTTCTCATACCAATTGCGGCACTAAATGCCGGGGGTAAGGGAAAACGTCGTGGCAACAAAAGCAAAACAAAAAATCATCGTGGAAAAAATAAAAAACATAACCTAAGCAGAAAAGAATACCTTAGATACCTAAAAGTTAAGGCTGAACGTAGTAAAAAACAGCATACAAAGAAAATCGAGCGCAATAGACTGGCCAACCTTAATAAAAAATCCGCCAAGCAAACAGCCATCTATCCTAATGCAACACAACAACAAGTCCCAGTCATATCGACTAATAACGAGATAAAAGGTTCTAGCTCAAATTTAAAGCCAAGACTCGTATACAAAAAAGATCTACTTCTTCAAATTAAAACTGATTGCGAAGCTGATCTAAATAAAAACATTTGCATTAACATTCCAGACTCAATAAGTCCTGACAAAAAAATAAGACGTAGGCATCTAAGGCTTGAAAATAACTTTTCGTGCTCAATAATATCAATTAATAATGATCAACGAACTTTAAACAGTAGCTGGCGTAATGCAGGTCGCCCAAACAGCGCACCTTCGACAAAAGGCAATTTAAAAACTAACAACAACTGGCGCAACAGTCAGCGCTTAGAGCTCTCTAAATATTGGCGAGAAAA
This sequence comes from bacterium, assembly GCA_018663245.1. Classification (GTDB taxonomy): domain Bacteria; phylum Babelota; class Babeliae; order Babelales; family JABJEI01; genus JABJEI01. The sequence continues at coordinate 6,439 of JABJEI010000024.1, forward strand.
CCCTAAACTAACAAGCTCGAAATGGACCAGTCCATTCCGAACCAGATCAAACTCTACACCACCAAAAAATGTTCCTCATACTTATAAATGTTCAAGTACTAACAATTGGCGCAATAGAAGCTTAAAAATTATCAGCCCAACCTCGCCACTTACCAAATTTACATCCCTACACAAAGACGACAACAACTGGTCAAACAGCTCCAACCTAGTCAGAACAAGGTCAACAAGCATGACCTATAATAAAATATATAAACCATCTGATGAAAAGTACGATTTCAATAACTAAACAAAATAGATCATGTAAAATCATCGATTTACCTTTGAACTTCTTCAAGAGTAAATCGATGACTCATCCTAGGCACTAATCAAAAAAAACAGCCTTCAAACCTCAATTTGCTTGACCGAATCAATCCTAGTTCCTAAAATAATCAAGCTAAGCATGTCGCTTAGAAACTTCAAATTTTATCAAGACAAACAGGAAGCTCATCATGAAAAATTGGTTATTAATTATTCTACTTATGCCAATTGCAGCACTAAATGCAGGAAAAGGGAAAAATAGAAGCGGTGGAAAGACGTTTCGTAACTTCCACTTTGATAAAAGACGAGCAAATAACAAGAAACATTTCTCAAATAACTACTCAAAGACACCTAACAAGCCAGAACCAAAAAAGAACTCGACTCAATCAGCACACATACCGACAATCAATTTCAAATCCAACCAAACAAACAAAAGAACCGCACTATTACCAATTAACAACAGCTCAAATAATAATGTAGCTCATAAGCACAAATCATCTCTACCATGCAACAACTCCGGCTTAAAAGTGCATAATTCACAATTAACTAGAGTATATTCCAAGCCATATTACCAACAAAATAACAAGAACAACTGGCACCGAAATTAACTAAGTTTTTTAAGAACTTATTTAGATTTCAGCTACAATAGATACTAAGCTGACAGAGAGCTTGGAGCAGGTTTTAAACAAAATAAAAGGAATAATTAGGTCATGTTTATTCTTGAAGGCAACATAGGTTCTGGAAAATCAACGTTCTTACGATTAATCGAGAAGCACCTACCGTACTTGGAAACACAGCAGGAACCTGTTGTTGAGGTGTTCCAAAAAAAGATCGGTGGCACATCGCTATTGCAGCAGTTTTACTCTGACACCAAGCGATGGTCATTCACCTTCGAGAACTTTGCTATGGCCTGCCGTACACGTACCCACATGCGTGACCAAGAAAATGACAATCCATTTAGAATAATTGAGCGATCTGTATATTCTGGCCACTACTGCTTTGCGGTCAACGGCAAAGAGCAAGGCTTTATGTCGGCAATGGAATGGTCCATACATTTGGGATGGTTCAATCTTTTGATTAGAGATCGTTGCAAAGCGCCACGTGGCTTTATTTACCTTAGAACACAGCCTGAAGTTGCCTACCGACGCACTCTAATACGCTCTCGCAAAGAAGAAGAGCAGCAGATGCATGACTACCTAAAGCAAATACACATCAAGCATGAACAGATGCTGGTAGACAAAACTGACCTACTTCCTAGCCTTGCAAAAACACCCGTCCTTGTTTTGGATGCAAATACTGACTTTGAATCCGACCCTAAGCGTCTTCGTTTTTTGTTAGATCAAATTCAAGACTTTGTGCATAAGCATGCTGGATCGCCACATGCTGCAGCTATGGCTTCTACACAAATGATTTCAACGGAATTATAAAAGCTTTATTTTGCATAAGAAACCTCCCTGTCATCCTCGTGAATACGGGGATCCAGCATTATAAATAATTATTCGTAAAGCACAGCTATGCGTAGAAAATGTTTACATAGTTTATACATTTTTTAAATGAGATTCTGAAAGACTGGATCCCCGTATTCACGAGGATGACAGAGGAAGATAGCGCTTTTTCCTATCCAAAACCTACCTGTGAATGCGATACAAGCTTCGCGTAATCCATCTACACCTGACTTTCCAAAACAAGTCCATCTTTACCA
>JABJEI010000015.1 GCA_018663245.1 bacterium
CACAGATGGCCAGCAACATTGCATGTTTTATGATCGATTATTTCCCCCTTCCACGCGTTGCAGAGTTTGCACTGACAGGTCGTATTGGTGAAGTTAAAGAGCTATGGCGAGCACATCGGGCAAAATATGGACCAAAGGAGGCAGCGCTAAAGCGGTTGGTGCTTTCTGAATGGAATAAACCAATGCCAGAAAAGCTGCACGATGTTGCGCTAGTGGCTGGTCATTTGCTGACTGATTATTATATGATTGGTCGGTTTTGTCAGGTCATAAAAACTGTGCGTCGGGGCAAGCCGTGGGTCTGTCGAACCAACCTCAGCCACCCTGAAGCTTCCAAAAATGTCTGCGATCTGTTTTGTAACAATGCAGGCGTTTTTTTTGAGGAAGAAAACTCTGTAGCTAGGGGCGTTAGTTTTACTCATGAAGGTAAAACAGTGACGCGAGGGTTTACTGGAAAAGGTTATCGCAAACTTACAATGCATGAAGCGCTTAAAGAGATGGGGCACAATGTTGGTAAAAATGGCTGCCCGATAGCGCAATCAATTAAAAAAGGCGGGGCCTCGACAGAACAATCGGCTAGGCTGGCCAAATATGCCAGTTCACAGGAGTCGAAATGGGCCGACACTATTTGGGCCAAGCGAAGAGGTTTCAACGGTAAACCGTTCAAAGAATTGTATAAAATTGCAGCAGATAATGGTCTGCTTATTCAGAGACAAAATTCACTCATAATGCCTGTAGGCGAATCATTTAGAAGATTGGTCATTAATTTTAACGATCAGATTCGGTGTCCTGTTGTGTTGCAGCAACAGGGAGCTTCGCGATTTAGAATTAATTCACAATCTTTATTTAAGATTGAGGCGCCGGAGCTAAAAAAGAATTCTATTCAGGGTGGGCATATCGACCCGGGTGGCTTGTATCGTCGGCTTGGGCTGCTTGATTATGAGGTGGAGCATGTTGATCTTGCAACGGGCATGACCAGGGCACACGTGAAAACTACCAATGGCGTTACTCAGACAAAATTAATGTTTCCCACAAGTTGGGACGCAGAGGTTGTTCTTGACCAGATTGCCCAGGGTTGTTGCAACATCGATAAGACTATTGCCTGCGGCGATGGGTCATTCAACATCGAATGCTCAACAAATGCTGGTCTGCGCATGCAAATGCACGTAGATAAATCTGGCACCATAAAAAAATGCACCCTGCTGGAAAGCTCAGAAACTTACTGGGCAACCCCTGAAGCATTGAAGGTGTTTCGCTCTAGTTTGCAGCACAATACTCGTGGTAAAACACCAACATCAGCGCAAAAAATGGCACTTCAAATTTTTCGTAAACGATTTTCTGGCGAGGCCTTTAAACGATTTATCTTGGAAGATCATCTTGGTGAAGCTGGTGGAGTGGCCCGACTAAACAGCCAATTACGATTGTATGAGACAAACTGCGAAATTATGCCAGGTAAAATACTTGAGGATAAGCCTTTAATTCAATGTAATAGATATCAAGCACAACTTGTTCAAGAGCTTATTAATCAAAATGTTCTAATAGTACATTCACCAACTGGTATTGCAGGCAAGTTAGAAGGTATAGAAATTACATTGGTTGATGTGGAACATGTCTTTGATCAAAAATGTAATGGAGCTAAAAATATCTCTGGTGGGCACTGGGACCGCAAAGGTTTATTAAAAAAGGCTGGCGTACTTGAAGTGGAAGATATCGAGAAGGGGATTGACGGTTGTTACAAGGGTAATGCGAAGCTACTTAATAGCTCCTATTTTGAGGGGAAGAGTTACTTTGGTGATGATTGGACAGCTGAACAAATTGCGCAGGCTTTTTGTGAGGCATTGGAAAATATAACTTATAAAAAGATTTTACAAAAAAATAAAGTGCGATTGCGAGGCAAGACGATAGCTGGTCTAGAAATAGAAATGATTGCTATATCGCGATCGTCGGGATTGTTCATTGAGACCTTTTACCCGAGAATATAAAATATAATTTTGAGGATTCAAGTGCCATGAAATGTGTAAAGATGGAGCGCAATACAGACAGATATGATTATGACTACATAGCGAGCTCTGGGGAAGATACAGCTATCCTTGGGCTTTGTTTGTCAGAGGTAAAGGTTAATTGTTTGCTTAAGATGATTAAGGAGAGTGATATCTGCGGGGGCTCTGAATTGAGCTACATTATTACGGTTGAACCAAATATTTACATAGGTTTTACTTTTGATGATCTGACATGGGAGCAGCGCATTATTTTGAGGGATGATCCTAGGTATTTATTCAAAACAACGAAACAAGGTTTTATTGATTTGGTACAGCAATGGGCGAAGGTGCATGAAAAGCAACCTCCGGGAATTTCGATTAAAGAGATTTCCACAGATCTATGGGAGGTTAAGCCGATGACGGAGAAAGAGGTTGTGCATTACAAGGCGATTGCAGATCCAGTTACAAGTCTGTTGCCAGATGATGTAACGAATAATTAAGAGCGTAGTTTTAATGTTGTTTAAAAGTATTAAGTGAAACTGGACTGTTGTGAGAATGTTAATTGTTGATAGGACTTGTCGTTATGATAAATATGAAGTGCTTGTCTGTTCAGATGATTCATTGAAGTTTTTGTGGAAACTGATGTCCAAGTTTAGGTTAAAAATTCGTTTATTGCTCAAGGCTGTTTTGAAAGATGAATCATGCTTAGATGAAGCAATTTTTGTTGTTGATTCAAATCTTTATATAGGTTCCTCTTATAGTAACTTTACCTTTGAGCAATGCTTGGCATTAAAAGATGACTCTCAATACTTCTTTAGAACAACCAAGCAAGGATTTGTTGATTTAGCATGGCAATTGATTGATGTGCTAGATCAGAATCTAGATGGTATTTACATTGAAGAGGTGGCAACCGACTATTGGCAACTTAAGGCTATGACTTGGAGGGAGCTTAAGCATTATAGAATACTCGTAAAGCATGATTAAAATTAGTTTTGAACTGTAACAATTATATGCAGAAAAGTATTATCTTGCTACGAAAATTTTTATAAAAATATCATAAGGATTAAGCAATGAGGTTATTATGTGTTCATCCTGGTATAGATAGCTGTTATGTGATGCTTGCTCGCTCAAATGACAAGGGAATTGGCTATTTATGGGCATTCTTATCGGGAATAATTGAAGGCTCTAAGATGGACGGCTTATTCAAGATTGTTCATCATGAAAATATAGAGGGTATTTTGGGAGAGTTTTATATTTTCACTGCTGAGCCTTACGTTTATATTGGTTGTAAAAAGGATGGCTTAAAGGCTGAAGAACGACTAAGTTTTAAGGATGATCCAAATTATTACCCTTTCAGAACAACCAAGAAAGGTTTTATAGATCTCGCTAATCAGTTGATTGATTTATACGATCAGCAACCTTCTTCGTACGGCTATGGTATTTATATTGAAGAAACGGCTAATGATGTGTGGCAGGTAAGGGAAATGGATATAGATGAGGTTTGGGAGTATAAGACAATTGCAGAGCCAAAGACTGGATTTTTGCCTAATGATTGGAAGAGTAAGCTTAAATAGAGCTTCACTGTTTATCCTAAAGTCCAAAATTAGGACGAAGGCTGTTATGTGGTTTATAAAAACAGAACTTAGGCCAGAAAATCCTGGCTATTATTGGTCTATAGTACGGGAAAATTGCGTAAAAACTAACGATAAGTTTTATGGTTTATACTTCGAATAATTAGTATTCGCCTTTGGTTGCGCCGGTGCTGTATGCCATCTTAATCTTCTGTATCGGAATCAAACATCTCAAGTGCCTCATCAAGTATTACATTAAGTTTCAAAGTTTTAATGAATGTTTCGTTTGCTTTTAAAGCTTTTTTTCTTTCCTCAATCAGTTCAAGCGACAATTGTTGTCCAGCTAAAGAGAGGTTTGTTAAAAGAGGCAAATATGCTTCATTCAGTTCCTGGGGACTTTGTAAATTTTTTAGAAGCCATATTAATATGATACCATTAGATGCTAAATCAAGCGTAAAATCAAACAAAAGTGCTTTATTATGGAACACAACAGTCAAAATCCGGTCATTAGGGTTCCAGGTAATCTGTTTAGTTTTATCATCAAATATTTCGGTCCATATTTTTTTCCCCTTCGTATTAAACAAGCTAACTCTATTATGGTACCTAGCAGCCAACAACTTTCCATCTGGGCTCCAGGTAATTTGCTTAGTTTCATCAAAAAGTCTGGTATATCTAAATTGTGCTTTTTGGTTGGTCCAGAGTGTTTTACCATTTGAATCAAGTAAGATTATGCCATTATTAAGCCCTACAGCTAAGAAATTGTCGTCTGGGCTCCAGGAAATTGACTTAATCCTATCGCCAAAATCTTTGGTCAAGATCACCTTACCGTGAGCATTCAACAAATATAATTTATTAAAAGTAGATTGAACCGCTAATAATTTGCCATTGGAGCTCCAGCTTGCTGACCGAACTCCATCATTAAATGTTGTTTTCCAAACTTCTTTTCCATGATCGTCTAATAAGCTTACTCCATCTGCGAACATGGCGGCCAAAAATTTATTGTTTGGATGCCAGTAATTTAACCAAGAATAATCTTTATTTATCCAAATATTTTTACCCTGTGTATTAAACACATACAATCCATTGGAACGTAGTGAAATGGCCAAATTTTTGCCATCTGGGCTCCATTTAGCCTCATGAACATAATCATCAAAAGTCTTGCTCCAGACCGTGTTTCCATGCATATTAAGCAAACTAACTTTATAAAGATTACTAGAGGGTCCGACGGTCAAAAATGTGCTGTTTGGGTTCCATCCATTTAAAAAAGTCGAAAGATTTTTCTTGGTCCAGATCTTTGTTCCTTTAGAGTCAAACAAACGTAATTCATTACGTAACCCAATAATCAAAAATTCTCTGTTTGGACTCCAGGAAATAAGTTTATCCTCATCGGGGCCCTTAAGCTCCAATGGCGTAATTTTAAAGTTAGCTGGCAAGCGATCCAACAGCAAATCATTCTTAATTTGTTCTGTAACATTCTTTGAAAATGGACCAACATTGTGATCAAAATGTTGAGGCCCACAAAGTAAAATTAAGGCTTTTTGAAGCGACGCAATCGTCAGCTTAGAATTACAATAATCGGCTAAAAATAACGTATCGACAATGAGCTCTTCGTCACTACTGTCAACCATGCTAATAATTTTGTCGACAATTTGAACCTCTCTTTTCTTGGAAACAAGCATTTTCAGGATATCTACGAACAGTCTTACGCTTTTTTCATAAACCCTAGATCGCGAAACAATATTGTTATTATCGTCAAAAATCTTATCTGATATTGTGATAAAGAGTGATGCAAAATCATCATCACTCTGTTCAAGGTCTTCTTCGTAGGTTTCGAACAAGCTTTTCAGATGTACGGCAAACGGTAACATTGCGGCCGTTATTTCTGAATACCGTTCCTTTTGCTCATCCTGGTCCCAGTAAAGGCGCATTACCACCTTCTGCTGCTCTTTAATCAAATCTTGGACGGACTCTTGTGAATCTTTGTTAACAATATTTTTAATGTTTGAGAGGGGGGAATTTGAGCTGGAACTAGCAGAGCCTTTTGATGAGTTTTTATTCACTGCGTTACCTATCGCAATAAGTCCTACAGCTACCAACATGGCCAAAAATAAACGTTTCATTACTACTCCAAGAGTCTAAAATATTCATATTGTTAGTGTAGAAGATTTTATAATTGAAACTCAATGCCTGTGTTGATAAAGAAAGAAAACAATTTTGATCTAAAAAGCGTACGATACCTTCTAGGTACAAATTTTATGAGTGGCAATTGTTATATTTACAACTGGTTTGTGATTGTACTTTTTTTACAATTAGGCCAAAATCTGACATGGTAAAAGGGTGCAGATAGCTGAAGTATTGAATGGAATGACCATGAGCAAAAAAGAACGACTAGACCTAATTTTGTCAGAAAAGTATCCAGAGTATTCACGACGTCAGATTCAAAGTTGGATTATGCAGGGCAAGGCTCGCGTTGATGGACAGGTTCAAACAAAACCTGGAACAATTCTTAATCCTAGCTTGCCTATTGAGTTGATAGTTGAAGAGCCCAAATTTGTTTCTCGCGCAGGCTTTAAGATTGAAGCCGCACTGAATAAATTTGATATCGATGTTACTAACTTAGTTGTTATGGACGCAGGGCTTTCAACTGGTGGGTTTACCGATTGCATGCTGCAACGGGGAGCTCGCAAGGTGTACGGTGTTGACGTTGGTTATGGACAGGTACACGAAAAAATTTGTAACGACGATCGAGTCATTGTTATGGAGCGGACTAACCTTCGGCATCTTGAAACGGTTGGCGAGCCTGTTGATTTGGTAACGCTTGATCTTTCTTTTATTTCTATCATCAAAGTGATGGATGCGGTTTGTAGGATTCTCAAACCTGATGGTCGACTTCTTGTGCTTATAAAGCCACAATTTGAGGCTCCTCGTGGTTCTGTTAACAGACGTGGAGTTATTAAAGATGAGGCTTTGCGAGAACAGGTTGTTAATAGTGTTGTAGACGGTATTAAGGTGTTTGGTTTTTCCTTTCAGGGAATTGTTGATTCACCAATTTTTGGGGCACAGGGCAACAAAGAATTTGTCGCTTATTTTGAACGTATATTGGGTGATGATCGGGTTGAATAGTTCTGGTCACAGATCTCGATTTGTAGTACAATAAAAACAATTAGATGCGCCCGTAGCTCAATTGGATAGAGTAACGGACTTCGAATCCGTCGGTTGTAGGTTCGAGTCCTACCGGGCGTGCCATTATTAGTCAAAGGCTTCGCAGAGCAGGGCAAGTTCTTGCTCAAGTTTCAATTAGATCAGTAAGCTTTGGTTATTAGGCGCCCGTAGCTCAGTCGGATAGAGCAACAGATTCCTAATCTGTAGGCCACAGGTTCGAATCCTGTCGGGCGTGCCATTCTTCGCGTAAAGCTTCGAATGACAGGCCATCTACCGTCGTGAGTTGTCGTTGTTTGCCAAGTATATGTGGTGAAATTTCTTTATAGGGAGTTTGGCCGTACTGGTCAGAAAACTATGCATTACGTCATTATTGGAACATCGGCAGCTGGTATGGGAGTAATTTCAAAATTATCTCTTTTGGCTCCCGATGCAAAAATTACCTGTATTTCTGATGAAGCGGCTATGCCGTACAATAAATGCTTTTTGGACGATTGGTTGCTGCAAAAAATTGGCATCGATCGTGTATATACACGGCCGCAAAAATTCTTTACAAAACATAACATCGACTTAAGGCTTTCTTCTCGAGTAATCAAACTTGAACCCGAGGATAAGCGTATTACTTTTTTTGATGGAAGTACGCTTAACTACGATCGGCTTTTTATTGGAACTGGAACTAGTCCAAGAGATTTAAAGCTTGTTGAAGCTCAAGATAGTTTGCCTCTTTTTTATTTCCATGGACTTAAACACGCTGCTGATCTGATTAATTTCATCAATACAAATAAAGCTCGTAAGACTGTTGTAATTGGCGCAGGATTAAGTGGTTTGGAGTGTGCCGATGGTCTTCTTTCTCGGGGGCTAGAGGTCTCGATTGTTGAATCTAACTCGCAGCTATTGCCAAGTCAGGTTGACTGGCAAGGTTCGCAATTGATATTGAAGTACTTGCAACAGCGAGGCGGTTGTCTGTATGCGGATGACAGGGTGACACAACTTATGAACAAGAGCGTTATATTGAGCTCAGGTGCAACGCTTGAGGCTGACTTGGTAGTCAATGCCGCCGGAGCCCAAGTTAACACCAAATTTGCCCGAAAAGCTGGCCTTGATATGGATGGAGATTATTTGTGTGTTGATGATAATCAGCAGACTTCTAACCCATCAATTTTTGCTGGTGGGGACTGTGTAAAGGTACGAGACATTATCACTGGATTGCGGGTTCCCAGCTCTACGTGGCCAGATGCAATGCTTCAGGGCGTTACGGCAGCTCACAACATGGCTGGTTTGCCTAAGCGGTATCCAGGTGCTTTGGTTTTGACCAGTTCAGCTTTTTTTGGTGTACAGTTTGTGACCTGTGGTAACGTGAACAATGTTCCTGATGGTTACAACGTACGTGTGACAACGGGTGATGATTGGTACCATAAATTAATTTTTGATGAGCGAAATATACTACGCTCATTTCTATTGGTTGGTAATACTAATGGGGCTAATCGCCTTAAGCGTGCCATACAAACAGGTGAGCCTGTTGGGTAGCGCTCCCTTGCGCCGACGCGTTTTTTGTGCCAAAATCTGAGAACCTTAGGGTGTCTTTAGAACATAGTTTTTTTATTTAGGTGGTCTGTGGAACAGGTTTGGACAGAGCTCTTAAACATTGTCCGCGAAGAGGCTGGTAGTCGAGTCGTGGAAACATGGCTTAAGGCAATCGTGCTTCATGAGTGGGACGTTAACAAACGTCTTGTTCATCTACGAGCTCCAAATGCATTTGTGCGTGACTGGGTTTATAAGAATTACGTTCCAATGCTCAAAAAACACCTTGCACGACTTTTGCATGTTACCGATGTTCAGGTTTCCATTATTGATGCTAGCAAGCCAAAAGAGTCGGCTGCCAAAATTGAGCCTGAGGTCCAGGCCAAAAATAATAACAGCATTATTGCTGCTGTTCCCATCAAGGATGACGCAAACAGTTTGATGCCTATTACATCTCGAAGACGCCAGCACACTCTTAATGAAAATTACCGGTTCGACACTTTTGTTACTGGCCCAAGCAACATGCTGGCACATTCGGCAGCCCAGGCTGTGGCGGATCGTCCAGGGCAACTGTACAATCCACTTTTTGTTTATGCAGACTCTGGCCTTGGTAAAACACATCTCTTGCATGCAATTGGCAATAAGATTGTTGATGACCAGCCAAGAGTTAATGTGTTGTATCAGCCGGCTGATCGTTTTGTGAATGAATTTATTAATGCGATCAGGTTTGATCGTGTGCATCAGTTCCGTGATAAATATCAGAACGTAGATGTTTTGTTAATCGATGATATTCAGTTTATTTCTAACAAAAATCAGACGCAAGAAGCTTTTTTCCATATCTTCAATGCATTGTATGACGCTCGCAAGCAGTTAGTGTTTTCTTCCGATATGTTCCCGAGCGATATTCAGGGCTTGGCTGATCGTTTGCGATCTCGTTTAGCATCAGGATTGGTAACAGATATAAATGCGCCCAGCCTTGAGATAAAGGTGGCCATCGTTAAGCGTAAGGCCAGTGTGCATGGTTCAATTATTGATGACAGTGTGGCTCATTACATTGCCGCCTCAATTAAATCTAACATTCGCGAGCTTGAAGGTGCATTTATTCGAGTTCTTGCTTTTGCATCATTAACCAATAAGCCGATAACTGTTGAACTGGCAGCAAAAGTACTTGAGCGTGAAACAGAGAAAAAAAATAACGGTCTCTCTATGCGTGACATCATGCGAGTTGTTGGTAGATTTTATGGATTTGGTGCTGACGAGATGTGTTCTAATAAACGTACAAAGGATATTGTACGGGCTCGACAGGTTGCTATGTTCTTGATGAAACACAAAACGAGCAAATCATTGCGCGAGATAGCCGCAAGTCTAGATCGTAAAGATCATACAACTGTGACTCATGCAGTTGAAAAAATTAAAGAGTTACAAAATACCGATGCTAGTTACTTTGATGACATTAGATCCATCGAGCGTCTTTTAATGTAGCAGAGCGATCTGTTGTAGTTTTAGGCGCTTTTTCTTGTCTGTGAACAGACAGTCTTTAAGATATTTGTTCCCGATTGATAGATACCAGCCGGTATACCTTTTTGGACATTTTTTATGTCTTAGTCCGATTAGAACTGGGAAGTCTTCTGTGTCGACAAGTGCGATATTGCCGGTTTCTTTTTCGTACATAAAGTTCATAATTTTAGGGTCAAGTTTGTTTTCTAGCATGTTAAACAATTCTAGGCCGATATCACGGTCTTTTTTATTGAAGTGACTTAGCGATCGGTCAACGTTTATTGCATCGCAAACTATAGCGTAGGTGCTAGGAATTGTCATGGATAGTGGCTCTTTGCTGCCCATGTTGTGCCCAGTTATTGTAATTGAGCGAGATTTTTTTGGTAGCCAGTACCACTTGCGGGGTATGATTATACGCTTGTTCCATTCAGGGCAATCTTCCAACAAGTTGGAAATGAGGTGTCGATTTTTTATACGTGTAAAGCCAGCTAAATGACGGGAAATTCCGCCATTCATGAGGAACATGCAGGCTGGTTCAAATCCTTTTGAAAACGGATGCATAAGTCCGTGAGGTGTTTCAAGAAACAGTTTTACAACAATATCATAATCATTGCTTGCAAGAATTAGCGAGCCAGATTTGAGCCTACGATTGTAGTCACGGCCTTTTAGGATTCTAAAATTGGTGTAACGTTTTTTGCCTGCACGAATTTCGTCCACCAAATTATTTATCAAATCATCTAGGTCTTTTGTAGACATAGACGATTGTCTTGAGTTGCGTGGTGTAATAGTTGTGTGGTGATTGAGTAGGTTAGAGTCCAGATATTCAGGATCAAATATATTAAAAATTGTTGCTCGTAAGCATGGATTGTGCAGAACAAATGTTTTGTTTTTTTTATCTTGCCAATGGGCTTCTATGCGTGGAGTGTGCATAGTTGATGGGCGCCATATACTGCGGATTGCGAGTGAATTGGCCGGGCAATTTAATAAAACAAATAAAGAAAACAAAAACGGAAAAATGCCATTCATTAGGGCTTAGTCCTTATTACCAACAAAACGGTCCCAAACTTAATAATAACTTATAAGTCCCCTCTTTATCAACAACTTTGCCCCAGTTGATTTTTTTTATTCTGCTCTGTTATGATCGTAATGAGGAACATACGTTACATATGGAGTAAGTAGTGTATGTTTTCTTAAGGAGAGTTTATTAATTGTTGAATAAAAGGAAGAGCGTTATGGAGCAAAAAAAGAATGGCAATGATTACACCCATTTATTGCAGAATTTGAGTCGGTTACCCCGAAAAATCATAGCGCTACATGAGTTTGATAATGTCACAGAGTATGTGCTTCACGAACTCTGTAACAGCGACTGCTTTAACATCATTAAGGCGGCTTACTTTGTTGATAATCCAGATTTTGATTGTTTCCGTGGTGTTGCTGGTTATGCTCAGGATGAGCAGTTTGAAGGCGATGAATCCGTAGTAAATGACCCGTCTGTTTTCACTAAACATCTGGAGCATTGTGCTTTTAATCAAAAAGTACGGGAAACAAGCACTGCTAGTATAAAACGTTCTGAGCAAAAGGATCATGAATTAATTGAGCAGATTGCACAAAAACTTGGCTTAGAGGCTCCTTCGGTCCGCGTCTGGTCACTTAAGCATGGTAATCAAGGCTTGTTGATTTTTGTTCATGGCCAAGATCTTGCAAATCAAGATGAAGCCTTTAATGAGCACCTTGAAAATGGACTTCACATGCTTGGATTTTGTCCGGTAGGTTGAGAAATTAGTTGTAATATGACTTATTGATCAGCTTTGATGATTTCTGCCAGGCTATGATTGTTTAGTCTAGTAAGTGGCAGAAGTATGGCGCACAGGCTCATAAAAATGCACAGTACAAAAATTGCTACAATCCACCAAGGTTGTATGTCGATTGGTAAGTGCGTTACAAAGTACGCATCCGGTAGTTTAATAAGTCGATAGTATGAAACAATTGTCCCGATGAGCGTTGCTATAGCAATGCCAAGGGTTGTTGCAACGGTGGTAATCAAAAGCCCGTAGAGCGTGAAAATAGCTCTGATCATTCCGGGTCCCGCGCCCATGGAACGCAGAATAGCAATATCTCTGGTTCGTCTCGTTATTTGCATAAACATTAGTGAGACAATTGTGGTACAGGCCACGAGCATGATCAGTATCAAAATAAAAAACATAGCGTATTTTTCTAACATAAGGGCCGAGATAATAGCGGGGTAAAATTGCTCCCACCGTCTTACTTGTAGTCCAGCCAAAAGCGTTGATATTTTTTTTTGCGCTAAATTTGGGTTTATACCTGCTTTCAATTTTATCTTTAATTCCGTTGGATCTTGATCTGGCCACATTGTTGCAAAAAAGTTTCGAGAGCAAAAAATTGTATGCTCATCAAGCTCTTCTAAACCACTAGAAAAAATTCCTGATACCTGAGCGTATGTTTTTTCTAGATGTACTGTTTGGGATTGGGAGCTAGAATTGTCAAGATACAGAAGTTCAATTTCGTCCCCGACTACAAGTCCTTGATTGCGTGCAATCACATCGCCAACAAGTATGCCCTCTTTGACTACAATGTTCTCGAGTGTGGTGTTGGTTGGATTTAAGATTGTTGAGCCGAGGGTGGTTGTTTTTGTTTCGGTATGTGGATTTATAGCGTACATCTGTGTGACGTTGATTGAGGAGTCATCTTGGTCACGTATTATAACGTACTGATTGCTAACAGAGCTCATTGAATCAATAAGACTACCGGCTTGCTCTCGCAGAACGCTTGTGATCGCTGTTGTATTTAATTCTTGCCCTCTGGCGTTAACAGTAAGGTCGGCATTGATTCCTTGAAGTTTTTTTCTTGTACTGCTTTCAAAGCCGTTCATAACACCGGTTACTAATGTTAGAGCAAAGCTGCTTAAGAAGATGCTAAAAAAACTAATCAGTACCATAGCATTAATTGAGGAGCCGATTGATCGACTCTTCAGGTATCTCCATGCAAGTAAAAAAGAAAAGCGATTAAGCATAGTTGTGTTCCTTGTAAATAGTCTGGCTTTTTTTTAGGCTACATCATGGTTGTGCATCTTGCCATAGCCAGATCATAAACTGGAGAGAGTATGAAGAAAAAACTAATCGCTTTTTTGCCACTTTTTGCTTTTATTCCTTCATGCTCGCGATACGTGCCCTACGTGAAGGACGCTATCAAGCAGGTTGACATCAAAGAAGAGAAAAAAGATGAAAATGTTGAGAGCGTAGTTAAAAGTAGAGTGGTCCGTGATGAGCTGTCTTGGGTCGGGTCATTCGATGCTTTGATGCTTGACGATTATGTACTAAAAACTTACGCAAAAGTGTACGCACGGGACAACGGTAATCCGGCTGGCCTTAGAGAACGTACCGAAAAAGAAGAGCTTGATAAGGCCGCAAAACAGACTGTCTTTTATGTTCTGACACCACTTATATACAAAGATATGCGCTTGGCAATTAATAATACCGAAAAAGGTTGGACCCCATCGTTAATAATTGACGGTAAGGGGCATAAAGCGAATAAGGTCGAAGAAGTTGATTTGCCAAAACAATATCAAAAGTTTTTTGGTAAGCATCTAACAAGATACAAAAATACTTATCAAGTAACGTTTGATGTTGGCTCCGGTCCACTTAAGCGGGGTGAGACGGTAGAGTTAATGTTTATGTCCGGTAAATACAGCACTAAATTTGAGTGGAAGCCCAAATCACAAACTTTGAAAAAACGAGCTAAGGCTACGCGACGATGATTGCCATAGGTGCAGATCATCGAGGCTATAAACTTAAAGAGCAGCTCAAAAAACAGCTACCTGATTGGCAATGGTCCGATGTTGGAGCCTTTAATCAAGATCGCTCAGACTATCCTGTCTATGCTCGATTGATAGCGCAAGAAGTTGTGGTAGGTGGTGCAGCGTGCGGTGTTGCGTTGTGTGGTAGTGGGGTTGGTATGGCGATTGCCTTGAACCGACAGTCAGGTGTTTTTGCTGCTGTTGCCCATACTCCAAGTATGGCAGCCATGGCCAAAGAGCATGACAATGTGAATGTTCTAGTAGTTCCTGCCGATTCTGTTGACCTGAATGTCGCTTGCGAGATTATTAAGGCTTGGAATCAGGCGCAATTTATAGGCGGACGCTACAAACAACGCTTAGACATGATTGACGATTATTCGTACAAGCTAATCTGATAAATTTAGTTTAAAAAAATTGGACAAAAAAAGAGGCCCTGGAAACATCACCCCAAGGCCTCTCTTTACTACTAAATTCTTAAAAAGAACTTAGTAGATTTATTTATTTCCGATTGATAGCTCAAGCTGTTCTGAGCTTAGCGGTGTTTTTGTTCGACGAGCGACACATAGTGCGCGGCCAAATGCTTCTTTGATTTCTTTGAAGGTCATGCCATCGTAAAGTTTGGCAATTGCTTCAAGGTCAAAACGATCTTTGTTGATGCAGCGACGATTCATGTCATTGGTAAACCACTGTACAATCTCGTCCTGTGTTGGTAATTCTAAGCTTAGATGTGCGACAGATGAAGTAATTGTACCCAAGTATCGAGCATCTTCTTTGTTGTTAGTATGCACAAAGATGATTATTGGCTTATTAAGGCGCTTGATTGTGTAAATCTTCTCTAGCAGTTTTGCTCGGTCGTGTGAGTTACGAGCTGTAACGCCAGACCTTTTGATAAGGACACAAACAACACCAGCTTCAAGAATTTTATCTGAGAATGAATCGTTGCTCATTCTAGAGAACTCTGCAGCTTCTGCGCTGAAGTATTTAGCTTCAAATCTAGGTTTTACTACTTTGATATTACGTTCGATTTCTTTGGTAACCGCTTCAACAATTGCTGTAGGGTTTGGTCCATCGATCATTACCAAGCGATCAATTTTGATATCTTGGTCATCGTTTGCAACGGTGTTACTTGCGTAGTCGATGTACGTATCAAGAGATTCACGTATATCAGGGCGTACAATTAAGTCACCAAAGCTATGTCCGTGTTTAACGCTTGTATTTTTTAAGAAGAAGTGTGGTTGCTCACCTCGCCACATTCCACGGTATTTATCGTATTTTTTACCGATCCATTCCCAGAAATCACTCCAGTCACGATGCAAAGCGCTAGATGCCAAGACAAACGAAGCAATGTTCATGCCTTTTACAGCAATTGCAGAACCTGAAAGGTTGTTGTTGACGAATGAGTTTAACGGACCATTTTTCTGTTGATCAAATTGGTATGCTAACCAAATAGCGTATGGAGTTGCTCGGTAAAATGCCTTGTGGCCTTTTACGTTTTCAAAGGTGTGTGAAGTTGTGCGTTGGAACGTTTCCCACAAATTAAGGGGGCGTTCTTCTGTAGCGGCTTCAAACTCGTCTACAAGAATAGCTGCCTTTTGCAGTAAGCGTGTAGCAGCTTCGTTACCATTTGAATGGCTTGATTTGTCAATTTTTGCAATCTGAATGTTATCAAAATTTACTTTAACTTCGGACAAAGCATCGGTAAGTTGACCAACCAGGTAACAGAATACGGCAATTTGATTGCCATTAATATTTTTTGCAATTGTTTTTTGGTCTTCAAGATAGCTGTTGATTTCAAGAGCGGCTTTTTGTTGTTCGGTATCAGTTATCCATTTATTGTTGGAACCGATTCCTTCTAGCCGTGCAATAACTCGATCAACAAGGCCAATATATACTTGTGAATTGTCAAATTGTTGGGTTGCTTGAGGCTGATCAGATTTATTTTGATCAGATTTACACAAAGTTGAACCGGCGGTTAAGCACAGTAAACTCACTAGCAATGTAGTGCGTGTATTCTTGTTGAAAAATTCCATTGTTGTCAGGTCCTTTCTTTCGAGTTAAGGGGGATATGTGGCTTTATGATGCCATGCATCCCAGGTCCTGTCAATTTGATTTACAGGATCTGGGATGCTTAGTTCAGTTAAGTTTAATTATGCGGTTACCGCTTGCGTCATGTTAAGTAGATCTTTGCTGTGCTCTGTGACGTAGGAGATTTGTTCTCCGGTAACCAAAGGGCTTTCTTTGAGCAATGTACGTATTACTTCAAATGTCTCTTTATTTTGTTCCAAGGTTTTGCGAGCTTCTTGTTCGCACGTTGTAATAAGTTCTTGTGCTTGGTCAAATATACGAGCCTTGATGATATCAGGTAGATTATCAAGATCCAGATGCTGAGCTTCAATTTCTTGAGCCATTTCAAAGGCCTGAACTTTTGCTTTGTTATTGCAAGCATGTGCAGTTGTGCCGAATTCAAGCTCTTCTGCGATGTAACCTGCAACCATGCTGGTAAGCTCGTGGACTCGTTGTTCGCGTGTTAAAGACCCTAGAGTTTCGTCTTCGCGGTAAACTTGTACAAGGCCGTACTCACGGTTGGTGCTGTTGATTTGAGCAACGATGTCGCTTTTGTCTTCTACAACGTTGGTGTCATGACTTAGCACGGTCACAAATTCAACTTGCTGTTCTGGTAGGAGTGCCATGTGAACTGCAGCTCGTCCAGCTTGGTACACTAGAACATGATTACGTTCATTCTCGGTCAAGAATCGTGTTTGTTGTAGGTAAAGTTTGTAGACGATTTGGTAAACGTGACGTTCAATAAGTTCTTGTGTAACCAACTCACCATAGAAACCTGCGTAGGTTTGTGCAGCTTGCATGACGCTCTCAATGTTTGCGTATGAGCAACCACTGGTCATTCTAGCTAGTTTTTCGATATCAATGTAATCGGTTGGCAGAGCCATTTTATGATTCATTGATTTACGGAAGTAGTCACAACGGCGTACGAGGTCTGGGAGTTCAAAGGTCATAAGTTTGCCCAAACGAGAGTCACTCAGGAGTGCTGTGTCAAGTCGTTCTGGGTGGTTAGTTGCAGCAATAACAACGATTCGCTTTGTTAGATCAGCTTCATTTTTAATGTTGCTGAGTGCAATCAAGAACTCTTGTAATAGAGTATTTGCTGAGCCTGGTTTTGGTCGTTGAAGGCCAAGCAGGTCGATCTCGTCTATGAATAGAATGCAGGGAGCAAGTGACTGTGCTGCGCTTACAATGCCATCGATACCGCCGTAATTTTCGTCCTGTACAATCTCTTTACATGAGACCGGGTAGTATTCACAGCGTTGCGATAGGCCAGCTGCGAGTAGGCGTTTGTTTACTTCATCTTTAAGTGCTCTTGCAAGACGAGTTTTGCCTGTTCCAGAAGGACCAGCCATCAGATATCCAACTGGTGGAATCAAGCCTGACATGGCGTTATTTTTTGGGTCTATGAAGTAATCGGCAACCATATCCAGTGTTGCGATATGTTCTTCAACACCGGTGAGCATCTCGTCCTCAAAGCCTTTCCATGAGCTTGGGTCTTCAAAAATTAAGTTTTCTGTTGGTTTAGCAACACCAAAAATCTTGTTGTAAATTTTGTCTGACCAGGATGAGACGAATTCTGATGTTGGTTTCCACAGGTAAGGTGCGGCCATGACAGCTGCGCCGCCGATAGCAGGTCCGATTCCTGACTGTATGATATCAGTTTGCACGATATCATTAAAAACTACACGGCGTATGAGATGATGATGAATTTTCGGTATAATTTGCCACCATGAGCTGTTCCAGTCAGCTGAACGCATTCCGGTAATAATTTTGTTATCAAGACCAACTCTAGGAACAAAGCCGTTTTCCGGGCTGTGTCCAACCAGGGTTCTTTTGATCCACGACATTTTTGAATGAGGGTTAGTTTCTGGGCCAAAAATATAAAGTAACAATGCTGCAGTTCCAATGAGGAAGCCACCAATTTTCAGTTTGTTTTTTACGCGCCAGGTATGTAAAAATTCATGAACACCGCTCAAAGTTGTTTTACCTATTCTGTCGGTGTATTGTCTGAGGTCTTCTAGTGTGAGCGTAGCTTCTTGTGTGCGTTCCAGTACATCAATAGGAACCTGTGAGGCCTCAATTGATGAAAGATTCTCAATGACGTTGCTAGGTGGTTTCAGTTGTTCAAAGTTGTCTTGGGTAGCGTCTTGTAGAGCGTATAGAAGTTCATTGAGCTTAGCCATTGCTTCGCGTACTATGCCAAGATCTTGTTGCATGAGTGCGCGGTATAGATCGTTTTGCAGATCAAAAAGGCCAAGATTTATCAGTTGTAGGAATGCTCCGACAGTTTTTAATTTTTTTGGTTCAAGCTTCTTCCAGCCTGTTTCCAAGCGAGTCCACAAGCCGATAGTGATTTTGCTTGTTTGGCCCAATAAATGATAGGTCTGAGTAAAACTATCAATTAACAGTTTTTGTTGTTCTGTTTCTTGGGCTGTTGGTGTGTTATCCTGATCCTGTTTTTGAGCATTAACAGTTTGTGCTTGTTGTGCGTGCATTTGACTAGCGTCATTTGCCAAAATTGTAGCAGGTGCGATGGTAGTTAATGCGATCAAGATCAGGTTTAATAACCGCTTTGATTCATTGATTTGCTTGTTTATGTAGTTGTTCATTGCTTTTTAGAATCCTGCGGTAAAAACATTTTTATTGGCTAGATAGCGCAGTAACGCATTTTACAATTATACCGTCGATCAACAATGTTGGCAATTAGTTGCCATTCTGAAATTTGTAGGATGAGCCAGGTTTATTATGTTATTTTTAATAAAGCGATTTGCACATAAAGTCTAGGCAGGATGTTACGATCTGCCGTATCTTGGAAAAAAATAGATGTAAGCCGATTTTTGTCGGGGGGAAATATTTTATGAAGCGTTTGTGGTATGTAGCCATAGGTTTATTAATTATTTTGGTTGCTTTGTGGGGCTTGCAAAGGCATCTGTATCAGGAACCTGTTGCGCAGGATGAGTATCGGCTTGCAAAGGGAGCTGAGTACGAAAATGTGGTGCCACTTTTGGTTCTTGGTTCTGGGCCAGCAGGGCTTAGTGCTGCGCTTTATGCGGGGCGTGCAAACATGCCAAGCTTGATTTTAGAAGGTGATCAGCCGGGTGGGTTGCTTACAACGACTACTCAGGTAGATAATTGGCCAGGAATTCAAGATCAAACAGGTCCAAAAATTATTAAGCAGTTACGAGATCAGGCTAAGACGTTTGGCGCACGAATGATTCGTGATACAGCCGTACAGGTTGACTTTGGTAGCTGGCCGTTTGTTGTGCACACTCAAGAGGGCAAGACTTTGCAGGCGCTTTCGCTTGTTATCGCAACTGGTGCTTATTCACGCACTCTTGGCATCCCCGGGGAGAAAAAGTACTGGGGTAACGGCGTGTCGGTATGCGCGATTTGTGATGCTCCTTACTACAAAGATAAAGAAGTTATTGTTGTAGGTGGAGGAGACTCGGCCTTTGAGGAGGCGATGCAGTTGGCCGCTTATGCCAAAAAAGTTTGGGTTGTTATGCGTGGTAACCAGGCCAGAGCAAGTGCAAATATGAAGGATCGCTTGGTTGGTTACAGCAATATTGAGATTATTGGCAGTAAGCAACTTCGCAGCATCAGTGGTGATGGTAACAAGGTGACAGGTGTTGTATTGCAAGACAGCGCTACGGGTGTGTCGAGTGAGATGGACATTGATGGAGTATTTTTGGCCATCGGTCACATTCCAAACACAGCCATGTTTGCTGGCCAGCTTGACCTTGATTTACAAAACTATCTGATCCTCAAAGATCGATCTCAAGTAACTTCCTTACCAGGTGTTTTTGCGGCTGGAGATGTGCACGACCGCGTGTATCAACAGGCCGGAATCGCTGCTGGTAATGGAATTAAAGCAGCTTTGGATGCGTTAGAATTTTTGAATGAGCTTGGAGTCAACAGCGACTTTTTGGGGACAATTGAGGCCAACTTGTACGATGTGCGAGAATCAGGGCCACTTAAACCTGTGCCGACGGCTACAAGCGCAAAGCAGCTTACTCGTATGATCGACTCTTTAAAGCCGTTGTTAGTTGATTTTTATTCTCAGACCTGCCCATCTTGCTTGCACATGCTCCCTTTGATCAATCAGGCATCAGCTCGCTTTGGTGGCTCAATAAACTTTATTAAGGTTGATGTGGGCAAGACTCCCGAGATTGCAAAGATGTTTGGTTCAATTAAGGTGCCGATGGTTCGTCTTTTCCGTGGCGGTAAAGAGGTGGCTAACAATAATCAGGCAATGAATCGCATAGAGCTTTATAAGTTTATTACAGAGCATTTATTAGGGGCTGTTAATTCAGTCCCTAATTCCCCCTAATTACAATTTCTCTTTTTCTAGCTATATTTCCTTGCCTGCCCGGCCAAGCTTTACGCGAAGCCTGGGAAGCTAACGCTTTTAGGTTGCTTCAAACAGTTCAACTAATAATGAAGATTTTTATAAACGTCTTTCCTGCATGCCATCCTTGTCCTGCGAAGCCTTGGTGAAGCGGGATCGTAGCTTTAGCGAAGTAGATCAATAAACAATGCCAGACTAAGTGTTTCTTCCTTGTCATCCCCGGCTTTGAACGGGGATCCAGTCTTTAAGTAGTTCATTTAAGGATATTGAATAAGATCTTTAGAAATTGTTTACACTTTTA
>JABJEI010000026.1 GCA_018663245.1 bacterium
TTAGAAGCAATAAAGGACGCTTTTTCGAGGCTCCAAATTAATGTCATAGTCAACAATCATCCAAACAACCAGATAGAACAAAAGACCCATGTCGACGTAAAAGCCTCCCCCAAAAATACCGCTAATGCCAAGAATAATAACAAGCCAAATACAGTCAGCACCAAAACTACCACAACAACTGCAAACAAGAATATTGATGCTTCAAGCCGTAACGCCAATAAGCTAGATAATTTGACAGCCAACGCCAATAAACCAACAACAAATGCCTCACCATCTAACATGGCCGACTCATCACCATCTAATCTAACCGATTCATCACCATCCAATTTGACCGATTCATCACCATCCAATTTGACCGATTCATCACCATCCAATCTGACCGATTCATCACCATCCAATCTGACCGATTCATCACCATCCAATCTTACCGATTCATCACCATCCAATCTTACCGATTCATCACCATCCAATCTTACCGATTCATCACCGTCCAGCAGAACAGACAACCTGACAAAGCTTAAAGCTCCCAGCACTACGCAAAGCAATGCCAATTCGTCCAACAAACAGACTCTCAAGCCAAACAATACTGACCAAGACTTCACACAACCTTTGTCGGACAGGCAAAAATTAAACGACGCAAATCCTGTATCACCAGAAGCAATAAATTCACCAAATATTACAATAAAAACACCTCGCAACCATCGCACATTCCTGAGTCGTCATAAAAAAAAGTTAATATTTATTGGGATGGTCGGAGCTTATTGTGGTATCCGCTGGTACGGCCGATATTTAGAAGATAAAGTAAAAAACAACAATGACTGGGGCTCATGGAACAGCACCCTGTCGTTCGCACAACTTATAACCGCAGACAAGAACGAGCTTGCCGTAGCACTTGTCCACAGCATTCAACTAAAGTACACCACGGCCCACACTGTCGATGATTGCGATAAGCCGATGATGCAGTTTATGCGAGCAGTCGCGCAAGAAAAGCGCAGACATAAACGCTACCAAACCTGGTGCCGATGGATGAGTAAGTTTTACTTGAACCGAATTTTTAGCTTCAGGCCACAGTCACTTGAGCTATCCAGACAAAAGCTTCAACGCCTTAATATTCTTGAGGCTATTTTTATGGAACAGCTTGCTGTCCGTAAGGCTCGTAGATTTATCAGCTAATCCGTCTTCGCTTTACTACGAAAAAAGGACTAGCAGTTCAACCCTAGCTAAAAGCTAATCCAAAAATGGCACTTAATGCTTTTTTATCGACCCAACGTCGTAACTGAGAAAAAATATTTTTTGGATTGTGACAAAATGTCATCAAACGAACAAGTGCATGACGGGGGACTGTCTGCAATAGTGCAGCTTGAGCTGCAGGAGAAGAAGCTGCCACAAACTGGCTAACCGATAGACTCAACATCAGGCAAAATATAGCTTTTTTTAAGTTCATGATATGCGGTTTCCCTGTCATTGAATAAAGTATTACATTGCAAAAACTAGCGGTCCTTGCTTAAGATTTTAAATCATAATCAATTCTTTGTCATGCATTGAAAGCAATGCTACCTGATTGCTAATGTACCAAAAAGAAAAAATCATTAAACTACCAAACCCTTAATAATGAATAACTTAAAGACTGGATCCCCGTTCAAAGCCGGGGATGACAAAATAGGTTCGTAAATTACATAAAAAATGCAATGTTATCAGAAAAAACACCGGCATAATAAAGTAATGTTTTTTTTAAAACAAAGGTTATTGATTCTTATTTGACGCACTTCAATTTAGGCACAAATTATACAATTATAGCCCCAGAACTTAATACCAAAGATAAAACCTAGAAACGCATTTTTCCCTTGTCATCCCCGGCTTTGAACGGGGATCCAGGACTAAAGATAATATCCATATAATAAAACTACGTTACAGCATAGTTTTATACAGATCATTCCACTCTGGATTTACACTCTCAATTAACTCTACCTTCCAAGACCTGTTCCATCCCTTTATGCACTTTTCGCGATAGATAGCGTCATGAATGTAATTGAATGCCTCAGCGTAAACCAACTTAGAGATTCCATGTTTTTTTGTAAAACCATCTATTTTTTTCTGTTTATGTTCGTACATTCGCCGAGCCAAATCATTTGTAACACCAACGTATAACGTTCCATTACGCTTAGAGCAAAGAATATAAACCCAAAATGACATGCTAATTTTAACTACGGCCCAGCAGAATGCCCACCAATAATGAGCCCATAACAAGCCAGATAGTCAGACTACCTCGTTGGCAGTGAGCGCAGTAGACCGGCCACCGCATGCAACAGAGAGAAGAGAATGCGTAAAAGCAAAAAGCCAATACGCCAAGCGGTAAAAGAAATCGAACGAAGATTCGTAAAAATACAAAAAGTAGACCAAAAATTGTGCCAACAATTGTAAACAACAGTGAAGTAAGAAGTGCAATAAGCAACAAGCCAACACCAACAACCGGGAGAGTTAAAGCAAGAAACATTGCCCTACATTCCCGAGCTGATCGCACTAGGTAAAATGTACTTCAGATTATCGTCACCAAATCTTATACCCAAGCCAAAGAATCCATTCTTATTGAACTTACTTGCAAAGTCCTCAGCACCCATGGTCATGTAAATATTGCGGAACAGATAAACTCTATTGATCCACTTCAGATGAGGTCGACGGTCGTCAAGACGTTGGGTTCCATACCAGTCAAATGCTTCAAGAGAGGTCACCCAACGAATATTGTCTGATTTAAATGGAACTTCCCAATCAACACCGATACCACCGGTAGATTCAAA
>JABJEI010000012.1 GCA_018663245.1 bacterium
AAAGACTCATGATAATCTTGTTAAGCGAAAGAAAGAAAAGACCACTCAAAAAAATTAATAATAAATTCTGAGCCTGTAAAACATGAATCATCGTAAAATGCTTGGACAGGTAAATCGTCATAAAAATTTTGTCTGTAACCAGGGCCATAAGCAAACCAACCGGCACAGTTATCCAAAATACTGTCTTTAAAGCCTCTTGAAAATAGAAACTTAATCGCTCTACATTATCCCTACCAACACGAGCAAAGTGTGGCAACAGCACCGTTGCAAAAGCAATAGAAAAAACACCCAACGGTACCCCCATAAACCGAGAAGAGTAATGCAATAATGAGATTGAACCTGTCGGCAGCGTCGAGGCAAACTGATTGTCTAGCAGAAGATTAACTTCAAAAATACTCATTCCCGCAATTGCCGGGCCGAGCTTACCTAGTACTGATCGCATCATCGACCATGTTGTAGAGT
Source organism: bacterium (assembly GCA_018663245.1). Taxonomy (GTDB): domain Bacteria; phylum Babelota; class Babeliae; order Babelales; family JABJEI01; genus JABJEI01. The sequence continues at coordinate 463 of JABJEI010000012.1, forward strand.
TAGGTAGCATAAAACTATAACCAGCACGTTTATACATGAAAACATGTAACGCTAACTGAGCTACTCCACCAAGTATCAGCATGTATGTAAGCGCCAATGGCTCCAACCTTTGGTAAAGGCAAATCGTTGTACCAATAATGAAGGCTACATTCAAAATAGCCGGTGCAATAGCCGGAACAAAAAAGTAGTTCCGTGCATGCAAAGCGCCAGCAAAAATCGCATTGCTAGATAAGAAAAAAATTAAAAAAATCATAACCTGAAGCATGGGAACCGCTGTTGAAATACGACCAACATCAAAGCCCGGTGCGATAATTGTGACCACAAATGATGCATTTGCAACTACAAGCGCACACAGCAGCAGTACTACCGCCTCAAAAATAACCAACGAGACTGTTACCAATCGTGATGCTTGATTTGTAGACTTATCCTGCTCGGCTTGCACAATTGTTGGCACAAGCGCCGCACTCAAGGCCCCTTCAACAAAAATATGTCGGAGCATGTTAGGGATTCTAAACGCAACCAAAAATGCATCCGCACCTACACCAAGATATCTGCTCAGCAAAATCTCACGTAAAAATCCAAAGGCCCTGCTCACCATCGTCGCGAAACTAACACTGGTGAATCGCCTAACAAATGCTGGTTTACTCACTTTTACCCTTGCACATCAGAAGTTCATGTAATCATATAATCAACAAGTAAATTCTGTTCAATCTTAAGAACTCGTCCCATCTGTTTTGCAACTTGATGGTCATGAGTAGAAAGTATAATCCCCATTCCAAAATCAGACTGCAGCGAATGCAACAAAACAATAAGAGCTTGTGCACCTTCCTGATCAAGCGATGCAGTAGGCTCATCTGCAATCAAAAATTGTGGCCTTGTAAAAATAGCTCGGGCCAAAGCAACACGTTGTTGCTGACCACGAGAAAGAGTGTCAGGCAACTGGTCTGCGCACCCATTAAGCCCAACAATATTAAGCAAATTTTTCGCCTGATCGTACAATTGAGAATGAGACTTACCACCTGCTATCATTTCCTTAAGCATAACGTTGTGCGCAATCGACAAACAGCTTATCAGACGAGCTTCTTGAAAAACTAAGCCTACACTATCTGCCAATAACGATTGACGCTGCTTATCCGTCATTTTAGCAATTGATTGCTGTCCGTACAAAATTTGCCCGGTAGTACACGATTCAATGCCTGCTAGCATATGCAAAAATGTAGACTTACCAACACCAGAAACCCCCATGATAGCGTACGATTTGCCCTGTTCAAAGATAGCATTTACCTCTTTCAGCAGAGCAACACATTGGCCGCCTGCAACAAACGATTTGCTAACATCTTTAACAATGATGTTTATGTCTTGATTGGATATCACTGTTCAATCGCTCTTTACATATATATAAAGCCAACGTCCTCACCCTGAACTAAACACACAAGTGTTGTTTTTTGAGGTTGTGTACATCTAGAATACTGGTAGCACTAGTGTTAGGGACACTGGTCACACCTGGCTCAACAACACAGGGTAATTATAGGGACACTTAGGACAAAACTCAAACGAGGGGGGCGAGTTATGGACATACCAAAAGCTGAAGAGCTGCGGAGCATCATAGCGCACCAATTGCCTGTCATACCAACGATGGATGTCGTTGTTTTTCCATCCATGATCGTACCACTGCTTGTTCTTGATGAGCGAATCATCAAGGGAATAAACCGCGCATTGGATAGCGACAAGGCTGTTTTTTTATTAGCTTCACAGAAGCAAGTATCGGACCAAAATTCATCAATTGAGACAAAGGATCTGTACAATATCGGCACCATTGCATCTATCATTCGTATGATCAATTTGCCTGAAGGTGGAGTAAAAATTTTGGTACAGGGGGTTGCTAAAGCCACAACCCAACAACTTGAAGCCTCACCGAATGCACTTGAAGCAATGGTTCAATTAGTCGTGCAAGAAAAAAGTTCTTCGGAACGCGAAATAACTTGCATAACACAGCAAATTAGAGAGATGGCTCAGGCCATGGCCTCTGCTGGCAAGATATTCAGCCCAGACTTTCATCTTGTTATCTCTAAAATGACATCTTCAAACAGCATGACCGACTACATCCTGTCGCATCTTGAACTTAATGTTGAGGAAGCACAGCAGTTGTTGGAGACCAACGATGAACTTGCATTCTTGTACAAAGTGCTCGATCTATTGAAAAAAGAAAGTGACATTGTCGAGATTAATGAGCGCATCAAAAATCACGCTCGAGAATCTATGAATCAATCACAACGGGAATTTTACCTACGCGAACAACTCAAAGCTATCAAAAAAGAGTTGGGCGAAGATGATTCCGATGATATAGAGTCTCTTAGAACCAAAGCGGCAGAGGTCGACCTGAGTCCAGAAGCACGAACAGAAGTTAACCGCCAACTCAATAGGCTCGACAAAATGTCTCCCGATTCTATGGAATCAGCGGTAACAAGAAACTACCTTGACTGGGTAACAGCCTTACCGTGGAACAAAAACACGGCCGACAATCTTGATATCATACATGCGAAAAAAATTCTTGATGAGAACCATTACGGCCTTAAAGCCATAAAGGAACGAATTCTTGACTTTATATCAATTAAGCAACTAAAAAGTGACGGCTATGCGCCCATTTTATGCTTTGTAGGTCCTCCGGGAACCGGCAAAACATCGCTTGGTAAATCAATCGCTGATGCTCTTGGCAGAAACTACGTACGAATCGCACTTGGCGGTGTGCGTGATGAAGCCGAAATCAGAGGCCATCGACGAACCTACGTTGGTGCAATGCCAGGACGTTTTGTCCAAGGCATTCGTAAAGCAGGCTCAACAAACCCTGTCATCATAATCGATGAGATAGACAAAATTGGGCAGGATTTCCGTGGTGACCCATCTGCAGCTATGCTAGAGATTCTTGATCCTGCACAGAATAAAACATTCTTTGACAACTACCTTGGCGTACCGTTTGATCTGTCAAAAGCAATGTTCATCGCGACAGCAAATCAACTTGATACCATCACCGGACCATTACGAGATCGAATGGAAATCATCGAGTTATCTGGCTACACAATACACGAAAAAATTCACATAGCTCGTAACCACCTAATGCAACGAGCGATCGGTGATACAGGCCTTGAAATAAACGACATGAAGCTAAGTGATTCCCTGCTAGAAACTATCATAGGGAACTACACAAGAGAAGCTGGAGTTCGTGAACTTGACCGTGTACTACACAAGCTATGCGCTAAAGCTGCCCGAGTTAAGGTTGAAGAGAAAAAAAGCATCTCATTCAATGCAAAAAATCTAGAAAAACATCTTGGTAATGCTCGCTTTGTTTTTGATGAGTCCAACAAAGAAAATGCAGTCGGTATTACAAACGGACTAGCTTGGACATCTGCTGGCGGTGAGATGATTAAGATCGAGGCAGTGATCATGCCAGGAACCGGAAAGTTAATCTTAACCGGCTACCTTGGAGACGTGATGAAGGAATCAGCGCAAGCTGCTCTTAGTTACGCCAGATCACATGCAGATAAATTCGATATTGCTCCAGAGATGTTTAGTAAATATGATTTACACATTCACGCACCCGCAGGCGGAGTTCCAAAAGATGGACCTTCTGCTGGCATCACCATGCTTTCGTCTATACTATCTTGCTTGACCAATCGTCCAATCGATTCAACATATGCCATGACAGGTGAAATTAACCTGCAAGGACATGTCATGCCGATTGGTGGAATTCGCGAAAAAATATTAGCAGCAAAACGAAATCACATTCCACACGTTCTATTGCCAGAAAAAAACAAAAGCGACGTGAAAGAACTTGATGATATTTTGGATGGTATAAAAATCATCTGGTGCAAGCATGCTGATGACGTATTACATCGTGTATTAATGGGGCAAATAAAGCAACATTAAACATTTTTTAAACTGAAAAATAACACGCCACGAATTAGGCTTTCCACTGAGTCTTTCTCGCGGCGTGTTGACTTGCCGGCTCTGCATACTAGAGTATTAAACTAGGTATCTTAGAAAAAAACACAGAGGAAATAACTGTGACCTTCCGTTTAGTTACGCTTTTTTCGCTCATTTGCACTCTATCACCCGTTGTATGCGCTAACGATCAACTCACTGACGAACAACCAGACGTTATCACTTCACAACTAAAGCAGACTGAAAATGAAGCCTTTTTACTTTATCGTCTTTTACTGCTTTCTAAAGGTATAAATGAGGGGCAAATTCAAAAAATACAACAACAAATTCGCTCTTTATGGCTCAATGAAGAGGCAGAGAATTTAATATACTCTCAACTTGATCGTCTAACCTCTCTCCCGCCATTTGCACCAGAAGCACAAGAGATTAGAAACCACCTTGAGTGGATTGTAAGCTTGCCTTGGAATAACAAAACAATTGAAAGCCGAAATCAATATCAGGTGCAAGAGTATCTTGACGAAGTATTTTACGGCGCTCAAAATGTTAAAGATCGCATAGTTGATTTCTTGGCACTCAAACATTTACAACCTGATGCCGCTGCTCCAGTTATCTGCTTAGTTGGCCCTCCAGGAACCGGTAAAACCTATCTTGCTCAACAGATTGCACAAGCACTGAACCGAACCTGCTCTCGCGTTGAGTTAGGCGGAATGTACAAAGAGCATGAGCTAGTTGGTCGTTATCGAACTGTTCCAGGTGCTTATCCAGGAAGCTTTATTAAAGCAATCAGGCAAGCCGGTAGCAACAACCCAGTATTCATTCTTGAAAACATCGACAAAATCACACAAAACTTGGTTGGTGGCCTGCCAGGCGTTCTAACATCAGTACTTGATACAGAACAAAACGGAACCTTCCGTGACACCTACATCGACGTGCCCTTTGATTTCTCAAGCACTATTTTTATTGCAACAGCAAACCGAACCGAAACGATTCCTGAAATTTTAAGAAATCGTATGGAAATTTTTTATATTCCAGGCTATAGCCAAGAAGAAAAAATTATTATTGCTAACAAACATCTGCTACCAGCCATCACCCGAGACTTTAGCCTTGAACAGGCTATTTACCCGTCTGATGAAGCACTTGCTTTTATAATCAAACATTACACACAAGAATACGGTGTACGCAACCTGAGACGCACTCTCAAGCGTCTGTATACCAAATCTGTTAGAAGCTGGCTTGAACAACGTCGTCCGTCGCAGATGGATGGTGCAAGTATCCGCGAATATCTCGGACCTTACTTAGTTAATAATATTAGCGAAGAAGAAGAAGAGTACGCAGACTTACCAGAATCAGAAGCATACCGACGCAAGATCAGCAAACTTGGCCTTGATGAAAAAGCTCTCAAAGAGATAAACAAGCAGATAGATCTATTTTCAAAAATGTCGATCTTCTCTCCAGAAGCCGAAAAAATTCGTGCATACCTAAACATAGTCCTTGAAGTTCCATGGAACGTTTCAAGTGAAGATATTTTTGATATCGCCAAGGCCGAAGAGGTCCTAGATGGAGACCACTACGGACTTAAAGAAGTTAAAAACAGAATTCTAGACTTTTTGTCTGTGCTATCACTTAAGAAGGATGGTATAACACCAATTCTTTGTTTAGTAGGCCCTCCAGGAACAGGAAAAACATCACTTGGTCAGTCAATAGCTGCAAGCCTTGGACGTGAATATCAACGCGTTGCTTTGGGTGGTGTTGATGATGAATCTGAAATCCGTGGCCATCGACGAACCTACACAGACTCAATGCCAGGCAGATTTGTAAAAGCACTTTGCAGAGCTGGAACCAACAATCCCGTAATAGTAATCGACGAGATTGATAAGCTAGTTAAGTCATTCCGCAGCAACCCTGAAAGCGCTTTACTTGAGTTGCTTGACCCTGAACAAAACAAAGAATTTGTTGACCATTATCTAGATATACCTTTTGATATGTCCAAAGTACTTTTTGTAACAACAGCTAATGACCTATCGACCATTGCTCGACCCTTGCTGGATCGCATGGAAGTTATCGAAGTTTCTGGCTACACCCCAACTGAAAAAATGCATATCGCTCAAGACCACTTAATTCCAAGCGCTATCGACCAAACTGGCTTAAGTAGCGATGATGTTCAAGTATCCGATGAGTTGCTGATCACGTTGATTGAACAGTACACATTTGAGTCTGGCGTTCGAGGCTTGAACAAGCTTATTATCAAACTTTGCTCAAAAATTGCCCGTGCAAAAGTTGAACTTGGCCAAAGCCTAACCTTTACGCCTGACAATCTTGTTAAGCATCTTGGTGCAGGAGTTTGGCACATGCCAACCAACACACAAGACAAAGTCGGTGTAGTTAACGGACTTGCAGCCTCCGCCCTTGGTGGGAGCATTGCTCGCATAGAAGCATCTTTAGTTCCGGGAAGTGGCAAACTTACTCTTACTGGTAATTTAGGCCAAACGCTAAAAGAATCGGCTGACATTGCCTACACTTACTTACGAGCTCATTCAACTTCGCTAGACATTGAACCTGAAAAATTCACAGATTACGACATTCATATTCACCTGCCATCAGGCGGAGTCAGCAAAGACGGACCATCGGGTGGAGTGACGCTTGTTTCTGTCATTCTTTCGGTATTAACCGGCAAGCCAATACGCTCAGACTATGCAATGACAGGCGAAATATCGCTTCAAGGCAACGTCCTACCTATCGGCGGAGTCAAAGAGAAATTGTTAGCTGTACAGCGCAATCACATACCAAATGTACTACTACCAATCGATAACAAAAAAGACATTCTCGAGCTTGATGATGTCACAAAAGACATGAACATTATTTGGTGTTCACACGTCAACGATGTTATCGAACATGTTTGGATGCATGATGCAAATACAACAGAACTTGCCGCAACATAAAAGCAGATGATCATTGCGTTGCAAAAAATGAGCGGATATACTGAAGATATCTTGCCTCAACGTCCAGACCAGAGGGTACAAAAACAATGACTAACTCTTCTAAAAAACAAGAACGCAACGTTGGCCGGGTTACTCGTGTAGCCGGCACAATAATTGACGTACTGTTTGACCGAAGTCGAGCTCCGCAGATTTATAACGAACTTCGTGTAACTATCCCTCCCCGTGAAAAAGATGGGAAAGATCTGATAGTAAGCGTAGAAGTTGCCCAGCAATTAGGTGACGGCGTTGTACGATGCATTGCTCTAGAAAATGTTTTTGGCATGCGACGAGGCCTTGAGGTCTATGATACTGGATCACCAATTCAAGTCCCCGTTGGCAAACAGGTTCTTGGGCGTATTTTTAATGTTCTTGGCAAAACAATCGATAATGGACCTCCTCTTAAAGAGGCTAACTTCCTACCGATACACCGCGATCCTCCTCCGTTTACCGAACTAAAAATTGAAGATGAGATTCAAGAAACCGGAATCAAGGTTATTGATCTTTTGTGCCCCTATCTTAAAGGCTCAAAAATCGGTCTTTTTGGTGGAGCCGGAGTTGGTAAAACAATTTTGGTTACTGAACTTATCCGTAATATTGCTATAGAACACGGTGGTTTTTCTATTTTCACCGGCATTGGCGAGAGAACCCGTGAGGGTAACGAGCTATGGCTAGATATGAAAAAATTTGGTGTCCTAGACAAAACTGCATTAGTTTTTGGTCAAATGGGCGAAATGCCCGGAGCGCGTTTACGCGTCGGCCTGTCAGGCTTGACCATGGCAGAATATTTCAGAGATAATGAAAAAACCGACGTTCTACTTTTTGTAGACAATATTTTTAGACTTGTGCAAGCAGGTTCTGAGGTTTCTGCACTGTTAGGCCGTATGCCATCAGCCGTTGGTTACCAGCCAACATTGGCAACTGAGATGGGTCAATTTCAAGAGCGAATCACTAACACCGTGAATGGTTCTATTACTTCAATCCAGGCAGTATACGTCCCAGCTGATGATATTACCGACCCAGCACCAGCAACAACGTTTGCTCACCTTGATGCAAACACCGTGCTATCTCGTAAACTTGTTGAGCTTGGTCTGTATCCAGCTGTAGATCCACTTTCGTCCGATTCTAAAGGCTTAGCTCCACACATCGTGGGCGAACGTCACTATCGTCTTGCAAGACAAGTACAAGAGATTTTACAACGCTACAAAGAACTACAAGACATCATCGCTATTCTTGGTATGGATGAACTTTCTGAGGAAGATAAAATTATTGTTATGCGTGCAAAACGTGTGCAAAACTTCCTTACACAACCACTATTTATGGCTGAATTTGCAAGTAGCATTCCAGGCCGATACGTCTCAAGAGAGCAAACCGTTGATGACTTTGAAAAGTTATTGAACGGAGAATGCGACGACCTTCCAGAGCAAGCTCTGTACATGGTCGGCAACTTGGATGAAGCCCGCGAAAAAGCTGCTCAAATTCAAAAATTAAGCGCCTTAACATGATCACGTTATGTGTGATTACACCCGAAAAAAACATAACCAAAAATGTAAACTGGATTGATGTCCACACACCAAAAGGCAACTACGTAATACAACCAGGACACGCACCAATGCTTCTTATCATTCGTGAGGACAAGCCAGTCGCCTTCTGCTTAAAAAACGGCAAGGTTGAAAGCATAAAAGTACGCAGCGCGGTCATGTCTGTTGACCGCACTGTATGCACTATTCTTGCCCAAAAAACTGCATGAACAAAACCCAACAGCAAATAGGTACCCTGATTTCGGGGTCATTAGCTGAAGGATTTGTAATGCGACTGGGCAGTACAGTCGAGCTTGAACAGATTAAAACCGGCAAATTTGTTGTTGTGCGCGGACGATCCCATACATTTTTTTCTATCATCACCGATCTAAAAATCGAGATCGCAAGAGCCGAAGTTGCTCAATTCCCTCCCGCACAAAACTCTCTGCTTGCAAATGTCTTACAAGAGTACGACATGTTTGCAAGTGCTTTTTTACGGCCAATGCTAATGCTGTCCGACTCCGGCCAACGAATGCCTGTCAAAACTATACCGCCACATTTTTCCCCCGTGTATGAAGCAAGTCATGATGACATTGCTACAGTATTTGGAGACGAAAAACTGGACAATACAAAGTACTTTTCTATCGGAAACCCTCTTGACATGGATGCTCCGGTTTGCATAAATCTGGACAAACTTACCGAGCGTAGCAATGGTATTTTTGGCAAAACAGGAACGGGTAAAACATTCATCACTCGCTTAATACTTGCAGGCCTTATTAAAAGTGAAAAAGCAGTTAATCTGGTTTTTGATATGCATAGCGAATACGGTTTACAAGCCCGTCAGGAAGGAACCGAAAAAGCTTTTGTTAAGGGACTAAAGACTTTATTCCCTAGCAAAGTTGCTATTTTTTCTTTAGACGCAGTCTCTACACGCAGACGAGGCTCATCACCCGATGTCACCATCGAATTAACCTACGACTCAATAAGCGTAGAAGATGTTCTTGGGCTACAAAACGAGCTTAATCTCCATGCAACTGCCGTTGAGGCAGCCTACCTGATCGTTGCTAAGCACAGAAAAAACTGGTTAAAGGCCTTACTTGATTGTGATGGAGACCTTAAAGATTTTGCCCAATCTGTTGGAGCTCATCCAGAATCAATAGCAGCCCTGTATCGCAAACTTAAACGTATTGAACGACTACCGTTCTTCACAAAAAATCATACAAGTAATGTTGTAGATCAGATGATTGAGTATATTGATCGCGGTATACACGTCATTGTTGAATTTGGTAACTACACATCCAGTTTTTGCTACTTACTAATTGCCAACATGATTACGCGCAAACTCCACACCGCCTACATCGCCAAGACCGAAAAATTCCTCGGATCGCAAGACAAACGTGATGAACCTCGAAAACTTTTAATCACCATCGAAGAGGCTCACAAGTTTCTTAATCCAACAGCGGCTAAGCAGACTATTTTTGGCATAATTGCACGCGAAATGCGTAAATATTACGTCTCATTGCTGGTGGTTGATCAACGCCCATCAGGGATTGATGCTGAAGTACTTTCGCAAATTGGCACCAAATTTATCGCTCAACTCAATGATGATAATGACATTCAAGCTGCGCTGACCGGAGTTAGTGGAGCCCAACAACTCAAAACGGTTTTGAGCACACTTGATTCCAAAAAACAGGCGTTGGTTCTGGGACATGCTATTGCTATGCCTGTCGTCATTAAAACACGAGAATACGATCAAAAATTTTATTCGGCCATGGCACCAATCACTGCCTCCACTTCAACAAAAAAACTCGTAGAAGAGCTATTCTAAAAGACGCAATCCGTCCTTTAAATCCTTTGCCCGAAGTCTCAGCGTAGTTCGTAGAACGTAGACGGACCAGTTGCGGCGTAGCTCAAAGAGCGAAGATGAATCAAGCTAACTTTCATGCTTTGTTTTTTTACAAGCAAATATCTAAAACTTTTTGCGAGGGGTTGCCCACCCAACCCCTCGCGGACAAAGGTGCCGGGGGGACCCCTGGACTCCGACGTGCGTAACTTGAAACCTCGAGCTAACGCTCTGCAGTTTCTTCAACAGAGCGCACTCAACTGAGTTCTTTTTTATAGAATTACTACTTGCTTAGAAGACAAGTTTTGAATAGGAAAGTTACTATCTATTTTGCCTGGCCTGCAAAGCCTAGAACTCGATAAATGAAGTTATTTTTAAACGATTACCGCTGTTGCGACGCCCAAAAATAAACATTACCTTGCCTGCCCGGCCAAGCTTTACGCGAAGCCTGGGTCATCCTCGTGTATACGGGGATCCAGTCTTTCAATAGCTCATTTAAAAAAACATGAAAAACCATTTTTAAGAATTTTATTAACGTTACCGAATACCAATAACATTTGCCATGTTAAATATCGGCAAATAGACGGCTATCATGAATAGCGCTATCAAAGCACCAAGCACCAAAACAACAATCGGCTGTACAAATGCAGTAAGCCTCTCTAGCGACAGTTTGATACGATCATGGTAGTCAGATGCCAAAAGACCCAACTGAAGAGCTAACGTGCCCGATTCTTGACCAACAACAATCATGGCCAAAGACTCAGCTGCAAAAAGGCGCGAATAACGTGCACCGACAACATCCAATGCCTCTCCCCCGTCCACTGCATCAACAACCTCGGACAGCTGCTCACGTACCGCAAGCCAAGTTGTTCCACTGTTTGCAATACGCATGGCCTGACTCAGCGGTATACCCGCTTCTAGCGCTAACGACGTTGCCCTAAAAAACGAAGCAACCTGTGAGTTTCTAATAATTGCCCCACCTGGCAAACGCAGTAACAAGCGTTGTACCCACGACGGCAAAGACCAACGAATAACAAGGCGAAACAGAGAATACCCGAGTAAGACTAGGGCAACCAAAGCTATAATACCTTGACGACTAATTATAAAATGATTCAATGCAAACAAAGCACTTGTGGCCGGAGTTAGCACAACATTACCAAGAGCAAACACCTGCTCAAACTGAGGGACAACAATTACAAGCAAAAGAAGTACAATGCACATAAAAAAAACAAGCGTTATCAAGGGCCCTCTCAAAGCATTGCGCAACTGCTGTTTAAACGACTCACGCAAGGCCAATGTTTTTGCTGTACCCTGCAGCGCCTTTACTAGCTGACTCGACTTATTGCCAGCATGTAAAAGTGGATATGAAGCAGCTGTAGGCATTACTTTAATGAGCGAATCAAACAACGATGACCCTCGGGTAACCTCAAGAGCTATCGACTCAACCATGTCCCGCTCGTAACGATTACCCACACGCTTTGATAACACATTCAGCGCATCAACAAGCCGTAATCCACGCTCAAGCATAACGGCCAAGAGAGCAAAAAATTGACTGTCATCGACTCGTACAGGCGGTAAAAAAATTGTACGCCAAGCTGTCCGCAAACGGCAATCTCTTATCCCACGCCCCTCAAGCAACTGCTGGCACAGATCTCTGTCGGCAGCATAAACACAGCCGCGACGACGGCCGTCACCTTTCCAAACAAAATAAGGCACAACTACTCCTTGCTTTATAAACTGCTCTTAATTTTTTTATTTAATTACATGAGTGACATCTGCTTACTAAATCCTAGCTTCTCGTACAACTGCTCAATCGTTATACTTGCCTCGATCCGTATAAGTTTTTTGCGTGAAGTGCGACCCTGCACAATACGAACGCAATCACGAGTAAACCCAAGCAATTTAGCCAGAAATTTGCATAGCTCATCGTTAGCCTTTCCTCGCTCTGGAGGACTCTTTAAAAAACATTTTAAAAGACCCGACGCTTCCAAAACAAGATTCTGGCGACCGGACGAAGGCATAACCTTAATCTCGACGGTCAGTGCCATATCTTCCTCCCAACAAATATCGATAAATAATTATGTAGTTTTGTGATGTTGGCACAAAATCAGAAATAGTTTATCCTGATAGGGTACCGACAACAAAGGGTACGATGGAGAGATGGCTGAGCGGTCTAAAGCGCTTGCCTGCTAAGCAAGAGACTCAGAAATGGGTCACGAGGGTTCGAATCCCTCTCTCTCCGCCATTTTCCGCGTAAAGCTTAGATATGGCAGACTATCTTTAACAATGATGGTTTTTTGTTTAGACTATAGAATAATAATGCGCCCATAGCTCAATTGGATAGAGCATCAGACTACGAATCTGAAGGTTAGAGGTTCGACTCCTCTTGGGCGTGCCATTCCCCTTCACTAAAAATTTCGCGTTTATCTTGGCTTATAAATAACTATCAAAGCTACTTACGGTTCCACCAACCTTTAATCTTGCTCCACTTATTAATAATTTTATCTTTTATTGATTCTTCTGTTGGTTCTTCTTTTATTTGCTTGGTAACTTTTATGTTATCTAACTTGATTTTACGATCAGAAAGATACTTTACAATCTCATAAAGCTCATCTTCTGTAAGGTCCAGTACAACCCATCCATAACCGTCATCATCAATACAACCATCTACATAAATTTTTTCTACACCGTTGTCACCATAAATCACATCAATCTGTTTTGTAGTTGCTCCGTACCGCTTCAGCAAATACCGTCTCAACTGGTTCAAAGCAAACAGGTCGATATGCTCTTGTGCAATATTTTTTCTGACTTTTCTCCAGAACAGTTTTTTATTCGACGTTTTATTAAAATCTTTTTTCAACTTACCTAGATTATTAAGAAGCTTAAACAGATATGTATGCTCATTCTGTGCCGCCCATCCACGTGCTGTAACACCGTAAGCATCCTTTATACCAAAATCAGCACCATGTTTGATGAAAAGTTTAACCATATTCATACGGCCAAGTTTTGCAGCCGCATGAAGAGGTGTAGTTTTGTTTGAAGCCTCAGCATTAACACTAACACCGGCATAAATAAGACGTTTAGCCTCATCAACATCACCACGATATACAGTCTTGTGTAATTTAACGACACCCTGCTTTTTATTGTCATTTGAAGCTTGCATTGCAACAACTACAAACAAAATAAATGCCACTCTTTTTATCTTCATAATCTCTTCCTTTTCATAATACTTTTGTATCTATTTCTAGGATGACAGAATTGAATGGTCGCCCTATCACATTAGACCAAATAACCATCATTGCTAGAGCAAAAAAATGGAGACCGAATGGTAAACTACCAAACGATCTCCAAGATTATTCTATAAGTTTTGTTTTACGTTAATAACGTGCAATATGCTCTGGAATTCCTACACCAAACTGTTCAGTAGTGCTTCCACCTTTTTTTAATGATCTTAGATTCCAAGCATGATCGTTTATAGCTCTTCCGTAGGGCTTGTAGCCCCTATTCTTGGCAAAAGCATAAAAAGCTTGAATGCGCTTTGACAGCTCTGTAGCCTTTGAAGCACTCCAGTCTTTGTCCCAAATAAATGACATGTCATTTACGGTTGGTGATAGCTTTCCAAGAAGCATTTTTAGCGACCGAGCTAATATTTTACCACTCTTAAACAAAGAAAGATGGCCAATGTTCAGATTGGGATAAACCTTATCAATGGCAACACGATTCATTGCAAACAAGTTGTTAATAAATAGTTCTACATCATCCTGTGGTATATCTTTTCTGCTTCTTATCTTTTGCCAGAATAACGCTTTACTTGCCCCATCCGAAAGCTGATCAAATTCTTTTCTCAGAATATCAAGATTGGTTAAAAGCTTTATTGATTCTACACTGTTAGACTGCTTAGCTGATTCCAAATAAGTAAATCCGTAATCAGGATTAATAATAGGATCAGCGCCATTTTGTATACAAAGCCTTGCAAGCTCAACTTCATCACTCTCTATAAGCCATTCAAGTAAAGTTGCAAACTGTCCTTTGACGTTAGGATCAGCGCCATTTTGCAATAAAAGCTTTATGGAAGCCAGATCTCTATTTGCCATAGCAAATGAAAGCGCGCTAGATCCATCATCATTCTTTACATTAATGAAATCTTTGAAACAAAATAACAAATCTGTTTTTTCTTTCTCTCTAGCAGCGCTGATTAAACGTTTAACTATGTCTACATTGTTCTTATATGAAGCTTCCATAAGAATGGTTGAACCATCATTAGAAACAGCACTTATATCAGCACCATCTTGTATAAACAGATTTACAAGTTCCATGTTTTCTTTACTTACAGCAAAATAAAGTGGCGAGAATCCATATCGATCCTTTACGCCCAAATCAGCTCCATGCTCCATGAAAAGCTTAACTAACTCTTTATAATTTTCATTGATACATTTTGTGAACGGAGTATTACCATAACTATCTTTTCTATTTACGTCAGCGCCATTTTCAACAAGAAGCTTCACCATTTCTTTTGCTTTAGAGCCCAGCGACACGGCCACACTTAACAACGTCCCGTAACCAGATTTAATCTTGGAATTTACACTTGCACCTTTTTTTATGAGCAATCGCGCAATATCTATTGTGTTATGATAAACAGCATAAGCCAATGGCGTAAGGCCAGAGTCATCGATGCCATTTATAAAAGAATCAAAATCAAACTTTTTATTTATCATGGCCTGCTTATAAACAAAATCTAGAAGTAGCGTAATAATCATTGGATTTTTTCTTATAACAGCTATATGTAGCAAATTATTATTAATGAAACCTTCAAGATCAAAGGCCTTATCCTCTTTAGCTCGTTTACTAGCGACCTCAATTATAAACTTTATTACACTTAGATTATCACTCTTTACGGCATACATTAGCGGAGATCGACCAGTTCTATTTGTGTTACTAATATCTGCACCTGCCAAAACAAGAAGTCGTGCAACATCTAAATGTTTTCCCCACAAAGCAGTGACAAGCGGAGTATCATCATTATTATCTTTAGCATCAATAAAGTCTTCTAATAATCTAAACGTCTCATCTGTTTCGGCTCGTTTGCGTGCAGTATCAATCAAAAGCTTTGTTTTATCTACAAGACCTTGCCGCGCTGCATGATTAAGATTTGTTTGACCAGCATAATCTTTTGTATACATATTCCTTAACCAAGCATCATCTTCATCATTTGCCCTAACCGAGAAAGCTGTAATCAGAAGTGCAGCTAATAATAGCCTTGGTAGTATTTTTTTTATCTTCATCATTGCATCCTTATTTATAATATTTTTGTATCTATTATTAGGATGACAGAATTGAATAAAAAATGTCAATAGAGATGAAAAAACAAGTTGCATAAGAAAAACAAGACCATGTCCATTACTTTTAGTTCCACGTATAGCGTCAATTATTTTATTTCCTACACTCTTGATCGATTTGTCGATGCTAAAGTCCCACCCATGGCATGTAGTTGCGATTAGCAGAGCCATCGCAACGGTTAGTAATATTGAAAGCTTTTTCATAATAAAACGCCTAAGTTTAATAAAGCGTATTTATTGTGCATGCACCACAGCGATGCATTACTTATCTCTTTTAACACAACCGAATGGAATCGCAAATAGCAATAGTTTGGCTATTTTGTGTTATGGTATTTTTTATGTTCTCAAAACGGGCATTCACTGGAAGGCTTTGCCAAGATATTTTGGAGCATAAAGTATAGATCATGGAAAGTTTATGAGGTGAATTCTTACGCTTGTTTTTAAACAAATATGTGACTTGACAAGCGATTTTTACTTATCAAAAAAAATCAACACTGTATTTGATATTCAATTGATTCAAATCATGCAAAAGCCCCGAACGGATTAACTCCGCTCAGGGCTTTTTAATTGTTAGAGGTAAATTCGTTTTTTACTTGGAGTAATATTTATTATGTAAATTAATTGCATCATTTGCCCATTTATAACACTGTTCCTTAAGCTTCTTATCTGATTTCTTTTCACAAGAATCGCACCAGCCAGTGAAGTGTGCTTTGGCTGTATAAGACTTAGGAGTCGGTCTTCCACCTGGAAATCTAGGTACTGTATAGAAAGGCCCTTTTGTCTGCTTTGCAGCCGAAGAACATTTTTGATAAGTCGTGAGCTTACGAGCCACAACAAGACCATTTCCATGTCTTCTAGTTACCTGGAAGTCGTGACCTCTTTTAGATTTAATGATGTTTATGAGAGACAAAGCCTGGGCTGAATTTGCGATTAGCAAAGCAGTCACAACGGTTAGTAGTATTGAAAGCTTTTTCATAATAAAACTCCTAAGTTTAATAAAGCTTATTTATTGTTCATACACCATAGCGATGCATTACTTATCTCTTTTAGCATAACCTAACAGAATTGCAAATAGCAATAATTTGACTGTTTTGTAATGAAGCTAATTAAGTTAGGGCCGCAAAAAGCGCTGTTTATAGTAAAAAAAGGGGATAAAATTGCTTTTATCCCTGCGACAAGTCGTAGAAGCAATAAAGTTTTGGCGATCATAAAAGCCCCAACATCAATGTATTATTGAAAGAACTTTTGAATCATACATTGATGGTATAGTTCATTAAAAATCTTATAAAGCAAATTCAAAATATATCATCTTGGCATGCTCTCATTTGCCGACCACGCCAAGATTGCCAGGTTGTCATAAATTTATTATACAAGATTTAAGTTTAAAACCATCGATCATAGTTGAGTAATGCGTAGCAAAAAGACGCGCGGTCTCACGTAGCGAAGACAAAACAGTTGGCGTAAGCGCAAAGGCTTTAACCTGCTCTTTTGCGGCCTCAATTCTCATCAACAACTGCGCAATTTCAGGCGTTATCGTATAAATTGGTTTAAAATTTGTCGACATAAACTCCCCCTTCTATTATCAGCTTGTATATAATAATTATACCGATAACGTGCCGATAAATTTTTCTGGTTAGATCTACGATCGCTCGTATGTTCCCATCAATACAATCTTATCAAGAATGTGCCCTTTAAGAGCATCCATGAGCTTATGATGATCGGTCATCTTGTCCAAGTCGAGCCGATCAACATTCAAAGCATACAGAGTAAAGTAGTATCGATGTGATCCATGTCTCTGTGGCGGCATCGGCCCACCGTACCCATATTTTGGCCAGCTATTTAGTCCCTGATTAAGCCTACTGTCCTCATGCAAAATACCTTCAGGCAATCGACTGCCTTGAATATTCCATGCAACCCAATGGACCCAATCACCTGCTGGAGCATCAGGGTCAACACAGGTCAAAGCAAAACTTTTGCTGCCCTCTGGTGCATTTTTCCAAGTAAGCTCAGGCGAAAGGTCAAGCCCTTCCCCAGTATTGCGCCGTGCAATTGTCCCGCCCTGTTCAAAGGCCGTGCTAGACAAAACAAAAGTCATTTATTTTTCCTTTTACATACTGTTGATTGGGCGCACTACACACCCAACCATACTAGATCTAATATTTATCTAAGAACGATCATCGGCATCATCGTTCTTACCCTGCAAAGATGAATTAGCCAAGCCTAAATTATCATCTTTTTTCGATTGATCTGAATCAGACTCTTCAGGTTTTTTATAAACGGGCTCTGGTTTCTCTAGTTTTTGCGAGCGATTGATATCAGCCTCTTGCTGAGTATCTATCGAATCATCTTTTGACTCTTTGTTGAACTCTTTTTTAGGCTCTGCCTTAGGCTCCTTTTTGGACTCAACAGGCACAACAACTTGTACGAGATCCGGTTCTGAAACCTGACGAGCTGGTTCTTCCTGCTTTAACGGCACTGGTTCGGGGCGTACAGGCTCTGGCGAAGCTTTATGCGGAGACGGGTCCATCGCAGGACGATCAAAAGCCTTTTCCTGAGCCGGCTTATATACGGGTTCTTCCTTCTTTGCCGGTTCTGGCTGAACCTCTTTTACCACAGGCTCAGCTTTTTGTGGCTGATTATACGAACCATGCACAAACGGGTTCGAATCATTACCACTAGAATTGCGCACCTCTCGCTCTTTTTTACTAGACAAAAAAAATGCACCAATTCCTACGGCTGCAACAACAATCAATAAAACAGTAATCATTGGGCTTAGTATGGCCATTAGCGATACCCTTCCTTTAAGCTATGACTTAATTATAACACTCCTCAAGTTGTGCGTATCATACAAAAATGACCAGTTTTGGTAAACAGAACACAATCTTGATTGCATAGAAGTACCGTTAAGGTTAAGCTACGAAGTAGAAATACTTGTCCGGAGAGATGGCTGAGTGGTCGAAAGCGGCGGTCTTGAAAACCGTTATCTCGTGAAAGCGGGATCGAGGGTTCGAATCCCTCTCTCTCCTCCATTCTTCGCATAAAGCTTCGAATGCATGTCCTTCGTAGTTTTAACGGAGTAGGAGCAGGCCATTCGCCGTCGCACGTAAACGTGCTATGACGCGATACTAAAAAAAACAGATCCAATTCCTTGAACAAAATTGACCCCGTACCCGAAAAATTGTTACTTGTGTTCTAACTTAATAGAACCAGTTATTATTTTAATTTTTCAATTAATTAGGAACCTCCACAATGTTTAATAAAAACCTTTTACAACGACTATGGTCTCCATACGTTGTTGGCTTATGCCTTGGTGTTCTCTCATGGATAACATTTGGATTAATGGGCCACATGCTAGGCACATCGACAACATTTGTCCGCATAGCCGCAGCTTTTTGGTCAATTTTTAGTCCATCACACTTTGCCAATTCAATTTATTACCGCCGACACCTGGCAAATAATTCCTGGATCAACTGGCAGTTCGCTCTGATAATTGGACTATTTATTGGCTCTTATCTGGCAAAAAAACTATCTGGCTCAAAAGAAGTCGTATACGTACCAAAATTATGGAAAAAAGCATTTGGAAGCAGTTTTGCCCTAAGGGCCATAGCAGCCTTTATTGGTGGCGTTTTTGTTATGTTTGGTGCAAGATTTGCCGGTGGATGTGCTTCAGGGCATGGCCTCTCTGGAAGCATGCAATTAGCACTTTCTGGGTGGCTGTTTATGATGGGGCTCTTCATCGTAGGCATACCAACAGCGCTATTACTCTACAAACGATCAAATTAATAAGGATAGATTCATGAATACAGCTTTATTATCATCTAATCTACAGTTATCTACAGGCCTCTTAACCGGCATAGTCTTTGGCTTTTTACTCCAAAAAGGTCGACTGACCAGTTTTGATGTAATTGTAGGCCAACTAATTTTCAAAAACTTCACAATGATGAAGGTTATGTTAACCGCAATTATGGTTGGAAGTATCGGCATTTATGGATTAATAGCCTTTAATCCTGCTTATACAACCATGATCTCATCAACAACACTTATGGCCGCTTTTCTTGGTGGTAGCATTTTCGCAATTGGTATGGCAACTCTTGGTTACTGTCCAGGAACAGCAATGGCTGCTTTGGGAGATGGTCGTAGAGACGTTATTTTTGGCCTATTGGGAATGGTTTTTGGTGCAGGAATCTACGCAGAACTTTTCCCTTTTATCACTAAACAGATAAAATCTACAGATTTTATGAACCAAGAAACATTGGCTACCATAACCGGTATCTCTCCTTGGATCTTCATCGCAGGATTTGTAATTATTTTTGGCATCGGTTTTTACATGCTAGAGCGATACCTACCCAAAAACAAATAAGCTGTAATTAGTAGTTACGTTTAGTTTTGACGCTCAAGGGCCCGGTCAGACCAGTTCCACCATTTGAGAAGTTGTGAGTCATGTTGATCATTAGATGCGAAGTAAATTGCACATCGATAAACATACAAAAGACATCGGTCAATGCGCACTCCCTGGATAGCACACGAACGCTCGTACAACTCTTCAGCGTCATGACCACGCAAATCACTTACCTCTTTGATGCCAAGCAACCACAGATCATGGGCAATAGATGGGCCTACGCCAGGTATAACTTGAAGTTGTTTCCATGGTTTTTGTGCCTGCGTCAATAGAATATCCTTAAAGTAAAAATAGATGAATTATTGTATCACAGCTTAGAGTACAAGGCCGTTATATCTTGATTTTTGTGGCCAGTCAACTAATATTATTGGATGGTGAATTAGATACAAGTTTCATCAATATAGAAAGGTCTAAATAATGTTTGGTTCACTTTTTTTGAGTGGCGTACGAATCGGTTTAACCGTCGCTGTACCAATCGGTCCAGTTGCAGTACTATGCATGCGCACCGCAATGTCTCAGGGAATAATTGCCGGCTTAACGTTTATGGTAGGTACAGTGTTCGCAGACAGCACATATGCCGCTATCGGTGCATTTGGACTAACTAGCATAAGCGGGTTTTTGATGGCCTACCAGCATGTTTTAGGAACTGTTGGTGGTATTATTCTTATTATGATCGGCATTGGAAGTTTACGAACTAAACCCCACGTCGAACTCCGAGGAGCACCCTTAGCTAAAGGGCTTGGAAGCATATTCTTTCAGTCAGTTATTTTCACCTTCTCATGCCCTTCAACAATTGTGCTTTTTTCTTCACAATTTGCGACGGCACAACAAATTTTCACCACACCAGGAATGGAAGCAAATGTCGCTTTAATCAGCGGTGTTGCAGCCAGCGTTGCTGCATGGTTTACACTTGTAGTCCTGACCGTAAACTTCATTAGAACTCGTATTGACGATAGCTTACGTAAGCTTAACATCCTTTCTGGCCTAGTCATTGGCGCTCTAGGAATTAAATTTGTCTATACACACCTGATGATTATTTTGTTCAGCTAACTTCAATCATCCAGGGATGACAAGCAAGTCATTCCTGTGCTAGCTTGGCTACTAAGAAACAATATTAAAAATATTAGCCTGCATCTCCTTCGTAGCCTCTGGCAAAGAAGGGCCGGGCAAAGCCATAGACCAAGACCGGAGAAAAAATGAGCCAATCAAACTACAAGTTGCTGTTAATGGGAGCGCTACTTTTCGCCCTACCTGCATGCCTAAAAGATAAATCAAACAAATCTAGCAAAAAAAATGAAAAAGCGAGTGTTTCTAGAACAAAAAACGCCGAATACTTGTCACGAGGCAAAGTAAGCGATTTTGACGAGAGAATCAAAAAGTTTGTTTACAAAACAGATCAAGAATTTGATGATTCTGATGCCAGCGTAGCTGGATCTTACAGTACTGCAGGTACAAATAACCAGCTAAACTGGCAATCTATAAAAAACGACCCCGAGCACCACGTTCTAACCGTTCAGTTTGATTTTGACAAGTACCACGTAACAGCAGCTAAACATGCAAAGCTTGAAGAAAACATAGTAGACATCAAGCGCAAACTCGCCGATGGCAAAACAGTCGTAGTTGAGGGTCACGCTTGTGATTCTGCTGGCTCCAAAGTTTATAACATGGCTCTTTCAGAAAAACGCGCTCACGCCATTGCAGACCATTTGATTGCATCTGGCATTCCAGCAGCCCATCTTAAAATTGTTGGCCGCGGCTCAGAACTGCTTATTATTGAACCAGATCCTGCTCGTACGCCAAAACAAGAGCGTATAGCTCAAGGTCCCAACAGACGCGTTGAAATATACGCTATAGATAAAACAACTTCATAAAAAACTAATTTGTTGAGGGCCTTGTATTAGGCCCTCAACAAGCCCTCTTTTTCTACCTTCTTCATCTAATTTTCTAAGCAAAGCTAGAAGCGCACTCAACTGAATTATTTTCATAGAGCAACAAACATCATCCCAGTTTGGAAAAAACTCCTTGTCATTCCCGGCTTTGAACGGGGATCCAGGACTAGAAATAACATCCTTAAAATATGAAACTTTGTAGTAATCATTTGTAAAACACAACAATAAAAAATTATGTAACTTCCCTAGCTTTCAAATGAGCGACTTAAAGACTGGATCCCCGTTCAAAGCCGGGGATGACCCTTCTTCGCCCAAGGCTTCGCAGGCCAGGCAAAATAGATAGCACTTCACATAACCCTACCTTTACTCGCCAAGCCTGCGCTCTATGAGCTCCACCCGTCAAACCCTCCAACACAAAAGCCGACAAGAAAAAACCCTGAAATTGACCGTCAAGCATGTAAATGTTATACTATTTGTATAATATTTAGAGGTATAATGAATTATGAAAAATCTACTTTTATGCGCACTAACTGTGTGCACTTTATCATCTATGAGCGGCTCCCCGCTCCCTGATCTGTTTATCACAGCACAACAAAATCAAACATTGGCAGAAGTTGTACGACCAGAGGCTGAGCAAATATGCTTTAATAGTAACTGTCTTACCCGTCCTAAACTTGTAAGCGAACTAGTAAACCTCAGGCGGCTTTACGATATGTCACAATCTGATCTAATCGACCTAATCGATGAATTGATAAAAAAATTACGTCGAGCTCGATAAACTACTTACTTAAAGCCCCAACACCACTCTTGACATAAACTTATTTCTACATAACATGATAAATGTCATGTAGAAACACAATACTAAAAACATACGGTCAACAGAGTTAATATGAACAAACAACTGTCAACGCTACTACTCATAGCAGCATTAAGCTACACTCCACTAAATCAGGCACTTTCTTGGCCAAATCTAAAAGAGATTGTTATTCGAAGGCTTGAATGTGAAAACACTGAAAAAGAAAAAAAAGACTGCAAAATTGTGGGCAAATACTTTCAACGCTTTAATAAACTATTCAATCTAGGCGAAAATGATATTAAATTTAGAGGCGTCTCTAAGGTCCCTAAAGGTTTTGTTATAATAAAGAAAAACAATATCGTAGAAAGCAATTTCCATATAAAAAACATTGCTGAAGCAATAGCCAGAAAGCACAATAAAGGTGAAAGCCCTTATCCCAAGTCTAAACTAAAAATCTATCCTGATGATGAGATTTATCTGAACTATTTTTGCGCTCAACACAAAATATCTTTAGCCACTTTAATAGTAAATAAACAAGAAGGAAGCCGCAAATTATGGTTCTCCTTTATGCGCTCTGTCGGTATAGCAACTGTCCCATTTTTAGCTTTAAAAAAACTTGGTATAAATCATATCCTGAATGGACTTGTTAGTTTTTTGACGGGAGCATATGCAGACAGTTTTATTTTGAATAACGAATATGACCGGAGAAAGAAGCGGTTGGAATTGGCGTTAGCAAAATGCACAAAACCAGAACTTGAAGCCTTGCACTGCACCTCTGTTAAATGGATCGAAATAATCAATAAAATAAACACGGATTCAAAGCATAGTATCAAAACTTTCATAATGGACAAAATAAACACGCGCTCAAAGCCTAGTATCAAACGTTTCATCATAGAAAGAGATTTAAGCCAAGAAGAGCTTAACCGTCGCCTCAAAAAATAAAACGACCTCACAAAATTGTTACGAAAAAGCCTAGGATACCAGATTCGCTACAAGCGTTTGGTATTCTAGGCTTAATATTGAAAGCTACGTCGAGCTCAGTAAGCTACTTACCGATACAGAATTCTTTAAAAATAGCATCCATTCCCGCTTCTGAAATTGACCGTCCCGTAACCTGGGCAATGGTTTGCGCTGCATCCTGTAGATGGTACGAGAGAAGCTCGTACTGAATAGGTTCTTGTAAATGCTCTTGAAGTATAGACTCAAGTTGACCGTCCAGCGTATCAAGTAGCTCCATCTGTCGCTTGTTCAAAAGGAACGGCGACTCACAGCTCTCCATTAACTTACTAATCGACAGGTCCAGACAATCCAACAGATCATTTAGACCTTGACCGTTAATGCTAGAAACATCAACTACCTTAGAGTCCAACTCTTCTGGTAACTCAAACAGTTGATCTGAATCAACTTTGCTGCGTACAAAAATAATTTTGTGTGAATAATTTGTAAAAAGGTCACAATAGACTTCTTTGATAGAACCCGATAATTTTTTGGCTCCATCAACAACTAACACTATCAGGTCTGCTCGCGCAGCCTCAGCAAAAGAACGTTCAATTCCCCGCTGCTCAATAATATCGTCAGTCACTCGTACACCAGCAGTATCAACCAGCGTCCAAAAAACGCCGCTCCTGTTAAGACCTGCCTCGATAGTATCACGCGTGGTTCCTGCAACACTTGTCACAATTGCTCGCTCCTTTGCAAGCAGCCGATTAAAAAGAGACGACTTACCAGCATTAACTGCACCAACAATAGCTATACGTACGCCTTCGCGCACCTGCTGTTGGCCCTCAAAGCCTACACGAATCGTAGTTATTTTTTTGTGTACAGCAACAACAAAATTCCGTATTTCTTGAGCAAAAGTAACAGATTCATCATCAAGAAACTCTAGGCTTGCTTGGCAAAATGCCAATGCCTTTATTATATCTTTTTCTAAATTTGTAACCCACGAAGAAAGACTGCCCGAAAGCTGTGCAAGTGATTTTTTGAGCGCAATTTGGGTATTAGCACGAATAAGCTCGTTGATTGCCTCGGCCTGAACTAGGTCGATTTTTTTATTAAGAAATGCACGCTTGCTGAACTCACCTTCCTGCGCAGAGCGAGCTCCACAGGCGATTAATCTAGCAACGATACGCTCAATTAAAAACGGATTATTATGACAGGTAATTTCAACAGTATCTTGACCAGTAAAAGTGCGCGGAGCGCGCATCAACAGAAAAAGTACTTGGTCTAAGTGAGTGCCATCAGCGTCGACAACCCATCCATAGTGAATAGTGTGAGAAGACGCATCTATAAGCAAGGTTTTATCGGCAATTTTGGCAGCACGCTGAACAACTGAAATTGCATCATGCCCAGAAATTCTGAGCAACGCGATAGCACCAGCTCCCTGCGGAGTACACTGCGCAACAACGGCAGTTTCATCCGTTCCCAGAAATTGACCTTTTTTTATACCTTGCCTCATGAACCCTTGGAACTGAGAACAACCTTAAAGCCGCGCAATTTTTTGCGAGTCGCACGACGTAATGCCTGCATAGTCAATGTTGCAAACCCAGCAAACAAACGTCTTTCTCTGTCAGAATCATCCAACAATGGCTGCTCCATGACAACCTTGAGATAGTAACGCGAAGGCTGAATAGAAAATTTGGTTGCATTGCCAGACATCGCCTGAAGCGCTTGAGAAATCCATTCACGGACTACTTCAACCATATCCGGAGTCCACAAAACCTCGTTTACATCGTTTTGCTTTGTAGCCTCTCTGGGCTTAAGCTCACGTTGCTGTCTTACAACAGGCGTTTCAGCTACTTTTGGTTCAACTTTTTTGCTTGGTGCAGCTTGAGATGGCTGACTTGTTGTACGTAAACTTGGGCGTTGTGTAGTTTTTGCTGGTCTAACTGGAGCTGCTTGCGTACGACGCTTTTGCGCACGTCTCGGTTGCTCTTTGGCCTTTGGCTTGTCATCAAAATATACGACTATCTTAGCCGGCTCGCTATTAAAACCGAGAAAGCCAGACTTACCTTCTTCCATTACACAAACACGGAACTCTGCCGGTTTATTTGCTTTGCGCCAACCTGCATCAACCGCTTTGGCTACGCTGGAGGCTTCTTGCACTACAGATTTCATAGTGTAACAACCTTTCCTAAAAATTTTCCCATTGCAATAGTCGGCCGAACGGCCGCGACAAGGGCATTAAAATAATTGTACCAGACAATCAGTAAATCTTGAAAAAATAAGACTAATGTTGAATGGCTAACGAACTTGAATAAAGTCTAAAGTGAATGACATAGTCCATGATTAAAAGCTTCTAATCGAGGCATAAACAAATCATTATGCTCAAGATTAACCTGCTCATACTACGCTAAAACTACAAAGGAAATGCATTCCTTGCTTATATGCGAAGAATGGAGTGGGAAACGGGATTCGAACCCGCGACCTTTGCCATGGCAAGGCAACGCTCTACCAACTGAGCTATTCCCACACAGTAAGTTCTCCAATACAGTTTACGAGCAAGGGGTAGTTTGTCAAACTAAGGTCCAATTACTAGCTACAGCTCTTAGTAAAACAAAGGCTCAATTAGTATATTAAGCTGCATAAATACCAAAATCATAAATTTTCCATTCAAAAGGAGTGCTTTAATGATTCGCGAACTTTTTACATGCTTGATGATAGTAATAGCATCTATTACAACTCCACAAAAAAAAACTTCTCTCAACGTTTATGGTGATTTTGCCTTGAAAGCATACGGTGATAACTACATATTGTGGCAAAATAATCTACGATCTTTTATTAAATTGCCAAAACCTTACGACAAGAAGAGCTGCTGGAATTCACTAAAGCCAATTGGCTACTCTCGTGAACATAAAACTTTATGGCTAAAGTTTAACCACAAAGCAAGTTTACAGGAATTCAATAGCACACTACCACTTGCGGCCATCGCATGCATGCACCTTAAAAAAAACAATGAATGGGAGCCTTACACCAATTCTTCAAATCCAAAAAAACTTGGGGTGATTCAAGTACCAGCACAACATCACAGCCACTTAGACTCTAAATGTAGACGTTACGCATTCATTGCTCCGGCACCAAAAAATAGCTCTGAACATTACGATACAACTTTATTTTCTGTAATAGAATTCGACCCAAAGCAGCACCTTATACAACAAACTAAGCTCATTAAGTACGACGATCCATACCATTCAGTTAGTTCCATATCATTAAAGGACCAAATTTTGGTCTTACTTAGCAAACGCTACAACGATAAAAATCAGTATGCACACCTGTTTACATGCCATGAAGACTCAATTCAATTTGAAGCAAGCCACTGGCTTGACAATTACCCAAGCAGAGAACCATTTGTTGCAATGGCAACCCCAAATTTAGACGCTAAATACCCTAGGATATGTCTTTACAAAAACGAAAAAAGAGAAGACCGCCCAACCCAAATCTCGCTAAAACTTGATCACACAAGTCCCGTTATTGAAGAACTACCCCAGATAACAAAGAACGCAAAAATAAAAACAATTTTACAAAACTTCCCACACGCACGTAAGCGTGCAATAAGTAACTGCTATGCTGCAAAACTGCGCAATCTCACTGCCAATACTACAGGCAATACTTGCGATTCAAGTCACGCTTCATGGTTAAAGAAAAACAAAATAATAAACATCAAAAAGAAAACCTTTAACTACCTAAAAAGCCCAATCATACTCAAAGAAATAGTGCTTAGCGCCACAAAAAATTAAAAACAATAACAAGCGAAAGTCCAAAGTTTGTGGTATAATAAGGCACATGAATAATCAAATTAAAAAAATAAAATACATTGTCGTAACCGGTGGTGTGATCTCAGGCATCGGAAAAGGAATCGCAGCTGCATCCATTGGAAGCTTGCTATGCGATACTTTTAAAGTTGTACCGGTCAAATGTGACGGCTATCTCAATACCGACCCCGGAACCATGAATCCTATCGAGCATGGCGAGGTTTTTGTGCTTGATGATGGTGGCGAAGTCGACATGGACTTTGGTCACTACGAGCGCTTCCTCAACATATCGGCTAAGGCCAACTGGAACCTCACAATGGGCAAGGTGTTCAAGCAGATTCTTGATCGTGAACGCCGTGGTGATTTTTTGGGCAAGACGGTTCAATTTGTTCCTCATGTAACCCAAGAAATCAAAGATTGGATACAGGGAATAGCCAACAACGAACAGCCTGATGTAATGCTTATTGAAGTTGGTGGAACGGTCGGAGACCTTGAAAACCAATTTTATCTCGAGGCAATCAGACAGCTTGGTCGCGAAGTTGGCCGCCAAAATATGCTCCATGTACACCTAACTTACGTACCTATTCCAAGTGGCGTTGGTGAACAAAAAACCAAACCCACTCAAATGTCGGTAAGACTTCTTAACGAAAAAGGAATCGAACCGGACATTATCATTGGACGTTGTTCAGAATTTTTGACCCCCACAGTTAAAGCAAAAATAGCCTCATACTGCAACGTTAACCCTGATTCAGTTATCTCAGGTATAGATGTTGACTGTATTTACGAGGTTCCCCTTGTTTTTGCCAAAGAAGGAATTGCTAAAGCAATATCCAGTCGTCTTGACCTAAAAATCAACGAGCCTTCACCAGAATGGCGCTCGTGGGTAAAAACGCTAAAAGATAATCGCAAAAATATTGATCGATCAATTACCATAGCCTTATGCGGAAAGTACACCGCACTCGAAGACTCTTACGCATCGATCATTGAAGCCCTACAACACTGCCAAGCAACAATCGACTGCAACATTAACCTAAGATGGATCGAAACAACCAGCATAGAATCGAACAAAGGTGCTCCAACTCGCCTCATGGAAGGCGTACATGGTATCATCGTGCCTGGCGGATTTGGAACTCGTGGAACTGAAGGTAAAATTGAGATAATTAATTATGCTCGTAAGCACAAGATTCCTTTCTTGGGAATATGCTACGGCATGCAGCTAGCAGTAATCGAATTTGCTCGTAACGTCTGCGGTCTAACCGACGCTAACACAAACGAAGTCGCAGAAGATGGCACAAAGCTTGAGCATCCTGTTGTCGCCATTCTACCTAGCCAGCAAGGAGTTACCGATAAAGGTGGCACTATGCGTCTGGGCGGGCACAACGTAGCAATCACACCCGGTACCAAAGCCTACGACCTGTTTGATGAGCAATCAACTGTTAGAAGACGATTCCGTCACCGCTACGAGATTAATCCGGCCTATATTGCAAAACTTGAGTCTGCTGGGTTATTATTTTCTGGTAAGACACCTGACGGGAGTATCATGCAGATGGTTGAGTTGCCAGATCACCCTTACTTTGTGGCAAGCCAATTCCACCCTGAGCTGACTAGCTCATTGCATAAACCGTCGCCCATGTTTGCTGGACTTATCAAAGCCGCACTAAAATTTAAGCAGGCATAATTAACTAAAAATGGGACAAGGTTAAGAATGATTAAAATTCATGTGCCTTTTTATTTTTTAATATCTCTGCTTCTTTTTGCGCCTCTGCAAGGCGTCAGCCCAACAAAATTCACAGAAATTTCTGATTCTAAAGCATTAAAAATAATGGAAACTATAGCAACCCAGGTTTTGGCTCTGAGAAAAGGTCGCTTTGGCAACGTCATCGCAATTGAAAACCAAATGAGCAAATTACTTTTATATACAAGCAAAAATGTAGAAAAACGTACAGCAACTCATTGTAGTATATATTCAGACCTGGATAAATTAAAAATTCCAAAACAGTTTCCTGACTTAATAAAGCTACAAAATGCTGCACGCTATAATCACCTTGTACTATTTAACCGTTTTGAGTCTGCTGACCTGAAAATGCGGCGTAATGAATAAAAAACTCTCCATGCAAACTCTATTTAGTCTTTTAGTGGCCATATCTGTTTTTGCATCAATGCAAACAATCGGTCCCACATACGACCATAAAAACAACTTGTCCATCTCTGACTACCAAGCGCAAGAACTTATCGAATACATAAAAAGTGATGTAACAGAGATAACTTTTGCACAACCCCATGCCAAGGATTTGCACTATCAAATCTTAAGCCAAAACCCTTTCACGATAAGACAAAACCTTAAAAAGCTACGTGCGTATGAATGTAGAAATAAGAAAAAGCGAGCATCCGTACATAGAAAATTATACCTAGATCTTGATAGCTGCATACAAACGCTCAATCAATCAGACAGAAGATGGGATCTATTAAAAAGTAATATTTTAATGGCACGCCATAATCAGTTACAGATTTTTGAAACTTTTGAATTCATTAACCAAAAAACAGTGTCTAATCAAAACCTCACAACGACAACTCGATCAAATGTAAGTAGACTGATACGCACACAACTTTAAAAAAGTAATCAACCAGTGATTAGGATGGCATGATTAGTTATCTTGAAGGTACAGTATCGCACTCTGAGCATGACAATATTACCGTTCTGGTGAATGGCGTTGGGTACCGAGTCGGCATTGCCCAACCACACGGTTATGGCACACAACAACCTATCAAGATATTTATACATACTCACTGGCACCAAGATAACGGCCCCGCACTCTTTGGCTTTAAGCAACTTGAAGAAAAAAAACTGTTTGAGTCGCTCATTAGCTGCTCAGGAATTGGCCCCAAAATGGCCTTAGGTGTTCTTTCTGAATTCGCCCCTGCCGCTTGTATTGAGCTAGTTCAGGCAGGTGACGTCAAAGCGCTAAGCCGAGTAAGCGGAATTGGAGCCAAAAAAGCAGAGCACATCATCGTACAACTGCGACCAAAAGTTGCCAAACTTCTGGACTCAGGCCTCGCCTTTGCAGGAGACGCCAACCTCAAAAACATTCGCCAACTGGGCCAGGTACTTACCTCTCTCAACTATTCACGCCAAGAGATCTTGGGCGCTACGCAGTACGTTCAAGAAGAATTTAGAGAAACGCAGGCAACCTTTGATATCCTCATGCGCAAAGCCCTTGCCTACCTCGCACACAAAATTTAATTTTGCTTCAAACAGTTCTGCTAATAATGAAGACTTTTAGAAACTTTCTTTGTACGCAACTTTCCGATTGCCCCTGCATGCCCTTCGTAGCTTTAGCAAAGTAGGGTCAGCCCCGGCCTTAAAAGAGGATCCAGGACTCAAAACCTTCACCCCTACGACCTTATTTAAGCTCTATCCGCATTACGCTCTAGCTTAACCTATACGAGGCTACACCACGATTTAGCCCAATTCGCAAATATAAGCCCATTTTACCATACATTAGCCATATAAGTATTTCTTATTGACATTATTTTAATTACTGATAGAATAAAGAATGACAATAGGAGCATTAAATGGGATGTAAAAATGAATATAAAAAACTTACTTTCAAAGCTCTTACTCGCTGCAACCTTGCTCACAGCCATATCGTCGCAAGCTGCGGTACAGATAGTTGATAATAGCGTAGTAATTGATGGCGTAAAGATCACCTCACATAACATCACAGATATACACAACTCTAGTCTTTATGGCACTTTACAAGCATACCCTGCCCATACTAAGCAGCTAATCTCATGTGTCACCAAAGACAATATCATAAATATTGACTACTTTATTATCTCAAAAATTATACAAGCAGGCCCAGCTTATACTAAACAGCTCATCTCGTGTATAACCAAAGATAATATCTCAAAAATACCTTGGTATGTTATTACGGATATCATCAACAAATACCCTTATTGTGCTAAGCAGCTTGCCTCACACATTAATAAAGATAATTTCAAGTCTATAAGTTTCTACATTATTGGTAGTATTCTCATATTGGAGCCAGCCTCCGCTAAACGGCTCGCCTCATACATCACCAGAGACAATATTACAGAAATACAAAGCCCTATACTCTTAGAGATTGTCAAAGCATACCCAGCTTGCGCTCAACAACTCGCATCATACATTACTAAAGACAACTTCAAGTCTATAAGTGCCCCCATTAAAGGAAGCACAAATTCAACAATTTGTAGCATTCTCAGATTTAAGCCAGCCTTCGCTAAACAGCTCGCCTCATACATAACCAGAGACAATATCTCAAAAATACCTTGGTATGTTATTTCGGATATCATCGTAAGATACCCTTATTGTGCTAGAAGGCTCGCCTCGTGCATTACTAAAGACAACATTGCTGAACTAAACAACCAAGTGATATCTCATATATATAAATATTTATCGCCAACAGAGCAAAAGATTCTCATTAAAACTATCGAACAGGCCTACCCAAGGCTACATGAACAAGCAACACGTCTAGAAAACTATATCTTTAGCAACTGTGACAGCCCGCTTTGGGCTCTTAAAAATGCATGCCTGTCTAAAACAGGACAAAGCGAACAACACTACAAAAAGCACCCCGGCAACCCACTATTAAATATGCACGGTCAATCATTTAAAAAAATCTGCCTACCAACACCTGTTAGGCTTATGCTGATCAATCTCGTACGTAAAGAACGGACTGAACAAAGCAAGGGCCGATACACCCTAATCCATTCACAAAAAAATAGCTGGACGTTGCGCTCCGACATTTTTAAGGGATTGATTGAACTAATTATAAAACAACCTATCGGCAACTATCACTTCCTACGATTCAAAGCTGATGATTGTACACACCACACGTTTAGCATGCCACTAAATCAACTCGATCATCCAGACGAAGATCATATGATATTTATGAACCATGCTTTGCATGGAAACACAGATCAATCAGGTGAGTCATCTTTTAGCTATTTTGTTCGCAATAAAAACTGCCAAGATAACCACAGACCCCTGAAGGAACTGTTTGCCAGTTTTGGTATGAGCCATTATTACAAAAAATATAAAACTGGCTTTGAACGGCTAGAAAAAATGACCAATGAGAGTAACTATGGATCACTTCTGCTGTTCTCATTCACGCCAAAGTTACTCAAAAAGTCAACTCACGTATCAGCACCAGAAGGCTACAAACGAACAGTCTATGTCAACTGGCACGAAACTGACAACATCATCACGATTATGGATGCACTTCGCAACAATGCCAATCAAGTAACAGATGATAACCACCTTCAATACTTCGCCATTCTTAATGACCTAGAAGATGGGTTGCTAAACCCTTGGAACAAGGGCGTGCGAATGTACACCTACTGCCCCGCACAAACAGCAAAATATAGACGACTTCTAAGAAAGCTATTTCAAAATATCGCAAAAGATATTGCTGCTAACAATGACGACCTGAGTACCGCACACAAGGCCATACTCAAACTATATCCCTGGAAGCAACCAAACCGATTTAAAAAAATAATATCACAATCAATACACTATTTGCGCAGCAAGCTTTAAATAAGCGTCAAACAATACCCATCCAGATTCGTTCTTCAAATTAAGCCCTGACTCTACCTGTTTTCATACTACCCACGCACAATTACAAATCATTTCAGATAGGCGATCTTCTGCTTTTATTTACTTTTTTATTATTTGTGATAGTTTAAATAGTAATAACATTGATAGTCCAATTTGGGGGTACTTCATGATTGTTCATAAAAAAATTCTAGCTTATAGCCTGTTTTTCTTAGGTTTACTGGGTGTCCAACAGACACTTCTTGGAGACTTCTGGGTATCTAATGGCCACTTATTCTCTGACTTTATAAACGTCACATCCGATAATATTTTGGATCTTACAGATTCATGTGATGATGTTCCCAACGCTGTTTGCGCACAATACCTGACTCGATGTATAACCTCAGACAATATCTCTGATCTATCACGAAGTACATACATAATAGAACATATACTAGAAGTAGATCCTGACTGCGCTCAACAACTTACCCGATGCATAACTCTAGAAAACATCACTGAGATTAATAGCAATATTCTTTCCGAAATTATCAAACAAGACCCTGATTGCTCCAAACAACTTACCCAATTCATAACCCTAGAAAATATCACTGAAATTAATAGCGATATTGTTTCCGAAATATTAAAAGCTGATCCAACAAGTTCAGCCCAATTTATGGTCAAAAACATTAAAGAGCTGCCAAGCGAAGTAATCATTGCTGCCTGTACGGCCCTAACACCGATAGCCAGGACAATTGTCACCAGGGCCATTCAACAGGCATGTCAAGACGCTCCTAAGTGCGAATCTATCATGGAGAACGCCATTCACAACTTCTCTCTCAATAAATTAGCTCAGCATTTTGGGTATACACCCTGCTCTGCAACCAACACACCCTACAATCAACTTAGTGAGCAACATTTCAGTAAAAACATACTCAACTCTAGCGAAAATCAACTGACCGAATCACCTATTCCGCTACCAGTTAAATTGACGTTGATCCAGCTTATACGCAAAGAACGGACTGAACAAAGCAAAGGCCGCTATACCCTGCTACATGCACAAAAAACTGGCTGGACCCTGCGTGCAGATATTTTTAAACGATTGATTGAACTCGTTTCTGGGCGATCAATAGGTGACTACCACTGCCTGCGCTTCCGAGCAGCTGATTGCACACACCACTCATTTGATGTTCCCTGTAAAGACTTTGACTCTCCCGACCAAGACCACCTGATTTTTATGAATCATGCCCTGTTCGGCAACTCAGACTATTGGCGCGGCGAATCCTCCCTAGCTTACTTTTTAAACAACGCAAATGTATGTAGTGACTGCAAGCCTCTCAAAGAGTTGTTTAGCGAGTTCGGTCTTGATAATCATTACGATAAATACAAAGAACGTTTTGATCAGTTAGATACCATGCTTCAAAGCGATTTTGGATCTCTTTTACTGTTTTCGTTCACACCTGAGCAACTAAACAAATCTGTATACATATCACACCCGTGTGGCTACAAACGAACTGCAATTATAAGTGGATGTGAGACAAACTGCGTTAGCGAACTTCTAGACACACTACGAACCGATGCAAATCGGGTACTTGATGACAACCATCTTGTCTACTGCGGAATTCTAAATGACCGAGAAGATGGATTGTTGAACCCATGGAATCTTGGCATGCGGACCTACACATTCTGCCCAGCACAAACAGCCGCATATCGACAGCTTATGGATGATACTTTCAATGATATTGCGCGTGATATTATTATCAAACAAACCTACATGCACACAGCGCACCAAGCTGCACAACAACTCTACCCGTTTGCATGCTTCGCTTAAATACATAAAATCATAGCGTCTAGCACAATCTTGGAGATCTCTGGTAAATATAAGCCGGAGGTCTCCTTCTTTTTTGCTATGGAGCCACTCCTGGCCAAATAGTCTAAAAAACTACTTGTATCTAAAATAAAAACAAAAAATTACACAATTCTTCGTACACTTTGGTATAATTGAGCCATATTATAAACGAAGCTCAAGGTAGGCGACATGCTCAATAAATTATTTTATAAAACAACTTTGCTTATCTTAGCTGCACTAACAACGATTGTTGTACATACCGGCCCAGAAGAAAATGCGGCCCTACTTAAAGCTGCTTCCGACGATTTTAGCCTAAAAGGTGTAAAAAAAGCCCTCTCAGATGGCGCCGATATAAATGCTACAGACGAATACAACCGAACAGCACTACAGATAAGTTTATATCGACACAGTCTCAAAATTCAAACAGATAGCGCGCTAGAAATTGCTCAATGCCTCATCAAAAATGGCGCCAAAATTGACACCATGAACAAATGGGGTTGGCCACCACTTGATGAATACCAAAAACCTCAAGTTCTACAAAAAAATGATGTGGATAAATGTAATAAATTGCTACAAGCGGTTAGAAATGGAAATCTTGCAAAAAGCCAGCTTTTGATCAAAGCCGGAATAGATTCAAACTCCAAAGATAAAAATAGCGGCGATACTCTGCTTCACATCGCTGCAGAAAATGGCGATTCACAGCTGGTCAGCTACCTACTAAACCACGGTGCAAAAAACACAACTAATGCTAAAGGTTGGCTGCCATTTGAAAGAGCTGTTTTAAACGGTCACCGCACAACAGGTAACATTATTCTACAGTACAGGCCACTAAAAACAGACTCTTAGCCTGTTGCTTGCTGCTTACTAAGCTCATTGTGTACAACCAAAGACACATTGCGTATACGGTAGCGTTCAAAGCCAAGCTCAATGATCTTGTCGATCATGTCCATTGGGCGCATACCAACCTCAGCCGATTGATGGAATAAACAGGTAGCAGGCGTAAGAGCCGGAAGCGTGTTAATTTCTAAAATAACAATTCGCTCTTTGCCTGTTGGGCTCAGCTCAGCTGTCTGGTAAAAACAATCGACACGCGAATATCCTGAAGCTTGAATAGCCTTAAATACATCTGCGGCAATCTGTTGAACCAATTTTGTCGCACCTTCAGAAAGTGGTGCAGGGGTCAGATTTTTGCCTTGCCCGGGTAAAAACTTCTCCTTCATTGTCAAGAAGTCTGATTCGGCAAACGTTTGGGTTGGAGGCAACACTCTAACAGTATCATTACCTAGCACACCAACCGAAAGCTCCATACCAACAATACACTCTTCAACCAAAGCTATTCGACCATGGAGATGAATATCGCTCAACGCTTTTTCAAGATCTTTTTTATTGCTCGCTTTGCCAAGCATCACACTACAACCATCATTGTGAGGCTTAACAATAACTGGCCACCCAAGCTCGGCTTCTACCCGTTGTAAGGTATCTTCTTTTTGCTTTGCCCAGTCCTGAGCGGTTACGATAAATCCCTTTGGAACCTCAAAGCCTCGAGCTCGTAAAAACCTGTTTGTCTTGTACTTATCCATGCACAATGAACTTGCCAATATTCCTGGCCCATTGTAAGGAAGGCCCATCATCTCAAGCATTCCTTGTACGGAACCATCCTCGCCCTTGCCACCATGCAGTCCAATAAAAACAAAGTCACATAATGTTGGTAGATCAGCCCACTTTATCTGCATGTCAGGCTCAAGAAAGGCCTCAATTTCAGGTGTTGCATTTTTTACCAATAACGCCTGATTAATTTTGTGCGGATTAAAGTTACTATCAACAAAAATAGGCACCGCTTGGTACTTATTGGGTGATAATTTATAGACAACGTTGCGACCAGAGTCTAACGAAACTTCTCGCTCGCTGGAATTGCCGCCCATCAAAACAGCTACCCTAATCTTGCTACCTGCGACTTTACGATCGTTCATAGGTTCCCCATTCTTGGTTAACATTCCCAAGGCATTCAGATCTGTTTTGATTATGTGATTAATAAAATCGGAATGGCTCATCCCACGTTGAGCTGCCTGTAAAAAAGTAAAACTTGAAGGTGTCATACCTGATAATGTATTCGGGTCAATTACAACAACTCGCCCATCTTTTGTCAAAAAACCATCCACGCGAGCCATGGTCTCTAGTTCTAGCGCACGAGCGGTTGCAATGCTTACGTCTTGAATACGCGTAATATCTTTGTCAGAGCAACGAGCCGGTGTAAATTTTGTTCCACAACCAGGCATATACTTCTGATCATAATCATACATACTACCGTTGTCCTGAGTTACAATCTCAGTTGCTGACAAGGCTACCCAATCATCACCCTGATCATTACGCATAAGAATAGAAGAAAACTCCATACCTTCCAACATCTGTTCAACAACAACCGATTGCCGCATTCGTGGATCAATTCTGTGCGCCTGCAGAATAGCCTTGTGTAAATCTTGTATAGAATTAGTAATCTTCACACCAAAACTTGAACCCTCGCTCGAAGGCTTTACCACCAGCGGGAAGTCTAGGTCGTAATCATCAAGCAGCGCTTGTAGTGAAGCCTCATCATCCTCAATGCACTTAATCTGTACGCAATCAAGATCTAGCCCCCGAGGGACCTGTATTCCGGCATCCGAGAGAATTTTTTTCTGAAAAATCTTGTCCATAGAAATAGCACTGGTATACACACCTGAGCCAACGTAGGGTATTCCTAGAACCTCCAACATACCTTGAACCGTTCCATCTTCGGCCCAGCGCCCATGCATTGCTATGTAAACGTAATCAACTAACGCCTTCAGGTCATCCCAAACTATCGGGGCTTCCTGCTCAGCAAGTCTATCCTGGAAATCGCTAATCTTACCGCGATGTAAAAACTGCCAAGGAAGGCAATAAAGAGCTCCGCCTTGCTGCTGAAAAATAGGAACAATCTCATACAGCGAAGTATCGATATGGTCACAAATTGTTCGCCCAGAATTGAAAGACACTTCCCGCTCCAACGATCGACCACCCATGAGAACGCCGATGCGAAGTTTAGACATGTTTAACCTTTTTTGCACAGCCAAGATGCGCTTTCTGTCCATTTACGCGTGGTGTGCTGTTCACGTAAGGACCGTGAACCTAAGTGTATTCATACTCAGATAGGCTGTAAAGCCAGGCTATAGGCCCTGTGCAATTTTTTTAGCAATCTTGATAACTTTAGGATCAACCTGCTTGGTCACAATTCCACGTACATCCTGGTAAACTACCATCCTAAAGATTCCCTTTACAAGGCTCATTAACACATGCGCTACAACCAACCATGCAACAAAAACAATTAGCATGACTGCACTCAATTTATGCACTATACCAAACAAAACTGAATCCTCATGTAGCTTGAAATATGATATCAATGTGTAGCTAAGCATTAACGGCGTCCAAGACAACGAAAAAATAGTATTTGATATCCCACGGAAAATATGTTTTGCCGCTATGCTTTGGATATAATCGTTACTTGCGGTCAATCTAGCCGATTCTTTTATTGCCTTGGTTATCCGCATATATTTGTGCGCAAAAATAGGCACAACAAGATAAGTAATACGCTTCCAAGAGCCACTGTAACGATACCCAACAAAAAATTCCGCTATGCCGGCCTTGCCATCAGAATCAGCACTGCGCATGATCTTGTCCAAAAAGCCAAAGGCTACATTCATTAAGGTAAAAGCAAGAATGTTACCCGTGTGAATGAAGCCCTGAAGTAACGCATATACAGGGCTAATTTTAGGGCTCTGACCAAACAGCCCAAGTAGATAACGCTTGAAGCCTATCCTGACAATAAATGTTACAAAATAGAGAACCAACAGCGCAAACAGAGCCAAGAAAAACACCGTCCCGTAGTGGAACACCCATTGACGAATACTACTCCAACCAAACAGATATTCTTTTTCCCACACTGTGATAAGTGAATATGGATTATACCCGGTTAAGTCGTAAATCAATATAAAAGCCGCACTCATAACTACAATAATCATTGACAATAAAAACATAGGAAAAAAATAAATTCCCGGATTCCTTCGGATAAAGTCAAACAGTAGGCTTGCAATCTGCGTCCCTGCTCGTGACTGAAAAATAAGACGTAAAAAAACAGCCTTGATAGTGGCAAACATACACAGCTCCATACAATATTGAGGCACAATCAATGTAAGCCTAGACAGGATCAACAAAGCATCTCAAGCCTTAACACAAACAAACAATTGCAACCGCCAAGGCAAGCAACGTACTCTTGAACAAAAAGGAGAAAGTAAATGCAATTATTTCTTGACACAGCCGACTATCAAAGCATAAAAAAATTGTATGAAACTGGCATCGTTGATGGCATAACCACAAACCCAACAAATCTTCGTAAAGACGGAGCAAATCCAAAAGAAGCAATTAAAAAAATTTGCGAGCTAATGCCGGGCAAGCCGGTAAGTGTTCAGGTAACTGAAAGTGACCTTGATGCCATTTATGCCCAGGCACAAGAAATCGCAACAATTTCTGATAACGTAGTAGTAAAAATCCCATGTTATCAACCATACTACCCGGTCATACAAAAACTGCTTGGCCAGAATGTACCACTCAATATCACGCTGGTATTTAGCCTTCCACAAGCCCTGGCCATGTGCAAACTTGGTGCAACCTACATATCACCATTTTTAGGGCGCTGGGACGACATCGATGCCGACACAAGCGCACTACTAGCAGAGATTGTCGATATGAAGAATGAGTATGATTTTGGAACAAAAGTCCTTGCAGCATCACTACGAGACGTGCCCAGCGTACATCAAGCAATCAACGCTGGAAGCGATGTAGCTACCATCTCACCAGCATTGTTTGAGAAAATGCTCAAGCATCCACTTACCGAGCAAGGAATGGAAAAATTCAGTCAAGACTGGAATAAGCTTGGGATATCACAGTTCCCTTAGAATAAGTTTCGCGTCTGTAATATCAGCAAAAGCCTTATTTTTAATAATTGGGTTTTTGCGGCCCAAATGTCGCTGTGCTTCCGTAGAAAAAACCTTAAAAGCAGGGATCTTAGTGATTTTTTGTTGGACTAAACAGCTTGATGAGATATTAGGATTTTTCTGAGGAACTATACTCAACAGCTTAGAATTATTTATATATTTTTTCTTTTGACCTAATTTTTGTTCCAAAAGCTGCCTTCTAAGGCCATTGTTATTTTGATATGAAGTATTTGATGGGCAAATAAAAGCACTTTTTGTGCGCCTATGCCCTCGCTTCTTACGCATAATAACGACGTTACCGCTATCAATATCATGACTATTATTTGGTGCCATTTTAGTCGACTTTGGAACAAAAACAACCAGTCGACTGGTTTCTCCCACAAGCTTAACATCGCGACCTAGATTATTCGTAAGACTGTCACTTGTCGGAACAAGAGACGAAAGTCGCCTGCTACTTGTGATAGTGCCATCCATATCATTTACAGCCAAAACCAAGCTTGTACAAAACAACAGACTAATCAAAAACAGATAAATTTTATTCATAACGTCCCCACGCAATAAATACCCCAATTAACTGTAAAATCAT
Organism: bacterium; assembly: GCA_018663245.1. Lineage (GTDB taxonomy): Bacteria > Babelota > Babeliae > Babelales > JABJEI01 > JABJEI01. The sequence goes on from JABJEI010000012.1 coordinate 40,918, forward strand.
AGCCCAGACACACTTGCACAAACAAGGTTACAAAGGATTTTGTAATGTTTTACCTTGCAAGCAAATTAGTTAAATAGTTCATGACTTTTGCAAATTTGTGTTCTAAATTTGCAAAAAAAGATCTCGGCCTACGTACAGCTACCGTACGACGTGGTATCGTTCGCTGACGTGTAATGAATAGAGGTTCATTATCAGAACTCGTAGACGAATCAGAACCATCTTGGCCGAGACTGGATGAGTTTGATATAGGCGAAGAAGTATGTAATTTTTGAAGATCTAGGGCATCGGATGATTCTGGAACATTCAAAAGAGCCGATGGAGCATTGTGAATATGATAATCGTCAACATTCAAATCCGTATTCACCTCAAGGTCCTGTCTTCTTGTTGAATACGTTGATGAAATAGAACGAACATCATCTAAGCGCTGATCATTAACAGAACCTAAACCACCCCTTGCACTCGATGGAACAGAAGGTAACTTGGACGGCATGCGTACATCATTTGCAGATAAAGAACGCCTATGAAAATGTCGCGAACCCTGATGATTTAAATCTGATCGAGCTTTTTCAACCCCTATCAAGCCAGTCAAATAAAAACAAAACAGCACACTGGTCAAAAACAGATAAATTTTATTCATAACGTCCCCACGCAATAAACACCCTAATAATCTGTAAAATTATAGCTCAGATGCAATGTAACAAACAAGATTGTACAATTAACGAAACAGACATCTATCAATAATCTATATCAATTATAGATGCATCTGATGATGAGCCTGATTGCGCACGACTACCGTTACGCCTATTCCTGTACCGGTTCCTGTAACGATTTCTGGGACGACCCCTGTTAGAATGATAATGATTTAACTGCGTCCAACCCGTTCCCATACGTCTTAATTCAGGACGACTTGAATTCGTATCAGGACTGCTAGGCCCAGACAACGAACTAACTAATTGTCCCAAGTTTCGAACAGGGCTATTGTGATTGACTATGCTATCGTACTGTCGATTTAAATTGTTCGAGTTAGATGGCAATGGTGATGTACCAAATCTGACTACAGGTACTGTATAGGTTACTTGAGAACCTTGCGTGTTAGAACTGGTTAAATTGCGATAATATCGAGAGCTTACAGTTTGCCAACGTGGATTATCAAGATTCTGTAATGTTGAATTGCCTATCGACGATGTTAGCTCATTCGGATTATCTGAACTTAAACTGGACGAGCTGTTGTACGCCATAGCATTAAACGCACCCAAAAAATCACTTGCATGATCAGTGTTGTCTTGATCTTCATACGGCCCAACTCCAACATCAGAAAAATCCGTAGACCGCATAATGTCATCCATTAATAAAGGAACCCGCTCTCCTTCAAAATTGAAGTAATGCCTACGCGCCCTAACCTGCCGAAGAACACATGAATGATTGACCAACCACTCCATCCTTTGCAGCTCTGCTCGACACTCTTTAATACTTCTATCAAGCAAGCATTGTGTAGTTATAATATGCTCAGATTTCACCAATTCTTTATCTTGTTTAGATTCCTTACAAGCCTCACGAAGATTGTTATCTCTAAGCTTGGAAAGCGCCAAACTGGCCGCAGATAAATTCTTTTTCGTTAGTTTACCTGCAGCAGCTTGATAAAAAGAATTTTTTATCTCATGAATCCAGTCTCTAGCACCTGAATCTGACATCTGAATAGGCCTACCCGCTTGAAGCGAGAAACCCCAAAGAAGAAGTGCAACAAAAAAACAGTTAATACGCATGTTTTCCCCTTTGCGCAAAATAATACCTTATAAAAGCATACCAAAGAGAAATCAGCCTAAGCCAGATTGGCGCTCAACCACTATTTCCGAACAATAATCAGCTTCTTCATATTGGGCATGTAGAAGCTGTTTGGCCATTTCTACATGTCGCTCAAATAAATCTTCTGTTTTAAGATCACCTGAACATCCTTGACGTAAAACACAACAATCAAGCTTATTATATGCCCTCTGCATGCAAAGAAAATTTTCTGGTGTATTGTTTTTTTTGTACGTAAAAAGAGCATCCATAAACAATTCAAGCCTGTTAGATACCCTCTCTTTAGTGTCAGAATAACTCAAGTAAGCAACCCTTCCTGCATTAGCCCAACAGCTCAAAAGCAGAAGTCCTGCCAAAAAATAACTTGATCGCATTATAAATCCTTAAACAAAAAATAATTTTTCTTAGTATAAACCAGAAAAATGGCTTGTTACCAGAACAATCTTCGTTTATATGTTTGTTTTGCACCCATAGATACCTTGCCTCAAGACTGGCCTGTATGCTACACACAGACGTACAATTAACGTATTAATAAACAGAAGGAGAAAAAATGAAATCAAGCATTGGACCACTTGCAATATGTGCTGCTGGTCTCATATTGATGGGCTTTACATCACAAGATCAGATCAGTGGTAGAGAAAAACCGCGAATAAACTTCGACGGTGCTCTTTTTGATGTACAAGGCAATCAGTACACCATCGTCAACTTAACGATTGGTGGTGAATATCACCAGATCCCTGTCTACCAAAAACCAAACGACCCTGAAGTTGACCCTGCAATCAACACCACCAGGCTTGACCTTGCAGAGGTACACACGATCGAAGCATTTCCAAAACCAAAAAAAGGTTATCCACGCTTCAGAAGTCGCGATTACATCGAAATTATGGTCACCTCAAATGATAAAGAGCGCACCAAAAATCATTACATTATCGATGCCGATCGCACTATTTATTGCGACCAGATCAACAAAACCGGCAAAGATACACACAGCATCGTTCATCTTGAAAAAGAGCTTGAATTCTCGGCCATCAAAAAACTGCGCGTAGATGGATACCGCTACAACGACCCTGAAGATGACCCGGGCAAAAAGAAGCCTGAAGGGTACGAGCGAGCACTCCGAGCCGCAGGACGACTAGAAGAGCTGGTGAAAAAATCAGAAGACGCAAAAAAACCTGTCGACCCTGAAGAGCTTAAAATTGTTGCGCAAGAAATCAAAACAGCGCTGGGCAAGCGCAAGGGAGTCTACGTTGAATCCGGTGGAAAGCAAGCTGGATACGTGGTATAATTGGACCTGTATGTACTTGTCCAAACTTATAAATAACAGGAGCAATAATTATGGTCGTTAACCTAACACCCGACAACTTTGCCAAAGAAATAGAACAGGCATCAACTCCTGCAATCATCGACGTTTACGCAACCTGGTGCGGACCATGCCAACAGATGGCACCAGTCTTTGAAGAGCTCTCTAAAGAGTATGGTGATACCTATAAATTTGCTAAGGTCAACGTCGACGAAAGCCGAGAAATCGCTATCAAGTACGGAGTTACTTCAATTCCAACTTTTGTTTTTATCAAAGATAAAAAGATGGTAGGCAAGCAGACCGGCTACATCGCAAAGGACGATCTCATCAACAAAATAAAAGAATTGTTAGGATAAAGATCCCATTTTAAGGTGATTTTTACCACTTGATCAAATAATTGTAAACGCTACACTCTAGGTTAATAACGTAGGGTGTAGCGCTTTTTATTTAAATTTTACAACATACTGCCCGACACGTTAACCACCGCACGCAACGTTTGCTGTGCGCGAGAGGGAGTATCCGTATGAAGCAACCGTGCGCCACAAAGCGCCAAAGTATAATTTTAATCTTGAAGGATACTTCACATGATCAATGCAAAAACAATTTTACTGGTCGCAGCTCTACTTGCTAATGCACCAAGTTCATTAATCGCCGGCAGAAATGAGTTCTTTGGGCCACGTTCACCACGCATCCCAAGTAACAATAACTCTCCAATGGATTACAACTTCCCAAGTGCAAGTGGCGGACTGAAGTACAACTCCTCAACTAATCTTTCTTATGGGCTCAAAAATGACAAAAAAAACGTTAGTAAAATAAAGTCGCCTAAACAGGATTTGATCAATAAAAAAACGGGATCTCCAGTTAATCAGTTTGCCATACTCATTGATAAACGCTCTTCGAGCACAACTTGCCGCCCCAAAACTCCAATGCATAACTTGCGGCGCATAACAAGCTCTAATAATATCGAATGCCAAGGTTAATAAAGCTAAATAAGAACCAATAAACTTTTTGCCATCCTCAGCCTTAATCTAGGATGGCAAAATATTACGCTTCATCTTATTACCCTTTCTAAAGATAACTCCATTGGGCGTATTCCAGGCTTCGCGAAATTCGTCTACGCTATAACTGCGCATGACAGGCATCCATCTACGCCTTCGAATTCTCCGCGACCCTACTTCGCTTAATCCTTCTTCGCAATAGCTACGCCATGACTTCGGGCTTCGTAGGACAAGGATGGGCAAGAAGTTTCGTATAAAGAAATCTTGTTACCCCCTCTTATTTAAATGAACGACTGAAAGACTGGATCCCCGTATTCACGAGGATGACCCAGGCTTCGCGTAAAGCTTCGCCGGGCAGGCAAGGGAGGTGTTTATTTTTAGATGGTGACTATAGCCATTCTTCAGGTTTATCAGATTTTGCAAGTTGGCGTATAAAGAAAGTTTCTAAAAATCTTCATTATTAGCAGAACTGTTTGAAGCAACCTAAAAGCGTTAGCTTCTGGTTGCAACGTTTTTTGCGTAAGGATTCCAAAGGTTTTCCTTTGGCACCCTTGTCCGCGAGGGGTTGGGTGAGCAACCCCTCGCAAAAAAATTAAGATATTGTTACAAGAAAAATTATTTGTAAGAAGGATAAAAATTAAAGCTTGTTGTCTTGAACCAAGACACCCATGGCCTCTAATTCATCACGCAAACGGTCAGCAAGCTCCCAATTTTTCTGAGCACGAGCCTCACGACGCGCGTCGATCAACTCCTGAACTTCGGGAGTAATTTCGGAAGTTTGCTCTCGTGGAGACTCGAGAGTAAGGCCAAGTATATTGCGCACAAACTGCGCAACACAAGCTCGCTCCTGATCATCATCTTGCAAGCGAGACAAATGCGAATGAAGCACTCCAAGTGCACCCGATGTATTAAGATCATCAGTTAAGAATTTGAGCATCTCCTGCACAACCACCGACTCCTCAACGTTATCACACACAGCACCAGAATCTGTCTGCAATGCCAAGCACAAACGTCTGTAAGCCGTTGCAGTTGCTTCAAGGTCTTTCATAGTAAAATCAAGCGGTGCCTGATAATGATGCTTTAGGAAGAAGTACCTGACCACCATCGGATCGAATTTTTTAAAAAGCTCACGCAAAGTGAAAAAATTACCCAAAGATTTAGACATTTTTTCTTTATCAATACGCACAAAAGCATTATGCATCCAGGTCTTTACAAACTGCACACCATCTAGAGCTTCAGACTGAGCTTTTTCGTTTTCGTGATGAGGGAAAATTAAGTCCATACCACCACCATGAATGTCGATCTGGTTACCCAAAAACTTCTTAGCTAAAGCAGAGCACTCGATGTGCCAACCGGGACGCCCGTTGCCCCACGGACTTTGCCAAAAACCGCCTTCTTTTTCTGATTTCCAAAGCGCAAAATCAAGAGGATTACGTTTCTGCAGATTAACCTCAACACGAGCTCCGGCGATCAAGTCATCAAGATTACGGCCAGAGAGTTGCCCGTAATCAGCAAAAGAATCGATTGAGAAGTAAACATTACCATCAACTTCGTAAGCTTTGCCCGAATCAATTAAACCCTGCACAAAGGCGATAATTTCTGGAATATTGTCCGTAACTCGAGGTTCATGTTCTGGACTAATGCAATTTAAAAGCTGCATGTCTTCGTGGTACCAGTCGATGCAACGCTGCGCTATTTCAAGGTATCGAAACTTATCACCAAACTCAGCCTGAGCCTTGTTGAGCAATTTATCATCAATATCGGTGAAGTTGCGGCAGTAGGTTACCTTCTGCCCAAGAAATCCAAGCAATCGATATAGAATATCAAAGGTAACGTAACAACGGCCGTGCCCAAGGTGAGACAAATCGTAAGGTGTAATACCACAAACATACAACAGTACTTCACCTGATTTTATTGGACTGAGCTCTGTTTTTTTGCGGGTTTGTGTATTTGTTATCCACATCATTTTTTCCATGCCTACCCTCGAATAGAGATTTAGCCGAACCAGAGCCGCACAGCCCTGGTCAATTCCATGTAAATTGCTATGCTAGTAAATCATATTATCATGCCCATACATGAATTAAAAACGGACTAAATATGCCGTATAAAACTCCCGGAGAGTCTCTTTTATGCAGGACATAAAAAAACTACTATTGCTTGTACCTCTAATGCTATGCCAATACTCATCAGCAAAAGATCATGACATCTCTGTAAAAGAGGCCGTCACAAGGCAAGCAACTACACAGCAATCAGATCATGTAGACAAAAAAGATGAGTATCAAACTCCTCCTGGCCTTACGCCACTATACATAAACAAAATCGAAATCGAAGGCACGACAAACGTATCGCACCTTGCAATACGCAACCGAATTCCTTACCGTACGGGCGACAAATTCGACCCTGCAAAAACACGCACTCTAATTAAAAATCTTTATAGTCTAGGTGACTTTAGCCAAATAAAAATAGTTGGCCAAGCTGTTGGTCATGATAAAATCAACCTGATAGTAAAGCTAACTTCAGACAAAATTAAGGTCGAAAAGTTTGTTTACAAAGGCAACAAAAGCCTCACAGAGGCAACCATCAACAAGAATCAACATTTTGATGGTATTAAGACAATCAGCGACAAAGAACTTAATCTACTTATACGTAAGCTGAAAAAAGAATATCGAGAGCTAAACTTCCATAATCCAGAAATAACTGCGGCCATGGAAGTGAAAGACAACCGAGCAACGGTTACTTTTGACATTATCGAAGGCATACGCTCATACATTAAAAAGGTGCGCTTTACCGGCAATAAACACCTGACAAGCAAGCTTCTACGAGGCAAAATATTTACACGTGAAGACTGGATTCTTGGCTTCACTAACGGTGCAGGTTCATACAAACCTGAAGCTGTAGAAATGGATCGACACATCATAGAGAATGTCTACCAAAGCAGTGGCTACATGAACGCACGCGTGACTGAAGCCAAAATTGATATTGATCCAAAAACAAAACAGATCAATGTCACATTCGACATCGATGAGGGCAATCGTTTTACCGTCAGTAAAATAAGCGCCCCTGGCAACGACCTCAAAAGTGAAGAAGAGCTTCTTAACCGTATACCAATTCATGTCGGCAACTATTACTCAAAAGAGGCCATCCGAGATGCGATGGAACGACTACGAATAGTCTGGGGCGAGTTTGGTTACATTTACGCCGACATAAATCCTATTGTTATTCCTAATCCAGAGACTAAAACCGTCAGCATCACTCTACAAAGTGAGCTTGGCCAAAAGATGCGCCTCAAAAGAATCAACATCAAGGGCAACAAAAAGACCCGCGACAAGGTTATACGCCGCAAGGTGACCATGTACGAGGGAGAAACTATCACAACGCAAAAAATGGAGCGCTCCAAGGAACGTATTCACGCCCTAGGCTACTTTGACATGAATCAAGGTGTATCGTGGCGTATACGCAGGATTTCTGATGGTATGGCCGATCTTGACCTGAACCTCAAAGAGGTCAAAACAGGTAAGTTTAATATTTCTGCCGGTTTTGGTGGGTCACCAAAAGATATAACCTCAACCATAAAATCTCTGTACGTTAACGGAATGGTCGCCGAAAGTAACCTGTTTGGTTCAGGAATCAACGTCGCTGCAAACGGTGGCCTTGGTAAAGAACAACGACATCTTTCACTAAGCGTTTCCGATCCATGGCTCCTTGACCGCCCAATGAGCGGAACGGCAGAATTTTATCACCGTAATTCATCGTATGATGAAATTCATAGCACGACAAAACAACCGGATGAAAAACTAACCGGTCTAAATCTAAGTCTTGGCTACATCGCTCCATCACTCGGGTACACACAAGTAAACGGACAACTTTGTGTTGAGCGAATAGATTATAAAGATGCTCCACTTTCATCACTTTCTGGAACAGACGCCATCTACAAAAGTCTTTATCAGACCTTGCTTGATCGCCGGTTCAAGAAAGGTGATACTCTAAGCCTGTCCGGCACACTAAGCCAGGATTTGCGCAACCATCCGATGCATCCAAGCCGTGGTTACCATTGGCATCTGACATCACGAATAGCATTGCCAGTCACCAAAAACTCATTCAAGTTTGTAAAATGTGAAGGAATGGCAGTTTGGTATACACCACTGATTAATGAATATGACCTGATTTTTGCAATGCGCGCCTTTGGTGGTATTACAGTTCCATACTCTAACTCAAATTTACCCTACCGTGAGCTGTACCACATCGGCGGACCTGCAAGTGTGCGTGGCTACGTGTTTGGGCAAGTTGGTCCATCCGCATTTAACGATTCGCTAGGTGCAAAAAAAGCATTCTACATCAACAACGAACTACAGTTCAGAATAACCCAAGACATGAACATGCGTGGCGTTATCTTCTATGATGGTGGTGCCGGTTGGGATACTCCTGATGCATCTGTCTTGCCTGAAAGCGTATTAAAAAACAATCGCTTCAGCTATCGTCACTCAGTTGGATTTGGTATTCGCCTTGAACGACCAACACCGGTCAAAATTGATTGGGGCTTTAAGCTTAACCGCAACAAGAAACGTGGCGAAAAGGTAAGTGAAGTTAACTTCACGGCTCTAGGTACTTTCTAATACTTGAATTTTTTGCGATCCGTACGCCGAAACAGGGGAGTTGCTTCCCTTGTCTCGGCGCCGTTTCAGCAAAGACGAATTAGCCAAGTAAGGCCCTATCAAGTACTACCTCCCAATCTAAATAACCCTCCCATCTTGCCTATTGCCTCTGCATGCCCTTCGTAGCTTTAGCGAAGTAGGGTCATCCCCGGCTTTGAACGGGGATCCAGTCTTTCAGTAGCTCATTTTATAAATTGGGTTATGTAGACGTTTTGATGATTTTATTTTGTAGATTAACTATGCAATCCTATTTTACGGATGTTATTTCTAGTTCTGGATCCCCGTTCAAAGCCGGGGATGACAAGGAAAAAAAGCTTTATAAGTTACAGGCTAAAGTGGATACAACTCTATACTAAATGATCACCTCCCTGGTAGCATAATTTTGTTACCAGGAGGATTCAAAAATAATGAAGCGCACTCAAAGAAGCCTGTCATTTATGGTAATTTTTGTTGCTGCCCAAATCTTTTTTATTTTTTTCCATCTTTTTTATCAAAGCATAAAAATAAAAGGTAACTACAAAAATCAGCGCTTAACTGAGCAGCTAAAACAGCTCCATTTAAATATTGACCAACTACAACAAAAACTAGCCGCCCACAAAGATCTAAAAAAAGTAAAAGGCTATGCAACAAATAAATTAAAGATGAAGTCACTAAAAGTTGGCGACATGTCCAAGGTTCCTGACAATGCAGGCTAGACAGTACAAAATTCGCTCAGCCTTGCTCTTTGTTGGATTATTTTTAGTATACGCCAGCCTAACATTACGGCTTGTTCACCTGCACACCTACGGCCGCAAGCGACTTCTAGACTATGCCGACAGTCAGTACAACGTCACGCTCACAACATACCCCGAACGTGCGCACATTCTTGACCGCAACAGACATCGACTAGTAACCAACAAAAAAAGCTCTACTGCATTCATCATCCCCTCCAAAATTGAACAGCCAGACAAGCTCAACTTGATACTAAAAAAACATTTTCCTGTTGCGTACAAACGGTTACAAAAAGCCAACAAAAAATCATGCCACTTCATTTATGTTGCTAGACGATTAACAAGCCAACAGCTAAACATTCTCGAACAAGCACAATGCCCGGACATTCATTATCTGCAAGAACCAAGTCGCTTTTGCCACCATCCATCAGCCGGCTCCATTGTCGGGTTGGTAGACATCGACGGCAAAGGTGTGTGCGGAATTGAGTGGGCGCGTAACAAGCAGCTTGCCGGAAGCCCAACAACAAAGATCTTGCAAAAAGATGCACGTTCCCGCAATTACTACTTTAAAGAACTTGAGAGCATCGAGGGCAAAGCACCTGACCCTGTCTACCTAACCATAGACAGCCAAGTACAATTTTTGGTTCAAGAAGAGCTAGAAGCAGCAGCAAGTAAGTGGAAAGCTGAATTGGCTATGGCCGTTGTTATGGATCCAAAAACCGGCGAAATCATTGCCATGGCCCAAAACCCAACCTTTGACCCAAACAATACACGAACCTTGAATATCGGACAGACCAAGCATACCGTTATCAGCGACGCCTACGAACTAGGCTCTGTTGTTAAAATATTTGTCGCATTAGCCGCGCTTGAAGAAGAACTTGTAACCCCTGATGAACCAATAAACTGTCAATTTACTGAGGAAGGACGAGTTCACGGCCGCCCCGTAAATACCTGGCGAGCTGATGGGATTATTCCTTTTTCAGAAGTTATTCAGGCCTCCAACAACATTGGAACCGTTATCGTTGCATTCCGTTTAGGAAAACATCTTTACGATCATTACAAGCGACTTGGATTCTCACAACCAACCGGCATAGAGCTTCCCGGTCAACAGGTAGGGTTTGTCACAGCACCCGAACGCTGGTCTAAGCAATCGTTGGTGTCATTAGCCTTTGGATATGAAATTAGATCGTCACTACTGCAACTTGCACGGGCATTCTCACTTTTCATCAACGGTGGCAAGTTGATTAAGCCACACGTAATTCAAAATGACAGTCTGATGATGAGCAACCTTGCACAGCCACAGCTGTACAGTAATCGCGCTTTACAACAGATGCGACAAATTTTGCGGCAAACAATCGAGTCTGGAACAGCTCGTAGGGGAAGAATAACCGGATACACAGTCATGGGTAAAACGGGAACGGCAAATCTTGTGGTTAACAAAAAGTACAGTCAAGAGCATAACATCTACACATTCACAGGAAGCATTGAACAAGGTGATTATGCCAGAGTAATTGTAGTAAGTATAAAGAATATTGTTGACAACAAAGAACATCTTTTTGCATCAACAGTAGCGGTGCCACTGTTCAGATCCATCGCCGAAAAATTAGTTGTTCATGATCGAATAGTTTCTCACAAGGCATAAAAAAAAGGGCGACCCCAACGGGATCGCCCTTTAAACGTGTAATTCAGCGAACTGAATTATGCAAGTTTTTTATGGCTGTCGTGTCGCTTGAAAATCTTGCCGAAAGGCTTAGCTACTGTTTTAGCAGCTGATTTTGTTGCTTTCCATGCACTTTTAGCAACGTTGCCGATACCAGAGTAAGCACCGAAACGGTAACCAACGTAACCGATTCCAGCAGCTGCAGCAGTTACGCCAACAGTTGTTAGAGGGTTTTCTTTTGCCCATGAGTAACCATCTTTAGCGCCATTCCATGACCAGTTTGCTACAGACTTGGTTGTATCCCAAGACTTAACAGCAACTTTTTTACCAGCGCCATAAACGGAAGTAGTAACTTTTTTACCAGCGCCATATACGGAAGAACCGACATACTTAACAGCACCAGTAGTAGCATTAGCACTTGTGGCAACAGCTTTGTAAACAGCGTTATCTTCGCTGTAACCAACTTTAGGACTATCAACAACAGCACCACTATTAGAAATGGCACCTGCCATGACTGCTAGAAGCAGACCAACTTTAATTTTTTGCATAACGTAAGATTCCTTTCTATACGTTGCTTGAACATAAATAATCAAAAAACCAGTGATTTCAAATCTAGATACATTGCAAGGTGTAATTATCTTAAAAGACGACATTACACGCTAACAGTGCAAAAACAGAATACATGAACTAAAAGAAAACTGCAAATGCAACTGATGCTTTTTGAAGAACAGTAGATCTTTTCTATGGGTACAATAATGTGTTACAACAATGGTCGACGTGTGTCACATGCTACCAAAGGTCAAGGATATATTGATGAGGCAACAACAGATATTGTTTTGTTTAGCGCTAATTACCCTTACCATGCCTATGCATGCGAGACGCTTAACATCGCTCAGCCAATCGTTTTTGTTTACACGGCCAGCTTACGACAATCTAGGCGCCAGAGAAGCTTTATGGGACCAAGCTAGCTACGGGGCCCAAGAAACCTGTCTGAATGGCATACAAGCAAGTGCATTTGCAACCCAAAGCATTAGTTCATCGCAAGATGGCCAATACTTCATGTTTGATAAAAAGAATAAGCTGATTGTCGGTGGTAGCGATCACGCAGATCGTGATGTACTATTAACATGGCTTGATAGCAGCAGTACCGAAACTGGCTTTAGAGAATTTATCGAGATCAAGCCCAAAACAAAGCAGTACGGAGCAATGCTCCAGCTACACCACTGCCTTGGCCAGCACACCTCGTTTAAACTGTTTAAGCGTCTATGGTTAGAAATGAGCGCACCATTCACCATTACAAAAAACGATTTACAGCTAACAGCCTCACAAACGCTTACCGACCTATTCAATCGCGCAGACTTAACAGCAGCTAAGCTAAGCCCTACAGAACGATCAAAGACAAACATTGCCGAAGTTATCGTACAGCTCGGCACGTCATTCATAAATAACGATAATTTTTTGTTGTCAACTCGCACTGGAGTTGGAATACCGACTGCAGGCAGCCCCGACTCAACCTACACCTTCAACCCTGTTATGGGACCAAACGGTCACTTTTCTCTAATATCAAACATCAACGCACAGCTACCACTAACCAAAGATGACGCCAATGGCTTTGTTGGAATAGTAGGTGCGGTGCAACAGCGATATTACTTGCCCAACAAGCAGTACCGCGTTCTTGACCTTGACGAGAAACCATGGAGTCGATACCTACAGTTCCGTAAAGAAGGCGAAACTGCGACCGTACCGGGAGTTAAAATACTCAATCAGTACGTAACAGTCGACCCATACAATCACATCGACCTGTATGCAGGGATGCGCTTTAAGCGTGGCGGAGCTCAAATGGACCTTGGTTATAATTTGTGGGTTCACCCAACCGAGCAGATTACGCTAGCCAAAGACGGTAACGATACTTTCACACCCGACTTCACCCTGTACGGAATAGCAGGCTCAACCAGTGCTAAATCTGCTAGTGCTAGTACTATCAAAACACTGGCAATCGATGACACCGGCGGCTTCATCGTACTCAAAGAAGCCGACATTGACTTGGCCTCAGGGGCATCTCAGGGTACATCGCTTCACCGTATCAGCGCTTCAATTGGCGCAAAGGGCAAACATAAAGATACAGCCGGATTTGGCATGATATCTATTTTTTATGAAGCACCGTACAACTGGGCAAATTTCCATCAATGGGGAGCGTGGTTCAAAATGGGTGTAACTTGGTAAAAAGATATGATAACTAAACTTTTTTAGCCTAAAACCACAAAGAAAGGGCACAATGACATAGGGGGAATCAAAGCTTAAACAGGGGACAGATTCGTGATGGGACACATCAATAAGGCCTTTCGTGCCTTTACATTTTTTTTATCAATTTTTGCATTTTTGCACACACACTCAATGTATAAAAGCACCTCAAGGTTGCTTCAAATTGATCTTCAGCAGTACTTTTGCGAAAAACGCTATCAACGCAAAGATCTCAAAAAAAATTTACGGGCTAAAAGTCGACAACAAAAAGAACTACGCAAACTTCAACATCAAACCGCTCGGCTAGCTCGCATACAAAATCTTCAAAATATACAAAAAAATGTTAACTCATTGCCACAAAAATTAACCGGTACGGGGTTCACTTTAAGCAATGATCGTAAAAGTATTTGTGCTCCTAGAAGAGCAATACAAAAAGGATACGATTACTTCAAAGAGAATCCTCTTTGCTATCATGATAATTCAAAAATCATTGTCGATCTAGAGCATGTTTTTGGATTTGCATGGAAGAATGACTGTATTCATGGCGGACATTTTGACCCACAAAATCGCCTTAAAAAAGCAGCTGTTCTTAAAACAACAAATGAACAAGCAAATCCAAACCAGGCCTACACAGCTCAAGCAGAATTGCCAGGCATAACGCGGTCATGCAAAAAAAGCTTTTTCCCGCCGACCTGGAGACCAGAACAGGTATGCAGTAGCCTGAAAGGAGCTCTAAAAAACCCTATCAATGAAATTAAACGAGAAAAATCTGCCCTGGTAATTGCAGGCAAAGATCTCGTAAGCAATCTGAAACTTATTATTTACGCCAACAAGAAAGATTGCGGACAACTCAACATAGTCAGTTTTTTCCCAAATGTTTAGCCTGAACAAGTACTAGCAAAAAGCTAATTATCGCTTACAAAATCAATCGATAAAGGCCATACGCAAATCACACAACAATAAGGCCGGCACCGACCCACAGATCATTTGCTTTTATTTTAATAAAATATTGCAATTGGAATATTAAATCTGTTACCCTGATAATATAAGAAGGAAGTAAAACTTCATGAATCGGGGGATAATATGAAGAAAATAATTAACATACTAAGCGCTATGCTTGTAATTCTATCTACAGGAATAGCTTGCGCCGGTATTGCAATAACGAATAAATGTAATGAAATGATAACCGTCAGTGCATTACGCAACAGGCGTATTGTCGCCCACAAAATGGGTGCCAATAAATACTGCACAATGGACGAAACACCCAACCACATATCAGTTAGAGTACAGGGTGCAGATATCAGCTTTAAGCCAAAGTCTGGCTGCATTTACATAGCAAGCTGCGGCAGCAATGGACCTCGCATAACCCGAGTGAATCGCGTCAACAGTAATTAAGTCCAAGCAGAAGACAATTTAAGCAACTTACAGCGCTTGATATGCGCCAGATGCTTACCCCACTTGTCTAGCAACCAGATTGGACGCCGCTTACTACAAGCAGTCAGTAAATCTTTGTAAGTTTCTATACCCTCAAACATTCTGTTAAGCGGCAACTCATGCACCAATCCATACCCTCCACCGTAACCACGAGCCTCGATAAGTAGGCCTTTTTTTGCATTACTAACCGCAACAACATGCCCCGGAAACCAAATTAAATCCCCATCATCAACAACCTGTCCCCGTTTTATCGGTTTCATGAATTTAGCCAATGTTGTCGAAGTCTCAAAGAAGTATGGCAAACCGGCCATCTGTGTAGCCATCAACACCATATTTGAGCAATCAAGGCCCATTTTAGGCGAATGTGTTGCCTGCTCACGGTGATAATAAAAGTTACATAATCCTGGCTCACCCGGAAGTTTTGAAAATGCCTCTTTGGTACAGCGCACATCAGGGCTACGACCGCTCCAGACATACGGTATAAAGCCGTCATCATTACGGCACCAAGAACGAATAATTCCCAAAAAATCACTAATTCGCCTAGTAATAGACTTAGCCTGAACGTCACTTGCCTTGATCAAATTTTCGGTTGGTATATCGACATTCAACACTTTGCTACAAAGGCTATCCAGCATCCAAACCCCCGTTGTCCGCGCATCGCGCCTACCATCGCACATAAATCTAACTCCCGCACACAGCAACCGACCATCCGGCGATTGCCAAGATTTACCCAGGGTTACCAAATTATCTGGGCACAGAGTACTTGCATCATTAAACGATACTGCCGGCGGCAAATTAGCAAGATTAATCCCCCGCTTATCTAAGGTCTCAAGTGGCACAATGCTCGACTTATTTACCCAATATTTAGATGCTGTATACCCCTTTTTGCGTTTTTTTAGTGATGCACTCTCGATAGCGACAAATGCATAATCTTCACGCATTTTTACCACCGTTACAATCTCATTAAATAGCAGCTGATGCCCTCGAGAACAGCGACGAGCATGATCGGCAAAACAAATCGGACCGTTCGTATGGAACGCCAACTTACCCGGCCATTTTGGAATAAAACCTGTATGCATGTCAGCAACTGGCACACAGCAAATAGCTTGATATGGTTTGCCCTTCTTAAAAGCATTGCCATGCCAACAGCCAGCTACAAAAATAAAAAAACAAAAAGTAGATAGTAAACGTTTCATGACAAGCGTCCCCCTTAATAAAATCCCTTACCCCCAGACTATCCAAGCAGAGACCTTAATCACAAGAGACCATCAGTTCAAAAATGAAACCTCAAAAGAAAGTTAAAATGCACAAATTATTGATATTCTATTTTGAAATTTATTAAACTTAATATGATAAGAAACAACAATAAAAAAGGAATTCGTCATGAAAAGGCTACATAAAATTCTTATAATTCTGCTTACCATTGCACCTTTGGTCAAAGCGCGCCTTGTAAATTTCCGCAATAACTCAGACAACAACAGCACGGCAAGGTTGACCGCCACAGATCTAACCAAAAACAAAAAATACACAATGCAGCCAAAAGCGATCTCACCATTGATGAACATTAGACCGTCAGACCTGCTAGTTGTTAAGCACGATCGCATCCCAGGGACACACTACATTCAAATCACAAAGGGCTCCTTACCAATCACAATTAATGCCAGCACGGCTATGCGCTTAACCGGACACAATCAACGTCAACGAGTAAAGAAACATGGGAAATTTATCCACCACACAAGCTCATACAGGACCATACAGACAGCATCTAAGCACCTGACTTACCCCATCAAAGAGTTGGAGTTTGTTGCGACGACAAACTAATAAACAATCCTTTGCCTGCATGTCCTTCGTAGCTTTAGCGAAGCAGGAGCCGGCGAAGCTTTACGCGAAGCCTGGGAAGCTAACGCTTTTAGGCTGCTTCAAACAGTTCTGCTAATAATGAAAACCTTTAGAAACTTCTTGCCCCTGCATGCCCTTCGTAGCTTTAGCGAAGTAGGGTCACAGCGCAGTTCGTAGAACGTAGAAAAATCGGACACAAAAAAGGAGCGGCTCATTACAAACCGCCCCTTTTTATCATAACTTTAAAAAAATTATACTACTTTTGTGTCACAACCATCATAACAAATGGCCCGAGCAGGTGAAAAAGAATGATGATTCGCCCTACACGCAGACTTACAGTCTCGAACCGTTTTACTATAATTAAACGCATCAAGTTCAAACTTAGCTTGTGTCTGACTAAACAGACCACCAATAGCTAATATCAGCATAATTGCTGCAAATTGTTTCTTCATGATAAAACTCCTTTTTCCATAAAAATTAATTACGGAGCACTCACAATGAGCACCCTTCATATCTTTATTATACGAAACATTTCACAGTTAAATCAATGATTTTATTCAAAATAGCCAATCTATTCTTCTTGGGTTTTTATTGTTGGTCGTAAGCTTATTGCCCTTGATGAAAGAAGATCACCAGAAAAATAGCTTGAAATAATCCTAGTAACATCTGATCCAACTCCTTGCTCTTCTAATTTTTCCACAGATCGCGTTAACACCCTTCGACGCAAGGCATGGTTGATAATATGTTTGCCATAAAGCCTATAATGTTTTTTTTCTACATATTGCCAGCCATGATCCTTACAAACCTGCTTTTTAAAGTGCTTGTAAGACTGGTTTATAGCTTGAGATAAAGGCACAGCTTTGCCTTCATTCCAGTTTTTGTCCCAGATAAATTCCCAATCCTTTGCCGACAAGTTAAGCTTGCTAATAAGCTTCTCAAAGGAATCGGCCGGCTTTTTACCGTCATAAAACAATCTAAGAAGATCAACCCGATCAGAGGGCATCTTTCTCGAAGCTAGCCGATTTTGAACAAACAGGTTAACAATTTCTGATGAAGTATCATTCTCTTCAAGAGAGCACCGAAGTCCATCAAAACTTCTCCCTAATCTATAAACGGAAGCCAGAAGTTTTGCTGTTTTTCCTTTTTCATAAGCCAATTGATGCGGCTTTCTCATGTAATTGTTCGTCGCATAGATATTGGCACCACACTTAACAAACAATTTAGCCATATCCAAAGAAGAACATTTCGCAGCTTCATGTAATGCAGTATTTCGATCAGAATTCTCGATACCCAAATCAGCATCACCACTTTCTATGAGCAACTGGAACACACCTTTTATATCCTTTGATAGATTAAAAGATGCAAAATCATGGAATATTGTACCTGTTTCAAAACTAATAAGGCTTTGATTGTATTTTTTATTAACAGCACGTTTTAAATCTTGTTTGTCTAAAGAGTTAATAAACTGTCTTAACTCCCTTAGCCCGTTCTTATAACGCATATTACTATCAGAATCTTTCAAACCATTAAACACAAGCCCGCGAAGTTTTTGAATCCTACATCTGATGCTATTAATAAACTCGTTGGCCCGAGCCTGCTGCATTGCAACTTTAACCTCTTCAAACTTACCCATTGAGTATAATTTTTTTGTAATCAGTTCAACTACCTTGCCGCTTCCTTTGCATTTAGCCACGCACAAAGGTGTATCGCCTGCCCAATCCTTGGCACATAAACCTGATTCATCATCCTTTAAAAGCCGCTCAACCAACTCAGGCATATCCCACTCTGCAGCGATATGAAGAAGCCTTCTATTAGAACCGTAACTTTCTAACGCACTAATTATAAATTCATCTTCACTAGCAGCCCCAATAATTTTTTTAAGCGCATCTTTATCTTTTCTATGAACGGCTCCTTTGGCCTTCGAGGCGTTCGGAAAACCGCCATACAAGACTGCCTTAGCTGAAGACGCAGCCAAAAAAATTATACACAAAAGCTTTGATTCAATTTTCATTCTCATCTGACCTTCTCTTTAAAGCGTTATTTTAAAAAGATTACACAAAAGTTCGTACACAACCAGCAGAAACTATCCTATGCTTGCCAAATTGTGCTTTATGCGTAACTTAACCTATCTTGTCGCTGTTCGTAGGATATAAAAAATTTGGCACAAAAAAGGGGCGGCTTATTACAAACCGCCCCAACAACTATTACGCTTTCAAACTATTAGCACATGCCAGGCATGCCGCCATGACCACCAGCAGGTGCGTCTTTTTTAACTGATTCGTCTTCGGCTATAATTGCCTCAGTTGTCAGCAATAAGCTCGCGATTGATGCAGCATTCTGCAATGCACTACGCGTTACTTTAGCTGGATCAATGATGCCCGCTTCAACCATATCAACGTACTGGCCTGACTTAGCGTCAAAACCGAACGCATCTTTGCCCTCGAGCACCTTGTTGACTACCACAGAAGCTTCAAAGCCTGCATTGTCAGCAATCACACGAGCAGGCGCTTCTAAGGCGCGATGGATGATTTGTGCACCCAACTTCTCATCAGCTTCTAACTTGAGCTCTGAGACTGCTTTTTGTGCACGTAAGAAGGCAACGCCACCACCGGCAACAACACCCTCTTGCACAGCTGCACGAGTTGCATGCAAAGCATCATCAATGCGATCTTTTTTCTCTCTCATTTCAGTCTCTGTTGCAGCTCCAACACGGATAACAGCAACACCGCCAGCTAATTTTGCTAGGCGTTCTTGAAGTTTCTCTCTGTCGTAATCTGAAGCAGTGTTAGCAATTTGCGCTTTAATCTGCTCAACACGAGCCTTGATCAGCTCCTTAGAACCAGCACCATCAACAATTGTTGTTGAATCTTTGGTAACTACAACTGTTTTTGCAGTACCAAGGTCAGCAATTGTTACAGACTCAAGCTTGATACCAAGTTCTTCAGAGATCATCTGAGCACCTGTCAAAGTCGCAAGGTCCTCAAGCATCGACTTACGTCGATCACCGAATCCTGGCGCCTTAACGGCTGAGACATTGAGCGTTCCACGGATCTTGTTAACTACCAAAGTAGCCAGAGCTTCACCTTCAACATCTTCTGCAATAATAAGCAGAGGACGAGCAGACTTAGCGGCTTGTTCAAGAATAGGCAGAATTGGCTTCATCGAAGTTAGCTTTTTCTCAAAAACTAGAATCAAAGGATTGGTCAGCTGTGCTTCCATTTTTTCGGCGTTGGTTACAAAATATGGCGAAAGGTAACCGCGATCGAACTGCATGCCTTCAACGACATCCAACTCATCTTCCATACCTTTTGCTTCTTCAACGGTAATTACACCGTCACGACCAACACGTTCCATAGCTTCAGCAATCTGCTTACCAATAACCGTATCAGAGTTTGCAGAAACCGTTGCAACTTGCTCGATCTCTTTTTTCTCTTTAACCGTTTTGGCCTGTTTTTCGATAAATTTCACCGCAGCAGCAACAGCTTTGTCGATTCCACGCTTGATTTCCATCGGGTTAGCACCGGCAACAACGTACTTATTGCCTTCATGGAAGATAGACTGAGCAAGAACAGTTGCCGTTGTTGTGCCGTCACCAGCTACATCGGCCGTCTTGCTAGCAACTTCGCGCACCATTTGTGCACCCATGTTCTCAAAGCGGTCTTTAACTTCAATCTCGCGAGCAACAGTCACACCATCTTTGGTTATGACTGGAGCACCAAAAGATTTTTCGAACGCAACATTGCGACCACGAGGTCCCAATGTAACTTTAACGGTGTCAGCAAGAGTATCTACGCCTTTGCGTAGTTTTTCTCGAGCTTCAACACCAAAAACAATTATTTTTGCTGCCATTTTATTCCAATAAGTTTGTGTTAATTTAAAACTTTTTTAACCTTCGATGACCCCAAGGATCTCGTCTTCTTTGAGTATGATATGCTGATCATCAATTTCTGAACCTGCATACTTACCAAACAAAACCTGATCGCCAGGTTTTACAACCATAGGAACAACATCACCAGCCTTGTTAACGCGACCCGCGCCAACAGCAACTACTGTGCCAATCTGTGGTTTTTCTTGTGCGGAATCAGGAATGATAATTCCACCGGCCGTTTTCTGGTCGGCCTCAACTCGTTTCAATAAGACCCGGTCATACAACGGGCGAAGTTTTTTGAACATTAAAATCCCTTAAAAAAAGATGCTTTAAAAGAAGCCTGTGCAAGCCGTCACCATACAGGATCAAAGGTGTTGCAACAAGGGCATAAATCAAGTATACAACAAAAACAGTTTATGACAACATCTGATAGCAACTGACTCATATTTTTTAGCAACCAAAGAATCACATTTCTTTCGTCTAAATGAGTCACATTGTCCCGTGTTGTGTGCTGCAATCGCCTCTGTGATACTCAGTAGAGGCGAACACCGCACTAGCTAAAAATAGGGTATCACAAGACGATTTTCTTAGCACAATTTGTTATCAAATTACAAGAGGCTCGAGCATAAATAGAAAAATTAGATCAAAACCACCCGCTTGCCCCACCCAATCGAGCCATACAAACAATTGCAAATGCGACCTCAAATTAGGGTCAAATTCGCAACTTTTTACCGACAGCGACCTTGCACTCCCACACCCAACAACTATTCACAGGGGTTAAATTTGGAGCAACCCTAACAACAATTCTATGTGCAAATTAATTCAAAAAAATGATTACTAAAAAACTGCTCGTGCTCTAGAGCCACTTTTTGGGTTAAGCATAAAACCTGTAATACGTTCAAAAACATTTTATTAGAGGCTGGGGTAACGATACAGAATATATTTGGCTCAATCCTTAACAGAGGCAACCATATCGATTTATTTGTGCTAACATTATGCAAAAATCACAAACTAAAAAATGGCGTCACCTTGAGAATGGTTTTTAATTTTATTTTTATACCAACGCTACTTTTTAGCACCGCTTCTTTTGAATTAATTAAAAAGGATTCTACTATCACAAACAAATTTGAATTTCCCAAGCCAACCGGAACCTACGCACTAGGATGCTCAACGTACCACTGGCAAGACAACAATCGCCAAGAGATAAACTCCGATAATATCGATGATAAGCGGGAATTGGCGGTTAAGGTATGGTACCCGGCTAAAGGGTCTATCGAGGCCAACTCTCAATACGCCCTAGATCAACAAGAAAAGCTTAAAATCGAGCTAATCGCCGAAGTAAAATCTGGTGTGGGTATCACGATTGATTCACTCGATGAGCTTGAACTGGTTCGAACGTATGCAACCGAAAAGGCAGAAAACGTCTATGACAAGAAATTCCCCCTGATTATTTTCTCACATGGGTCAGGCAATTCTTACACCGACAACACCGCCCACTGCGAAGAATTGGCTAGTCATGGGTATGTCGTCGCGGCAATTAATCATACATACGGTTGCCGATCAACAAGCCTCCATGATGGCCGAATCGTTACATTCAAGCGCCCTGAATACTCGAACGGTATCGAGCGCGCAAAATCAGTTGATACCTGGGTACAAGATATAATATTTGCTTTGGACAAAATTTCTGAAACCAATGATGCTATTTTAAACTCAGTAGACCTGGACAACATCGGAACATTTGGCCACTCCTTTGGCGGAGGAGCCGCAATAGACTCCTGTAAATCAGATTCACGTATTAAGGCTACTGCAGGGCTTGATGCTGCTATGTTTGGCCGAAATGCCACCCAAGGATTTAACAAACCGCTAGCACTTTTAATTGGCGGAAAAAGCTTTGAAGAAGAAGTCTCTGACGCTGACTTAGATGAGATTAAAATGAGTCGCAAAGACTTTGAGGCTATCGTAAATATGGTCGTTATCGACAATCATGTTTTGTTTGATAACATGCAACAAGATGCCTACAAAATAAACATCCTAAACGCTGCCCACACCGCATTTTCTGACTTTGCTTTGCTCAAAATGCTACCAACAATAGAAAAATCCGGAGCCGATTTACGCTCCGGGCCAATCGAAGGGCGCCTAGCAACTGTGATAGTTACTGCCTACCTCACTGCATTTTTTGATAAATATCTTAAGAATAAAGACAGCTCACTGCTTGAAGACAAGCATCCGTTTGATTCAGAAATTTTGTTTGAAAAGAAGTAAAAAAAAGCGGCCCACACTTGATGTATAAGCCGCTTTAACAATCGTTTGCTAGTTGTTTAGAGCATGTGGCCTATAACGGCACCCATTGCAACCATACTAACTAAGCATTGGAATGAACACAGAGCCATAAGCTCCATCTTTTTACCAGCCCATATAACGGCACTAAGACCAACTGGAAGAACAAAACCTAGCCATAGATGCGCTGCAAACATTGCACCAGCTTGTGGGTTAGCAACACCAAGACGATGTGCGAAGCAAAGCATCACAGCAGCCATCAAGCATGAAGCAACAAATCCCATTGCTAGAGCTTTGTATAAGCCTTCGCCCTTCATAGATTTGCAACCGGACAGTTTCATCCACATTTTGCCAAACAGGAACTCGGAATACCATAGGCAACCGACCGCCATATCTGCGAAAGCCGCAAAAAAGATCACTTTAAAGTGAGCTGAGCAAAAGGCCATATCCAACATACTGTCTCTCCTTCTCCAAGAGTACGTAATTGTACACAAAAACCACTTCTGGGGAGGCTAGTTGAAAACTATGAGAGTTGCAAGCATTTGCTACTTGGCATCTTTAGCTTTGCAGCAACCAGTAGCTTTGTTCTTGGAACAGCCGCTCTCTTTGGCCGTGTCAGAGCAACAATCCTGCTCTTTGACCTTACGGACTAAATCTTTAACTTTTTCTGGAGTCGCTTGATACAAATCAACCAAATTACCATCAGGATCTGTGAATGTAGCCATGATTCCATGGATAGCAACTTTAGGCTCATTAACAAAGTCAACGCCCTCGGCCTTCCACGCTTTATAAACAGCGTCTACATCCGCAACCTCCAGGACGAGGCGAGACCTGCGATCATGGTTCTGATCGCTAGTCGGACATAGACCGAGCTTAACACCACCAAGGTCAAACTCGGCCCACTTCTCTTTGAGATGGAACGCACAAACAAAGCCACGATCTTTATAAAAAGAAACAGTATCCTCGAATTTGTGCGCCATCAATATGATCATGTGTACCTGCTCTACCAGACACATCTTTTTTTCACTCATCATACCAACCATTTTATAGATTAATCGTTACACAGTTTATACTGTAATCAGCATACACTATGAATGAAAATCATTTTGCTAACAATTCTCAAAGTTAATCATCTTTTTGCAGCCAGTCTTCTTTCTGCTAGAGACTAGCTTACTTGGAGTTGCTGGAGAAGCGTTCTGACTTACAGTATTTTTACTGTTTTTAGGAGCTTTCCACTTAAAATTCAAACCGTTTGATGTAGCCGCAGGGGATCCATTTTTATTTGCACGCTTATCATGCTTAATTTGCTGAGCAATCTTAATGGCAAAACGATTATCTTTCTTAGAAGGACTAAGTTTAATATTTGGATTTCTAGTTGCCAAACTTTGGCGACTTTTATTTGGGCTTCCGTAGTTTCCTTTTGTAGCATCTAAAGATGCAACACCGGCAACCAATACTGCCAAAAGAACGAGTGAATTACGTAATGTAACCATAAAAATAACCTTTAAGTTATATGGTTTAAACAAATGATTAAAACGCTAATTAATTAACCACAAACGGACTTTATTTGCTGGACTAAAAATCAGAATTTAATATTTATTTATTATTTTTTGGATGATTTCGCTTGTTATTGCGACGCTTCTTATCTTTAGATTTTTTACTCTTGGCATCAGCTCGCTCTTCCTGCTTCCGTTGCTTTTGCACTCGCGAATGCTCACGACACATTTTTCTGAGAGATTTAGTAGCCTGAATGTCAGAAACAAGGCTTAGCACAAACAACGCACACAGAAGGCTGATAAATTTATTTTTCTGCATTGAATAAACCAATCGAAAAAATTTTATGAAAAAACGCTCAACACGAATAATGAGCTTAACAAGCAGCTTTTTAGCCTACACGCATAAACAAAGATTGCCAAACGCTCAAGCAAAGAACTTCAAAACCGCTACATAACGGTGGTTGCTATTTTGAGTAAATCACTGACAAGCAAATCTGTGCATCGGTCGGTGTTGAAGTCAGAATCAGCGATAATTCCCTCAATTACATTCCCATGACGATAGGCCACCAAACAGAACCAGTGATCCCCTTGATTGCAAAGAACAATCGCCTTTTTACCACTTCTTAAAGCTTGCGCTAAAGCAAATATTGGTGGATATAGGTGATAATACGGAAGGTAGGCTGTACAGGCAAAAACCTGATCATGGGCTGCAAACAGCAAGCCCTGACGACCAAATACCTCTTCTCTTAACTCGCAGTTGTACAAAGAATCCTTATGCATGATTAAAGCCTGGGAATAAACCGAGTCACCATCGATGTCCGTGTAACCGGTTTGCGGCGTTTGATCAAAAGAACTCATACACAGTTCAAAATTACTCAATACATGCTCACGCCACACACCCACCGGATGATACCCAAAAAGCTGGTTAGCTGCTGTTTCTGAGTTAAGATTAACTAGACAGTCGTTACATTCCTTGCGGGTCTGCTTACACAACGCATTAGCCAAAAAAATACCGTTCTTAAGCGCATGATACCCACAACTCCACCCTTCTTGCTGAGCAACATGCACCTGTGTAATACGAATAGTGTAATCACCGGCAGAGCTGACAACCACATTAGGTCGGTTAGCACTTAGAATAAGACTCGTATCAATCGAATCTATGGTGCAACTCGCAGCTGCCGATACAAAGAATAAACATGAAAAAATAGAAGAAAATATTTTAATCGCAGGCATTACGGCTTAGCGCAAAAATCTGACGGGAGAATTACAACTTCACCGCCAAAGCGATTTTCTAACCTGTCATAGCCATCACTAATTTGGGCAATGAATCGCCCTATCCGGTCTCGCCAAGTTTTGGACCCCTGCTGGCGCTCAACAAATTGAATGCAATCCTTGATTAAAGCACTGATGCCACCACCTGCTTTAACAATATCGAAATATTGCTGTGCTTCGGATTTTACAAGTCCACTATCTGAGTCTTTAAGCAGTGACCAGTACCGATTTACAAACAGCTTCGGCGTATTCTCAACCCGCATGTAAGGGTCTTCATCCGAGCCAAACATAAAACTTAAGCCACAACGGCGACCAATCGACAAACCAAGCTCCATGACGTGAGTTATCCAGCCATCACGCAAATACAACCCCGCATCCTCGGGCTTGATGAAAATAAGCTCCTGGCCTTTATCAACCATTCCAAACAAAAGATGTGTTTTGCCGGCTGGCAAAAGCCTCTCTCGACTGCCATCTGACCCGAACCGTACATCAATTCCATACTGTTGATGTGCTTTTGCAGCATTAACAAAATGGGTTGAAACACGTGGATATGCAAACTGATTAAAACTTACGTATCCAGCACAACTTTGCTCTTGGGCTCCAAACCGGTCAACATAATCACGCAAAAAATTGTATACCCTAAAACCAGGATCTTTGAGCACAAACATGCCGCGATAAAAACTCTGACGATTGCTCAAAGCCTTATCATAAAGGCCCCATACAAGCTCTATAACGTCTTTTAGACGGGACTCTTGTTGATCATTTTGGTACTGGTGTGTACCAGAAAATACTGAATGGCACGTCTTGCGCCCACGATTTGCATACGCAAGAAGCTTATTGTAAGCAGATTTAACGCGGTCAGGGGAGCCTGCAATTGAATGCTGAACTCGCTCACGTACCACACAAAGCGCATCACCTGCGTTGTGACGCACAATAAACCCACATTGCTCACCAAGCACCAGAGAACCAACATACGCTCGCCTCATGGCACCAAATTGCCCCTCAGGGAGCTTGCCAGAAAGAGTAGTAGTAGTATAGCCAGAAGCGTACAAGTCTGGACTATCAAGCAAGGTTGTAACAGCTGTCCAAAAAAAGACCGCCCCAAAGAAAATAAGCTTTCTAAAGCGCGCCTGGTTGGCCATCTGTTGACGAATAAATGCAAAAAAAGTTCGTGCAAACAAAACTAGCCCCAATAAAAAAAGCAAGGAAATAGCGGTATTTATTATTCATTATACCGTTAAAGCGGCATTTTTGTAACAGTTAATCAGATATTGCAACATACGGCATGTATAGGGTAAAGTTCTACAAAGCATAAACAACAACTCAGGAACCAAGATGATCAAAATTTACCCCTCACTTATCGACGCAGATCTTTTGAATCTGGCAGACCAGATAGACCTCTTAGAGCCGCATAGCGACGGATTCCATCTTGATGTTATGGATTTCCACTTTGTCCCTAATCTTACCTGGGGACCATCCATGATCAATGCAATTGCGCGCCATGCCACCAAACAGCTTTGTGTTCACCTGATGGTTAACAACCCAGAGATTTACCCTGAACGCCTAAACTTGCGAAATGGGGACATTGTCTCATTCCACTACGCAAGTACCAACTTCCACAAGCAAATAATTAACGACATAATTGAGCGCAATTGGATTCCAAGCATTGCTCTGGGGCCATCAACGCCGGTCGATGCTATCAAAAGAATGATACCGCTAGTCCCACACATAACCGTTATGACGGTAGAGCAAGGGTTCTCTGGACAGCAGTTTTTACCAGAGGCTCTAAACAAAGTAAATAAAATAAAAGAAGTTGCTGCATCGTACGGTCACAGCCTTGTTGTATCAGTCGATGGAGGCGTTAACGCCTCAAACATACAGTCGGTTAACCAAAGCGGCGTTGATCAAGTAGCAGTTGCAAGCGCTATCTTCAAGACTGATAACCCCGTACTTGCCATAAAAGAACTTCGTAAACTTGCAGGAACCTAAAAATGGTACGCCCGGCAGGATTTGAACCTGCGACCTACAGATTAGAAGTCTGTTGCTCTATCCAACTGAGCTACGGGCGCGCAATTTTGTAACCACCATTGCTTTTTTAGCTTATCACAAGGGCTAGCCTCAGACAATGAACCAAAGCTAACTAATATTTGCAAAAACAGCTGACAAAGGATAGCCTTGAGCAAATATAAAGCAAAAAGCTGATGCTATGCAAAGGGCTTATAAATGAACAAAAAAAAGCTTTTTGATCTGCTTGATTCACTAAAAATTGAGCACTCAACAATCGAACATGAGCCAGTATTTACCGTTGAGCAATCTAATGGCATTGAACTGAAAATACCTGGCGGACACACAAAAAATCTCTTTTTAAAAGATGACAAAAAACAGTTTTGGCTACTTTCAACACTGCAAGATACAAAAATTAACCTCAAACGACTTTCCAAGCAGCTTAATGCTAAAAATCTACGTTTTGCTCAGCCCGACCTACTGCGTCAGCACCTAGGCATTGAGCCCGGTTCGGTAACCTGGTTTGCATTAATCAACAACACAGACAAAACAGTCGAGGGAGTGCTTGACAAGCGCCTATTCGAGCATGATGTTGTCGGGTTCCATCCATTACAAAACAACGCAACTACACTTGTAGAACCTAGCGCCCTGCTCACTTTTGCAAATTCTGTAGGCACAAAACACCGTATTTTTGACTTCACAGCCGAATAACAAATCCACAGTCGCCCTTCATTTGCAATAATCCGTACAAAAAAACTTTCTGTATTTACGTCGCAGCCATTAAGCGAAGTAGAATCCTAAAATAAACTCTTGTTTTTTGTATCAAATATTTACTAATATAAATAATAAGATACAAAGGTAAAAATTATATTGCACAGGAAGAAGTATGCGATTAACCTATTTTTTGGCATTTATTGCCACCTTTATACCCATGCTTTGCCTGGCAACTCTGGGCGACGGATCAAGCAACTCCGATCCATTGTCTCCTAATGAAGACAAATCAGCGTTTACAAAAGTAAAACATGACAACAGTTCAAAGATTGAATCTTGTATCTACAATGACTCGCCGCTCACTCAGCCGAGAAATTCGGATAACGACGAGATCATGCTATTTGCCTCCGATGATGAAGACAGCATAAACAATGATTATGACACCGACTCTGACGTATACACTCCCTTTTCAAAAGAAGAAAGCCAAGAGTTGCAACAGCTAAACAAGGATTCCAATCAAACAAATGATTTGGTAAAAAAAGCTAACGCAGATCTTGCACTAGGCAACAAGTACATGGCATCAAACAAAGGTAAACTTGCATATGCTCACCTCACAGTCGCAGCCGAACAAAATGCAGACAAAAATGCATCGATAAATGCTCACTTTTCTTTGGGGGAGTTACATCAATCAGACATACAATTTTATGGAGCCGACCTCAATAAAGCAATTGAACACTTTAAAAAAGCGTATAACAAAAGCTTAAACCCAAAACTTTGCGCCTATATAGACTGCAGCTTAGGCGCAATATACGAAGAATTTTTAGACCTTGATCAAGCAATTAAGCACTACGACTTATCGGCTAGGCAAAACGTTGATGTCGACATACAAGCTATAGCCACTCTTAGGCTTGGATACCTATACCAAAGGGCAATTATAGATGGTAAACCCGCATACGAACAGGCATTACAATGCTTTAAAAGGGCATTCGAACAAAATGACAGTAAAACAGTCCAAATTGAAGCCTGCTTTGAACTAGCCCAGATGTATGACCTTGGTCATGGAACAGAGCAAAATGCTAAAAAAGCACACTATTATTACGGTATCTTTGTACAACATGGCGAAGATAAAGAAAAAAAAATACTAGCACAAGCACGAATGGATTTTCTGCTTGGAAACAATTTCTACAGATCAAGAAAACCTTGCTTTAGCAAGGCTAGATTGCACTATCAAAAGGCATTTGATCTTAGCCCAGAAATTATGGTCAAAGTAAAGGCTAGTTTGATGATGGCCGAAATGCAATTTACGGCCTACAACAGACTAAAACAACTAGCACTCAATAGGCCTGAAATGTATCCCAAAGAGTTCATTAATACCTACACAAACTATCATCAAGCCGGCGCACCAATCGACCAACTATCTAACAAGCCAGATATCACTAAAGCACACAGAAGCTGTGTCCTTGAATTTATAATACCAAAGACAATAAATAACTCCCGATCAGACTTCCCATACATTAATCGCATGTACGATAATTATCTTAAGGCAGCCTACAATAGCACTGATCAAAACTTATACTATCAAACGCTATTAAAAGTTGGCCAACTATACAAGCAAGGCATCGGACTAAAAAACAGCTTCGACAGCCGTGCCATTAATCCCTTAGAAGAAGTTGCAAAGCAAACCTTTAACCAAGAAATTCAAACTCTAGCTCAAAAAACATTGGGTGACTTATACAATTTCAATCCTGACACAATTAAGCGAGATTATAAAAAAACACTGAAGTACTACAATAAGGCCATAGCAAACAGCCCAACACCAATAATCAAAGCCAAATTGCTTGCACGGCTGGGCGAGTTTTTTATATGCAAAGAACCTAGAAAATCAGTTGGTGTCCCTGATGACGACTACAAAAAAGCCATAGATTACAACACTAAGGCGGCTCAACAGACGGATGACATACCATCACAAGCCTCTGGAATGCTATACCTGGGTCTTATAAACAAAAACGGATGGGGGCTAAAAAAACCCAATATCAACCAAGCTTTAACATGGTTTAAAGGTACAATAAAGCTAGGTAATTCAAAGTTTCTAGACGAAGCTCTCTTTGAAAGTGCCGTTCTATATCAGAATAAAAAAGAGTACAAAAAGGCTATAAATCATTATCAAACAATAATAAATAGAACGCATTTGAATGATTACAAGATTACTGCACAGTTCAATTTGGGTCTCATGTATTCTCTTGGAGAAGGCCTGGAAGAACCTGATTTAGAACAGGCAATATTCTATTTTACACGAGCTTGCCAACAAAATTATTTACCAAACATACGGCATAGCTCTTACGTAAAGCTAATTGAAATTCACCTACAAAGGGAAAATTTCTCCTTAGCAATTTCAAATTTAGCACTAGCACTTATTTCCAGCTCTGCCTATAAACAACATGAACTACGCCCACTTCTAAAAGCAGTACCACTCCAGTATTGGAACATAGCCCTACAGCCCGACGCCCGAGACGCCGTAACCAAAGCTATTAACAGCGATGAAATAATCAAAAGTTTTTATAAAGACAATGAAACGGCAACCCTTGAGCGCGCATTACAAAACCTTGACGGGTTGGCAAACATGGCCCATGGAAAGCCTCTTTCGGTCTCCTCAGGAGGCTCAAAAGCACTAATACATTCAAGAGCAATGGTCGATTCAAAAACAAAACATGAGCTGATAAGTATATTAAAATTAGATTTAGATAAAGTTCCGGACAAACTTGATATATTTCTAAAAAACAACAAATCATACATCGGCCAAAAGGCTATAGAAGGGCTCAAACGCGTGGTAACAGCACTGATCGAGCGACGGAAAAAATTAAACTTTTTCCTCAGTAACCAGATAACCAAAAATAACGTTTTTAAGGCCATGCAGCGATTTATACAACTTAAAATAAACAATAACAAACAACAATATGACAGCCTTGGCACCTTCATCTGGGAAGATTTTGCATTAGAACACAGAGTTATGAAATTAATGATTGAACAAAGCGAATTCAATAGGTGGAGAATAAGTAGACTACAAAGTCAATCTCAAGCCTATGCATCCTCATCCAACTCAAAAATAAAGAAACAGTATGATTAAGCGTTTACTTTTAACCACCTTAGCCGCTCTAGGACTTATCACAGGAGGTAATGCTATGGAGCGCAAAGCTCAAGTCTCAAACCCTACGAACATCCCTACCAAAGACAGGCCCGAAGGTGATCTTGCATTCCGAATGGTATCAAGCAGCCTTCAAAATAGCAGTGTACCAAAAGCCTTTATCCGTGAAGCCTTTACCCATGATGGGATTAAAAAACATTCGGAAATTTCTGAACGATTCGATCGCCCCTATGAAAAAAAATCTTGGGAAGATTATCGTAAAATATTTGTAAAAGAATCTCATATAAAATCTGGAATCGAGTTTCACAAAGAGAACAAAGAACTCATTAACAATGTAGCCGAAGAATACAGAGTTGACCCATTTATTGTCATTACCATTGCTGGAATTGAAAGTAATTACGGCGTTCACCATTCTCAATTTTCGGTATTTAACTCCTTATACACTCAGATACACGAAATGCCGAAACGGTCGAAATGGGCAGCTAATGAACTTGCTGAATTTTTAAAATATTGCTTTATCAATCAACAGGATCCCCATAGAATTGGAGGATCTTATGCAGGAGCCTTTGGATTTGGACAATTCATCCCATCCAGCTTCAATCGTTATTCAGTCGACTTTAATGAAGATGGCATCAAAGAGCCTTACGGTTGGCCCGATGTTTTGGGCAGCATTGCAAATTATTTAATAAAAAATGGATACAATGCAAACAGTAGAAATTATGAACGGGATGGTGACATTTGGAAATCCATTTATGCTTACAACCACGCCGACAATTATGTAATGGCCGTGTTAGAGCTGAGTAAAAAAATAAGAAAACGTATAGAAAAAAGAAACAATTAAAAAGAAAGGTAAAGTTGTTTTTATACAACTTTACCTTTTAACATTTCAGACCTATTGATTCCGGTTATTTTGCCTGCTTTGAAGAAAACAACAAGGTAAACTCTTTAGCAATGCTGTGTAGCTGCTTAAGAGTAGCTTCAGATATACTCTGAGACTGCTTTATATCCTCGTACAGGTCCTGATAAACCGATTCTACGTAATTAGCAAATTTAATAGCAAACTCTTTAACCTGAGTAGCCTCAAGCTTGTCCAGATAATCATTCTTAAGTAAGAACAAAATCAACGCCTGATCAATAAATGAGTAGGTAACGTACTGTGCCTGCTTAAGAAGCTCAACTGCTCGAGCACCACGCGCAAGATAGCGCTGTGACACAGCATCAAGTTCTGTCCCAAACTGAGAAAAATCAAGCAATGCACGATACTGCGCAAGCTCAAGTTTAAGTGCTTTGGTCATACTCTTAACCGCGTCCGTCTGAGCATCACCACCAACACGAGAAACCGAAAGCTCGATATTCAGGGCAGGGCGCATACCATTGTTAAATAACTTGGTATCTAAGAAAATTTGTCCATCGGTAATGGATATCAAATTTGTTGGGATATATGCGGTGATATCATCACTCTGAATCTGAACAATTGGAAGGGCTGTAATAGAGCCGCCAGATTCCAGTTTACCTGCACGTTCAAGTAGTCGTGAATGCAAGTAAAATACGTCACCTGGGTAAGCTTCTCGCCCAGGAGCTCGTCGCATAAGCAAAGACATTTCTCGATATGCAACAGCATGATTACTTAAATCATCGTACACAATCAAAACATCCTGACCACCCTGAGCACGAATATGCTCGGCAACCGTTGAACCGACGTAGGGTGCTAGATAACGACTCAAAGCCGACTCACTAGAATCCGCACTTACAATGGCTGTATAAGCCAATGCTCCGTTCTGCTCAAGAAGTCCAACTATACGCGCAAGATTTGCTTGACGTTGCCCGACAGAGACATACACGCAATAAACATCTTTACCTTTTTGATTCAATATTGTGTCGATAGCCAGGGCAGTTTTACCCGTTCCTCGGTTACCAATAATCAGCTCACGCTGACCTCTACCGATCGGAACAAGCGCATCAACAGCAAGGATACCCGTCTGCAATGGCTCATCAACCGGAGCACGTTCAATAATTCCAGGAATTTCTGCCTCAACAGGCTCAAGCTGGTCACACCCCAAGTCTCCAAGACCATCAAGCGGTTCGCCAATTGCACTAATCACACGGCCAAGCAGGCTCATGCCAACGGGTGTTTTAAATACACCGTCAATGCGCTTAACAGTCTCAAGCTCTGCAACTGGTACATGTGCATACAAAAGAAAGACAGAAACATAGTCAGGCTCAAGATTGAGAACAATTCCCCTGTTACCACCCTCAAACTCAACTAACTCACCGTAAACGGCGTTTTTGAGTCCGTGAATAGCACAAATACCATCACCAACCTGCAACACAACACCGATTTCATCAAAATCGCGTTGCGGCTGATCAGATAGTGATTGTTCAAAAAGCGAAATAAGATCGGTGGCTTTTATATCCATGATAGCCTCTTCAACGAGTAATTGGCCGACTAAGCAACCGTAATTCTTTTTTAATCGAATACTCCCAGAGCAACTGCTCACTCTGAATGCGAATACCCGCAATCAGTGATGGGTCGATCGTTACCTGTAAACGCGCCTTGGTTCCAGTCTTGCGCTCGATAAACTGGACTAGTTGATCCTGTCGATCATCGGACAATTCTAAAGCACTAGTAACCTTAAAGGTCGTATAAGGGCTATTTTTTTGACACAAATAAATAATTCTTTGGGCAATTTCGCCTAACAAGATTCCGCGCCTATCACGAGTAAGTAACTTAATCATACCTGATAAAGTATTTAACAAGCCAAACGACTCAACCAATCTCAGCAACGCTTGCATGCGAACATGAACGGGTACACTGACCAATCTAGTGATGTACAAAGATGAACGATGCTCTTTACAAAACAAGGTCAACTTGTTCAGTGCCTTAATAATATCCTTATCAAGAATACAACCAGCAGTATTGATGTAGGCCAATGCGTAACGATGAACGAGCAAATCAGTTGATGTATTCATACTTACAGCTCCCTCAATGTCTTGAATAACGCATCGCTGTACTTCTCAGCCTGATCAGAACCTTCAAAACTTTTAGAAATATAATCACGAGTACTCTGAACAACGTCTGAATGCACTTTATGGTAGGCTCTAGCTTTCGCTCGCTGCCCAGCCTTAACATGCTCCACTTGCAATGCTTGCTTTGCAAAGTTGGCCTCATCCTTAGCTCGACGATGCTCTTTTTCTTCTTGAATCATGCCCCACAGGTCAACATTTTTTGTAATTTTTTTAACACGTGAAAGTAGATCACGCAATCGTCCTTTTTCGTCATCAGCCTGATTTGCAAGATGTCTGCGACGCTTTTCAAGACCTTTTAAGTGCTCGATATAGGCAGCAATTTGATTAGCAAAAAATGGTATCAGATATCGCTTTATAGCCCATGTCAAAAGGGCGACAAGGACTCCGAAATTAAGAAGTCGAAAAAATAAAAATACCGAAAACACAAGCACCTCACCCGTTGGCTATTTTTTTGGCAAGCTTACTGCCTAACGCAGCTATATCAACTTCCCATTCATCAACGGTTACATCTTTTAATTTTGTACCGACAGAAGCCTTGTAATGATGATCAACTTCAGGAATAACTTGACTGACTTCGCCCCTAAAGCGATCAATCTCACTATGCTTGTCCCGCTTGCACGTGTCCAAAATATTCTGTTGCGCAGCAACTGCTTTACGCATAAGTTCTTGCGTACGCTCTTCTTCTTGCACGGCACGAACGCCTGGCTTGAACAAAAGGTAACGCAAGAGCAAGTATGCTATGCCAAAATTAATCATCTGCACGACAAGTGTCGCATTAATAGTAAGCATCTATCACACCTTTAGTGTTTAAATGCAAAACAATTAAATTGCATAAATCAGAAGCATAGCAACGATGAATGCATAGATAGCCGCTGTTTCAACGATACCTAACGCAAGTAACATCGTATTACGTAAATTACCGATTGCTTTTTCTTCTGATCGAGACATTGCCTCAATTGTGACAGAGCCAATTTTGCCCTGCCCAAAGGCGATGCCGATACTTCCCATACCCATTACAATTGCCGCTCCGATATACGCAGCAGCTTGAGCTATTTCTGAGTTCATAGCACACCCTCAAATAAATAAGCTGGAAAAGCTGTTATATTTTCTTCTTGAAGTCTACTCTCTTGAAGCCACTTTGTACAAGCCCCCTGGCAATTTTATCGATTTACTCGCTATTTTTATTCCCAATATCACGCAAAAGTTTTGCAACTTTTTCACACAATTCTCGTGCAAAAACCGGATCACTTTCAAAATCTTTATCAACATTTAGTACGAGTGTTGGAACCTTGGCAAGCTTTTCACTTACACCAATCTTGTTAACAATCCACTCTTCATGGCGACCATGTATTTGCTTCAAATATTCCAAAGCAACAACCGACTCTTCTGACCGTGATCTACGCGAAACACGCTCATAACAAACTTCAGGCGATGTTTGAAGATAAATAAATGCCGCAGGGAAAACAGTAAGTTCATCAACAAACCAAGCAAATAGATCCTTGTACAAAGACCATTCAAGCTCGCTCATTACTCCATTTTCGTGGCAATTTTTAGCAAAACAATAGCGGTCAGAGTAAACCGAGCGCTCAAGAATTTGGAACTTGTCGATACATGTCTTTAGATTTTCACGCTGTTCAAAAATACGCGAAATAAAAGCATATGACTGGAATGTATAAGCCCAACGACTCGGGTCTTTATAGAAATTATCAAGCAAATTGCCACCACCGACATCCTGCCATTGTTTCAAAGGCTCTTGCACTGCCTGCACGGCAAGATGCTTTTCAAGTAGCTCCAAGAAAGTTGACTTTCCCGCACCAATGCTTCCCTCAAGAATAACTACCTGCGGACCATTCGCTTGATTGGCTGGCATACTCATTTACTCTTTCCCCTCAATAACAAGTGTGTGGAAACCACCACAATAAAATTAGTAAAACATTGTACAAAATCTTGGCATACTCCTTACTTTTTGTACAGAACAAAGGAGGCAATTTGGAGGCCCAAGCAAAACATGGTAGAATAATGTCTCTTATTATAAAACAAAGTCACATACATCTCTTGTTACTATCCAACTCCGCAGTAAGATCAGTATTTTGGGACCAACAAACTTATGACTAATTTTTTTACACGCAAACTTTCTCTCGCAACTATCGCGCTTACACTCCTTGTCAATTTACCCATTTTAGGGTCAATCGACGATGATCTATTTGATCAAGTTAGCGACGAAGAGCTTTTGCTAGTTCAAGCCGACATGCAAACCAAAACTATAAGCCCCGCTGCCGGCGCCACAATCTTAAGCACGCTTAAGGCGCACAAGCTATTCTCAAAAAACATGTACAAACGAAGTAATCCGCTCAACCAGCGTTTACCCCATGACCAGCCGATAGTTCGATTCGCTAGCTCGTTTGATGATGACAAAGTAAATTTTGCTGTAGATGCATTTTTTTCTGCCACAGATAAAGTTTTTTACACTTACAATGATCGCACAGCTGACGCCTACATTAACTTAACAGGCGATAATATTCTTGGTTTTATAGGTAACTTAGCTGACGCACCAACAATAACTAGCGATGACATAATCGAGACTCTTCCATTCTTTGAGCGCATGTTCCATAACGAGCGTAGCTTCGGCTTCCTTGGGCAGCTAAATGCACCTATTAAAAACTGGAGCCTGCACCTGTCAACTCCCCTGTATTACATCGAACGCAATGCAAACATGACACTTGCCGACCAAGAAGCTTTATCCGAAACAAATCTCATTAAAGCACTTCCAGAGGCTCCTCCAGAAGCTGTTATCGAATATATAAAAGCACATCTATCAACCGACAGGTTTGGCCTAGGCGACACAAATCTTATTGCTCTGTACAACGTTAAGTCAAACGACCTAGTAAAAGTTTTTGCAGGAGCATCTCTTGTGATTCCAACCGCTGTGTCTTTTGAAGACGGAGTATTTTTAGGAAATTTACGCAAAAACACCGATACATCAATTTACCAATTATGCGACATACTTGATCTTTTTAGACAAGGTCAGAACCTCGTCGGTGGTGGAGCTTCGCAAGCCGATATCCTGGAAATGGCAAAGAAAATATTCTATGCATCATCAGAAATGGCTACCGACGTACTAGAAAAGCTTTCATCTAACATTGCCTACCCGTCACTCGGTAACAACGGCCATATTGAATTTGGTCCTCACATTGAATTTACAGCCAAGGTAACCGATGAACTTACTTGGAAGCTAAGAGGCGAAGTAAGGCACAGCTTTGGCGCTAAAGAAAAACGATTTTTTATAACCAAGCGTGACGCTAGCGACTTTGTCGATCCATTTACTACATCACAGGTACCAGACTTTGTTAACCAAACAAGCAATGAATGGTTTTTCCCGTTCATGTATGAAACCTGGGTAACGCCCGGGCTGACCGCACACATGGTAACAGAGCTTAATTTTGAACGTAAAAAGTGGTTACTTAACTTGGGATATGATTTCTGGTCAAGAGGCCAAGAGTCACTTGACGTTAAGGGATCTCCAAGCGATATCGATATTCGCCTAGACAAGGCGATTGCCGTAGCGCCACAAGCTCAAGAACACACCATGTTTACAAGGCTAGGCTACAACTATCAAGGGCGGAGTAAGATCTGGAATATTTCAGCTTTTGCCAGCAATTCCTTCATTCACCGAGGCATTGATTCGGGCTACCGATTCGCACTCGCTGTTGAAACTTCTTTTTAATCAGCCATGCTTATAAAATCACTTAACTATGTAATGAAATTTTAAAAGGATCAACATGAATATTAAACGTATTTTAGGCCTGCTACTGGCAGTAATAACGGTTTATAGCGCCCAAACACAAGCATCACGCTTTACCCATGTCGACCTCCTTTATACAGAAAAAATTGATGGACTAATTATTCCAATTGGCGTAGCAAATATGCGCAAAATTATTGGGGTCTTAACCGTATCACTGTTTGGCAAAAGCAGTAAGTCAAACCCTCGCCCTGTAGGCAAATATAGCTACCAAGGGCAATTGTATACACTTGAACAACTAGCTCACATTGAGGCCGACCTGGGCTTCAATGATGAACTTGATGCTGTACGATCAAAAATAATTGATGACTTCATGGAAATTAGCCAACCATTCAAAGAAGACATTCATGCATTCAAAAGCATCGTTCTTCGCATTATTGATGAATGGGTCATTGCTCAAAACCTTGAAAGTTCAATCATTGCCGAGTGGTGCCTGGTAACCATGGAAGAAGAGGTTGATTACTTCAGAAGACGCCTTTCAACAATGGGTGAATTATATCAATTTGTTTATGACGTAACCTGGTTTTTGCGCAATTTTGTTGGCAACTGCACCGGCGCAGTTCAAAACTATT
This sequence comes from bacterium, assembly GCA_018663245.1. Taxonomy (GTDB): domain Bacteria; phylum Babelota; class Babeliae; order Babelales; family JABJEI01; genus JABJEI01. The sequence continues at coordinate 79,720 of JABJEI010000012.1, forward strand.
TTGTTACCATTAATCGACCAGATTTATACGAAAAATTCATCACCTACATTCGATCGTGATCAATGGAACAAATTTCAGGAACAATTCATAAGTTTCTGTTCCAGAGCCCAGACACCGGTTTCGGCGTATTGGTATTGACGATTTCTGCCGCGGACTCAACTATTGTTCGCGGCTTTTTCCATGGCGTGCAATCTGGTGAATCAATCACCATACAAGGCGCCTGGGTGGTTCATCCAAAATTTGGTAAACAATTTGAAGCCTCAGGCTACTCCGTTGAACTTCCAACCTCCCCATCTGCCCTAGTAAAGTACCTTGGATCTGGCCTTATTAAAGGCATCGGCAAGGTCTATGCACAAAAGCTGGTAGACCACTTTGGTACCGACATCTTAGAGGTGATCGACAAAGAACCAGACCGCCTAAAGCTAGTTTCTGGAATTGGACAGCAACGAGTCGCAACCATCGTAGAAAGTTGGAAAGACCAGCGAGAAGTCTCTTCGATCATGGTATTCTTGCAAGACAAAGGTATTTCACCCGCGTACGCCACCAAAATATTTAAAGTGTACGGAATGGAAGCCAGAGCAATTTTGCAAGAAAACCCGTATCGGCTTTGCCAAGATGTCTGGGGTATAGGCTTTAAAATAGCTGACGAAATTGCACAAAACATGGGCCTAGAACCAGATTCAATTAAACGATTTGAAGCCGGTATCGACCATTCATTAACTGTAAACGCAAGCTACGGCCACCTTTACATGCTCCTTGAAGAGCTTCGAAGAGCAACCTGCACCTTGCTTGAACTTTCTTTAGCGCAACACAACTCAACACTCAGGCGAGCTCTACACAACCTGTATGAACAAAAAAAGATCTGTTTGATCTCCAATAATGATAAACATTACGTTACCAGAGCGCAGTATTACTACACTGAGTTTGGCTTAGCACAACGAATTCTTAAGCAGCTGGAAGAGCCAAGCAAACACAGTTTTGATCTGGACAAAATTTATCGCTCGATACAAAGCTCTGGACAGGGTGATCTGCAGTTAAATCAAGATCAGCAGCGCGGAATCATGGCCTGTTTACAAAACAAAGTGACCGTCATTACCGGCGGACCAGGAACAGGCAAAACTACGCTTATCAAACAGCTTCTAAAAGTTCTTGATGAATACCACATCCGTTACAAGCTGGCAGCACCCACGGGTAGAGCTGCAAAGCGAATAACCCAAAGCTCTGGACGCCAAGCTGTCACGGTACACCGTTTACTGGGCTTCGACGTTGGCACGATGCGCTTTACTCGGGACGAGAGTAACGCCCTTGAAACCGACTTTGTCATCATCGATGAGTCATCCATGATTGACGTTTTTTTGGCAAATGGAATAGTTAAAGCTCTCCCTTACGATGCACACATCATTTTTATTGGTGATGTTGACCAGCTTCCATCAGTTGGCCCTGGCAACATTTTGCATGACCTGTTAACAAGCAAAATCGCCGGATCGGTTCGCCTAGAACATATATTCCGACAAGCCGATGACAGCATGATTGTTCTAAATGCTCATCGAGTAAACCAAGGTGAGTTCCCAACCAGCAAGCTAGAAGGCAAAAAAGACTTTTTCTTCATCAAAGAAGACCTCCCAGAGCGGTTGCCCGAACATTTAACCAAGATTTACCGCCAAACATTGCCACGCTTCTTGATAAGTCCTGACAATGCTATTGTGCTATCGCCCATGAATCGTGGAGCTGCTGGAGCGCACAAGCTGAACGGCGATCTGCAAACACTCCTAAATCCAGACGAAAACGGTGACACCGTCCAACGACTGGGCACTACGTTCAAAGAGGGTGATAAGGTGATGCACATCAGGAACAATTACGATAAAAAGGTGTTCAATGGAGACATTGGAATAATTGAAAGTATCGACAAGCAAGACAAGAAACTTCTTGTACATTACGGCAATCGAATGGTCCCGTATGAATTTAGCGAAGTTGATGAACTGGTCCTTGCTTACGCAATCTCAATTCACAAAAGTCAGGGCTCAGAGTACGACGCTGTAATCATACCGATGTTTTCGCAGCACTTCACACTCCTACAACGCAACCTGCTTTACACAGCACTCACACGCGCAAAAAAACTGTGCGTTCTGATCGGCCAAACAAAAGCTATAGCAATGGCAATAAAAAACACTAAGGGCAGCACTAGGACTACGTTTTTGTCGCAGTTCCTGACAACCGACCTTGTTTGCCGCTAATCAAATAAATTTTTCATGAAAAAGGGCAAGCTTTTATACTCACCCCGTCATAGCCTGTAAATACATTTACGTAGCTATTATTCTCTTCCAAGCAGCTCTTCTATCGAGCGACCTAAAAGATCTTCAAGCATTAACATTGCTTCTCTGAACTCGTCTACCACAGGCCCTATCTCTTTTTTTAGCCTGGGAGAAAGACTTTCTCCTAGAGAGCCATCTAATACCTCTCTCACATTGCATCTAAACATTTCTTCAAAGTCACAAATGCCCGTTTCAAGGTCGTCAATATCAATCCCGTAAAGCTCCATCTCGGCTTCTGTTAGCCTGCCATGAATATCGCGATCGCAAAGTGTGTTATCATGCGAAACTGAAGAACCAGTTGAGGCCAACGCTATAGTTGATAGCCCGATTAGTAGTAGACGCTTCATGCTTATGCCTAATTTTACATATAAAAAAAATTTACTGTCTTGTTAAAAAGTATATAAAATTTCTTAATCTCTAACAAATCTATCACACCGATAAAAATACTAAGGTAAGCACAAGAACTACGCTTTTGTCGCAGCTCCTTACAGCCGACCTTGTTTGCCAATAATCAAATAAATTTTGCATGAAAAAGGGCAGGCTTTAAAACCCACCCAACTCGTAGCCTGCAAATAAATTAAGGCCGATTAAGATAGTAGGAGCACAACTCTTCAAACGAGCAGCCTAACTCATCTTCCATCGAATGAAGATCCTTTTCCAGACCGTCAAGAGAATACTGGAGTTCCACTTTTTGATAATAAGATAATGTTGTTCCGACTAAGTCTTCAACATCTTGCCCAAAACAATCTTCAATTTTGCGTCCAAACAGACCTTCAAGCGTACTAATATCTTCAATGAGAGTGCGAACCATAGGCTCGAATACTCTTAGCATTGGCTTTGTTGGTAGCTCTGCGCGACCAGCTGTAACCAACGCCATAGTTGATAGCCCGATTAATAGCAGGCGTTTCATACTTATACCTCATTTTTACATATAAAAATAAATTTACTGTCTCGGTAAGAAGTATATGATATTTATGCAAAAATAACAAATCGACAATTTAAAAAAACACAGTTAAAACACCCACCCTGACGACGAAACAAAAAATGTGTAAACTTAAATAACTGTTAGGCTATACACACAAAACGGAGTTGGTATGCCATTATTATTTGTACCAAGACCTGGGCGAGCGATTCTGCGAGCACTACTTGCGTGTGCGATCATCTTCAACACAACCGCAATCCTTACTCGACCTACAAAATCAATGGTGATAATGCTTGACCCAGCAGGGGATGCGCAGCACACGGGGCGGCTGATTGATGACTCATTCGAGCGTGGCATAGCACTGCAATGCGCTGAAGAACTTAAGCTGAAAATCGAGTCTATTACAAACAACACTCGCGTTATTCTGACCCGCTTCCCGGGCGAAACTCTTGAACCTCTGCAAAGCGCCGAATTCTCTAACCGAATGCAAGCAGACCTGTTCATAAGCCTACACCTATATCAAGAAGTCGAAGACGCACCTAGGTTGTCGATATTTGCCTTCTCATACGACCCAATGACAAGCTTCATGCACCGAAACCTTAAACGCCTTACACTGCTCCCGTACGACCAAGCCTATCAACGTTCACGAGCAACAACACAACGCTACACAGAGCTGTTTAAAAAGGCCGTACAAACCAGCTCACAGCAACCATTACGTGCCATTCAAGGTCCATACAGTTTTCCATTCAAACCACTGATCGGAGTTGAAGCTCCATCTTTTTCTCTAGAGTTGGGAATTGCTCACAAAGACAGTTGGAGAAGTGTAGTTGGAGTACTAGCAAATGGTGTTGCAAAAATTGCAGATAAATACCAGAACAACAGAAGCGTACAATGATAAATCGCATACGCAAGCCACTAATCACACTTCTAGCATTTTTTTGTTTTGGCACGATTATGTATGCCTGGTACCACGGTATAATCCTAATCCGCTTACGACGACACCAGACAGAACAACCAGGATTTGCAGCCCAACAAGCTGCCATCACCAAACACAAGGTAAAGATGCATTACTGGCATCAAGAGCGTTGGATGAACGAGCAAAGCTCAATAATATGGTACAAAAATAAACGCTCAGACAACATCGCCCACCTGATACAGGCCTGGTTCACTCTGCTCGAAGAAGACAACATAATCGCAAGACGTGTAAGCGTGCAGTCATGCGCATTGTCTGGGTCAGGTAAGGTCGCCTACGCATCGTTTGACCGTAGCCCCTTTGGCGAACAAGACGCTATCTTTGCAAAATGGCTCTTGATCGAAGGTCTACTAAAAACATTGCATGCAAATCAGGTCGGTATTACCCACATACACCTATTATGCCACAACCAGCCGATCAAAGATTATCATATCGACTTCAATAATCCATGGCCCGTTTCTGGCTTTGCAAAGCACTGAACTCGCTCAACCTGAATAAGAGCATTCTTAAAAAGTTCTGTTGAATCACCCAAGCGATACTCATTCTGATAAAAAACTTTTACAACACCACCCAAATTTATAAGACGCTTTGCGCACATAACGCATGGCAGCATAGTTACAAAAATAAATTTTGGGAGAGCTCGAGGAGCATCGCAGTTGATAACCGCATTTTCCTCTGAATGCAGGCAACCACAGTTACCTTGCTCTGCACGGTCGCATTGATTGGGTAACCCGGTTGCATTGCCGTTGTAGCCAACAGCCAACACCTTACGAAAGTCTATGCTGGTCATCACGGTGCCAACACGCGCTCTGCTGCAAGTTGACCGTCGCGCTAGTTGATAAGCAAGACCCATGTAAATGTACTCAAATGAAGGACGTCCATTCATCACAACTCTCCTTTTAAAAAAACCGTTGATTGTTGTACCTTTGCGCGCCAGTCTAACACAACAATACGATCGCAAACACATATCTATTGCGCCTTATGCAACGCAAGTACAGATTGACATTTTTTGTTATTTGTATACCATAAAATTATAGAAAATTATTCTGTTGGAGAGTCGTAAATAAGGATAAATTTATTATGAAAACGTTACGTACAATTGGTATATTCGTTACTATTGCTACGGCAATGACGGCCTGCGCTTTAGCTGCACCTTATATTGCAAAAACCCTAAACACGAGTCCTGCCGTGCCAGCTTACAAGCCATTCGACCCAACCAAAACTAAAACGCTTGATGACATTCAAACACTCTTTGATGTAACCCCAGAGATCATTGAAGGTCGCGCTCAGGCAACAGTTGATCTGTCCGCACAAAAAGTTGCTGCAATACTAGCAATGCCCGCTAAAGATCGTACATTCCAAAATACATTTCAAGAACTGGATGCGGCCGAAGAGCTCTTGTACATGAACATAGATTTCGTGACAATTTTCAGCTTCACTAATTCAAACAAAGACATTCGCGATGCCGCAGATAAGGCAAAGCTAATGTTCAAAAAAGCCCGTATAGATATGATCAAGGGAAGCCCCGAGATGTACGAAGCTTGTTCTCAAGCAAGCAAGCATATCGACAGATCATCGCTGAACGAAGTTGAACTGCGCTACATGGATCACATCATGGCACGCTTTGCAAAAACAGGTATGCACCTTGACCCAGCCACTAAACAAGAAATTAAAGAGAAATTGGCCAAAATTGACTCTTTGTCCGTAAAATTTGGCGAGAACATTGCGCAAGACAGCGCAGCTCGACATATCACCATAAGCCCGAACGAACTTCCTGGCCTTGAGCAAGAGTTCATTGATGCCCTAGAAAAAACCGATGACGGACAATGCATCATAGGAGTTGACTATCCAACCTATGTGCCAGTCATAACCACCTGCGAAAACGAGAATACTAGAAAGCTACTCTGGAAACAGTTTGGCAACCGTGGATACCCAGCCAACGAGGCAGTACTCAAAGAGCTAATTAAAGTTCGTGATCAAGTTGCACACCTGTTGGGTTACCCGAGCTATGCACATAGCCAGCTCAACTATCTCATGGTAAAAAATCCAGAAACAGCTAACAACTTTTTAGATGATCTGTTAGTTAAAGCATCTAAGAAGCAAAAAGAAGAATTTACAGAAATTTGCGAATGCCTTCATCCGTCAATCTCATTAACTGAAGATGGAAAACTGAAGCCATGGGACTCTCCTTTTGCAACAACCTGGTATCGCAAACAAAAGTTTGAAATTGATGAAGAGCAAATTTCTAAATATTTCCCGTTCGAACATACAATCGAAGCATTGCTACACATCTACGAGCAGTTCCTTGATCTAGAAATAACACAAGTTACATGTCCCAAACTATGGGACGATAGTGTACGAATGTTTGAGATTCGCTCAAACCAGGACCAACATCTAATGGGTCGTGTAATACTCGACCCGTTCCCTCGTCCAGGCAAATATACTCACGGTTGCCATTGTGGAGCCATCCAAGCAGTAACAAAACCAGATGGAACGTACCAACCAGCACTTTCATGCCTTATAACAAATTTTAATAAGCCAACAGCTGGTCACCCAGCTCTATTGAGACGTGGACAGGTAACAACCTTTTTCCATGAGTTTGGCCATGCATTGCATCATATTTGTGGAAGTTCACAATTCTGTAAATTATCTGGCACATCAACCGTCCGTGACTTTGTAGAGATGCCCTCGCAAATGCTAGAAGAATGGCTCTCTGATCCTAAAATTCTTAAGATGGTCAGCAAGCATTACCAAACGGGCCAAAGCCTCCCAGACCATATAATAGAAAAAATAATGGCCGGAAAAACCGCAACTTACGGTACTTTTGTTGCAAGGCAAATTGGCCTGTCAAAATTTGCACTCTGGTGCTTCCTGGAAGGCGAAAACAAAGAACCATCCGAACTTAACAAAAAATTAAACACGCTCATTTCTCCACACGTAGCACATCAACCAGGCGCAACTCATTTTTATGCTTCATTCGGGCACTTAGAAGGGTATGGAGCAGCTTACTACGGCTACCTCTGGTCCCGTGCATTTGCTCTGGATATGTTTGATAAAATCAAAAGCGTTGGCTTGCTGAACCCAGAAATTGGACGCGTTTACCGTGACCAGGTTATCGGGAAAGGCGCAACTGTGGATGCAAATATTCTGATTGAGCAGTTCCTTGGTAGAAAACCTACACTTTATGCATTCCTAAAAAATGGTGGCTTATAGGCATCAATGCGCATATTAGCTACAAATCACTTGCCTTGACATGAAAAGTATGAGTAACATGAACGCGTTATTTAATTGTCTTGTTAATTCAAAAGGGATACACAATGAAAAATCATCAAATGTGGTCAGTAGTATGTACACTTGCTGGTGCCGCCATTCTTGCCGATCACTTTAAAATAGTACACAACGTTTGGAGCATCGCTCTACCATTGCTTGGAGCTTTCCTTCTATTCAAAGGTGTAATGGGGCTTATGGGCAAGAACTGTTGCCCAATAAAATAAATTTGCCACATTTAATGTTGGACGATGTATATTACTTACAGTGAATACGTCGTCCAATTTTTTTGCCCTATCCATCTACGCTAAAAGCGTTGTCACGATAAGGAAAACTACAAAGGCAAACTTTGATGAATATGAGAAGAAAAAAAACTATGAAGCAAAACAACATTGCCTCACTTGTCTGGATAGCTATGGGTGGAATTATACTTGCTCATCACTTTGGCTACATTTCAGACCTATGGCCACACTTCATTGTTGTTTTTGCGGCCTTAATGATAGCCAAAGGCCTACTAGGACTTACACATAACTCATAAATAGTCGGTAGTCTGTACTTTTATTTCGGCAGTAGCTACACTTTCTGCATAGTACCAAATAACAGAAACGGGAGACTGAATATAATGGAAAATTCCTCACAACAAAGCGACTTCAAATACAAACTCAAAGGTTTTTTGTACATTTTTGCAGGAATCGTTTTGCTTCTTGATCGCATGCATTTACTACAAGATATCGTGCACTATCTCATACTTATCGGCGGACTGTTCCTGATCAGCTATGGTGTAATTATTACACGTCTTTACAAAGTGATCGGTAAGCTGATTTGGAAAAAAAGCGAACCTAAGCCTGATCAACCAATCGAAAACGAATAATCCGTAAACATAACTGTTAATCGGATCTATGCGCTTCCTGCGTAACGTGCCTGACCGGAATTGCGACCTTGATCGAGTTGTCGTGCAATGCGCGAACAATGCTAAAACGAAGATCTGATTCAATGTCGTACATATCCAGAGTCTTACTTGAACTAATAAAGGCACGAATCATAAATTCATAACCATTATCACCAAACTGAACAAGCCGAATTATTGGCGCTGGTGAACGCAAAATCATTAGATCTTTTTCTAGCAAAGCCAAAATAATCTCTTTGACCTTGCTCGGGTCAGCTGCGTATGGAATCGTAATGTTTATATCATTAAACGCAACAAACGATCGCACGTAATTCCAGTTCCTCACATGCTTACTGATAATCACGGAATTAGGAACAATAAATGTCGTACTATTTTTGCTACGCAAGATTACACTTCGTGGAGTAATTTGACGTACTACACCGATGGTTCCATCCTGCAGCTCAACAAAATCGCCAATCTTGATAGGGCGTTGAATCAGAATAATAAAGTAGGCAAAGAAGTCACTAATCAGCTCTTTGATTCCCCAACCAATACTGAACAATACAGCGCCAAAATAGAGCATCAACGAGCCAAGCCCAACTTGCTGTATACCAAGAAGAAGAGCGATAGTAACAATAATATATCGGGTTAAGGCCATGAGCATTGTTTGAATGCCAACCTCAACAATTAGTAATGCAAAAATTCGTCGTAATACAAAACGATTAATCAAAGTTGCAACTACCATTGCACCCGAAACCAACGCAAGAAGATGCAGAATAGAAACAGCGCTAACCTCAAGCGGTTTACCGGTAGCATCAAGAGTACTGGAAGTGTAGAATGAGCGATGTATCACATCGTAAACTGTATCCCAACCTATTGCTCTGCCCCAAACCCAAGCCGCCAAAAATATGGCGCAAGAGATTAAACCAACAAAAGTAGTTATAACAAATAGACCGTACCAAGATTTAGCATTTGCAAAGCGTTCCTTGGAAACCTCTCTGCTGCGCACAAAAAAGATATCTGAAGATATGGTCCGAATGTATTCGTTTGCCCAAACAAAAAATGGCATAAAGGCGATTGAAACCGCAAGCCTATAAACAATGTATCGAACCCATCTACCTAGACCGATAGCAGGGTGACTCATTATGACGGCAATACCAACAAAAATAAGCATAACAGGGTAAATTCTATCAACCCATTTCTTAATCCAAGGCCTATCTGGCAAGATCGAAAATATTAACCCTTTTGAAACAAGCAACAGCAACAAAATTGAGATCTGGAAGATGATAAAGTTAATAGCATGAAGAAGTGCCGGAACACTTGTTTCGTAGTACCCACCAGTCAAAAACGCTTCTCTAACTAGCATTAAAATTATTGTTGAGAAGGTTAAGAAAGAAAAAACACGCCTCAACCACTCCTGGTAGACCTTGCCAACAAAAACATAATCCTTCTTAAAATTCAAATTTCCCATGCACACAAAGTATGAGCGAGATAGATAGATTAAGTATGGGATAGATCCAAGGAAGATAATGCTTAGCATAAAATCATCTAAAATCAGATGAAATTTAGCTAAAGCAAAAGCCACCGACCAAATAAATATACTGGTAAGGTGATCAATGAAAAACTGTAAAGTAGCCAAACATAGCGCCAGCCACCTCCAACTGTGGATCCGGCTGTCCGAACTCGTCTCCCTCTGATCTACAATTCCTTTCAGATGGCTTGCAAAGTCTGGTAAATAAACCCTAAGCAGTAGAAATAGCAACAGGAGTAATAACAGGCCTAATAGCAAAGTAATCGCATGCAATGGTTGGTGAAAACTGTTACCTGCCCAAGCAAAAAATGCTGGAATGGACAAATTCTTTACATGCACAAGCGCTAACACGCGAAGATCGCCCAAAAATTTACGCATATCAATGGCACTGCGCTTGAGTTGCTCCCAAGTGATAGCATGTGCAGAGCGAGAAAGCATCGAGCGTCCAGTCAACTCAGAGTGAACGGACAGAAGCTGCTGCATACTTTTTTGCAAAACAACCAGCACCTTAGAGTAAACCTCAATCAAGCGACCAACCTCGGTCACCTGTTTACGAACACCGTTGTTAGCCCGCAACAAAAACTCGCGAACCTCTTTGTACGCTCGGGCATTATTTTGGAAAAGTGATACACGATTAGATTCAAGCTCTACCAACTTGGCAACAGCAGCATCAAGCTGCTTGTTAAGTGTATTTAGACGCAGCGTAGCAGAAGTACGCTCATCATCAACTCTTGATAATTCTGAGGAAACTTTTGCTCTAAATGGTTCGTAACTTTTGCTTTCAAACAATAAAAGTTCGTCGTTTATTTGTGATGAAATTAGCCGGTACCAGGTCCTAACAATCATCGAATCAACTTCACGCTCTTGCAGATCCGATTTAGTTAAAAATATTCTAGCATCCTGGAATTCGCGCCTGAGCTTCAAAAGGTCGATATAAGATGATAATGCTCGTACCTTTGAATATCCTAGCCATTGATTGGCAGAGATTTGCTTGGCGTCGTCCTCCAGTGAAACATTGTACTGCTTTGCGAGGGTATCGCGCTCGGCCGAACGTGACTCCTCTTCTTTGATTATCTGATCGCGCTGACCATAAAATTTATTCTTTTGAACAAGCGAATATTGACGCTGTAGTTCAAGATCATTTTTAATTTTATCCACATAAGAAACCGGAATAATCAACGCACCTTTGCGCTTAATCATCGATAGTAAACGCTTAACCATCTCCAGCTTACGCTTACTAACAAAAATTTTAGTCGCATTAAACAGCGCCTGTTGCTCCGCCTCCTTAACCCGTAATTTTGCTAGCTCTATCTGGCCCTTAGTAAGCTTTATAGCCTCATCAGCCAAACGCGCCTTCTGCTCAAGAGTCAAAAGTGGCTTGTTGCTTGTTTTTTGCCCATCATAGCTCTGAGAACTTTGAGCTGATTCACGTGCCTTTTTCTGGTCCTTTACCTTAGACTCAAATCCAGCCAAGGCCTGCTTACTGCTTGAAAGCTCTCCAGAAGTTTTACTTTTTTCTTCCAAATACTTCAGACTATCTTGTAGATCATACGAAAGGGCTGTTACACGCTGTAGATCATCAAAATTGAAGTGTGACTTGCCTGCCTGAAGGCTCTTAAAATAAGGGTCTAAAAGATATTTTTGTATCTCTCTAACGTGGCCCTCGATAACAAGCACAGTCTGTGTTGTAACTGGAGCCAACTCATTTATGACATGATAAAGCTGATTACTAAGTGATAATCGTTTTTCTAAAAAAAGTGATTTTCCTGTTTTTTGAGCAATATTGCCCTGTAATATTCTAATCTCGTTTGCAATATTATTGGCCCGCGAAGAGTAATCTTTACCAGAAAGAGCCTCTAACTCAGCCTTTATCTGGTCCAACCGCTCCTGCATCGTCGCAACATCAGATTTACTTAACGATACAGCTGAATGGTTGCCCATTAACATTTTGACCAAGCCACCCATTGGCAATGTACTCGAAGCGTACAAGCTGAGTGCAATTAATACGTAAGACAATCTCTTCATAGTTTTTCCACGTATCCTGTTACAGAAAGCCAACTTTAAATAGCTCGCGCCTCGGATGAAGTTGCATACACTGACGCAACCAACAATCAAACAAATGTAACCAACCTGGCGGTATTTCTTTCTCCAACATAGTCTCGGGCGATTGCGAAATCAAGCTATCGAACCAGTCAATATCACAAGGCGGCTGATTAGGATGAGTACCAATCAAAACAAAAAGCTTGGTCAAAAAAATACGCTTACCTGCCTCAGAAAGGCTCTGAGCATCAATAAGGTATAGCTGCTCAACCAATGCAAAAATAGCAATATCCATGCTGCCATAATCAACCGAAAAAAAACATAATTCTAGGATAGTACAAAAAAAAGAGAAATCGCATCGAGCCCACTGCAATGCAGTTTTCTCAAGAATTATACTACCCATGCGCCATCGCCCAGCCCGCAAGTCAGCCGTGTATGTAATAAGATTACCCGGAGAGCACAGCCGCATATCACGCACACTGCACCTCAAGTCAATTCGTCCAAGCTGTTTGTCAAACAAGGCTATCCTGTTTTCCGACAAACTTCGCATCACAATACCACGTCGATAAACGTTCACAAACCACTCTTCTTTACAACTCTATCACTCAACCAAAAATCATACGCTTAGTGTAGCGTACAAGTACAACGTAAAACTACTTTTTTCTTTTAGGACGAGCCACTGTCGTCTGCTTCGGCCCAAGCTTTATATCAGACAAATTTTTTGTTCTGGGCACATTCTCCCAATCATTTCCAAAGTTTTTAACCCTCTCTTCTTTTATTCTTTGAAGAAGAGGGTCTATATGATCTAAACTATCCTGAATCTCTGTCTTCCCATTGCCAAAACAATCAACAATATTCCAACCGTCAACACTGCCTTTACCTTTAATTAGGCTCCTTTGAACCACTTTCTGTTTCAGCTTTAATCTCTTACCCAAGCTTATTCTTCTATACATTTCCAGTTTTTTTACGTAATCAGCTTGAGAAGCTCTAAAATCAACCTTGAGTTTTTTAATCGACAATCTACCTTCAGAGAAGTGCTTTTGGTAAAAACTCTTTGCTTGCATATCCTTACCAGAAAGAACGCTCAGCAACGGATAAACGTACGGCCTCAAATCTTCACGCTCACTAAATGTTTTAATACATTTCGATAAACTAGATCTGTTTTCATTTACAAATCCATCCCAAAAAATCATCTTGTCCTCTCGTTTGCTATTAAACCGAGAAAACAATTTATTGGTATCGTTAAACTTTTTTAGCAACTCCAGAACAGATGTAGGCAACTCAGCTCTATTAAAGCGCGTTGAACCAGACCGAGTTTTCAGTTCAATGATTCCTAAATCTGAGTAGACTGCAAACGAATCATTAATTGCGTCCATCTTGTTTTTTGATACCAAATTAACCATAAAAACTTGGTCTAAAAAGTTTTGACCCGCTAGCTTTTTCTTATTATTTGAATCGGCCTGCTGCACAAAAAAATCAGATACATTAATTGCCACACCTTCAACACCAAGCTGCGTTAAAGCTGTAGACTGAAGAGAAAATGGTCTGTCCAAAAAAAGTTTCTTGTTAGTTAACCCTTTCACCTCTTCTTGCTGTCTAGCTTGCTCGGCAAGGCGATTGCTTTCTTGATAATTATTATACAAATTAACTGCAAAATTCTTTGCTTGATACTTTAAGTCACCGGTCACACTTGCAACGCCATAACCAAAATCACAGGCCTTATTTTTTATACAATCAGCGAAATCGACAAGCGTCCCGCAAGCTGCAGCACAGCTAAACAACAGACCACACAAAGCTACTCGCCCAACATTAATGCGCATTACTACACTCCCCACTAAAAACAATCGATTTAGACCATTTTAATCAAGTGAATGTAACTCAGCTCAGCTCAAAAAAACGAGGGTTTATAGTTATTTTGAATTCGTGCTTTTATTGCTAGATCAATTTGAACGGGTGTCTACACCCTGGTAAACAGATGCTCTTTTCAGCCACATTGAATGCGGGGCAACAGATTGTTGCCCCGCGAGTAAAAATTTAGTACTTACTTATTCTGGTTGCTATTCTGATTCTGCTCTAGCATTCTCAGGTTTTTTTTTGCGTAGCTTTCAACTTGCTTTTAGCAAGACTAGTCTTGCTAATTCTATTAAGCTGAATCTTGCGAGAGGCCGTCAATTTAATAGCATAATTTTTCATTAGCTGATCCGACTCAGAGTTAAGTGCTTTCAGCCTTTTAGAAGTCAACCCGCTCAACGTCAAAACTTCATCCAATGAGTTTCTGTCGCTTTGTTGTTTTTTATAAACTAAAGCATTCACCAACC
>JABJEI010000016.1 GCA_018663245.1 bacterium
TAACAACAACTATTTCTCCATCTATACTTTAATATTTTAGCTAGGGGTTGCTTGTCCAACCCCTAGCGGAGAAGGACACCAAGGAGGACCTTGGAACCCTTACGCAGAAAACGTTGCAACCAGAAGCTAACGCTTTTAGGTCGCTTCAAACAGTTCAGCTAATAATGAAGTTTTTTTAGAAATTTGCTTTGTATGAAATTCTCTTGCCTGCATGCCCTTCGTAGCCTTGGGCGAAGAAGGGTCATCCTCTTTCAGTTTCTGCTCATCTTTGAAAGTAGCTTACGCTTTGTCATCCACGGCTTTGAACGGGAATCCAGGACTATAAATAAGCTCTTTTAAAACATGACAATGCGTAGTATCTGATTGCAAAGCCTAGCAATGAAAATCATGCAGCTTTATCAAGTTTTATAATGAGCTACTCAAAGACTGGATCCCCGTTCAAAGCCGGGGATGACAAGGAATATAACTTTTCTCAGCTTCAGCTACGCCCTTAGAAAGGAACTACAGTCATTTCTTGCCTGCATGCCCTTCGTAGCTTTAGCGAAGTAGGGCACGGCCAAGCTTTATGCGAAGCTTGGAAGCGCACTCAACTGAATTATTTATTTTTAAATTATTGCCTCTGTCACTAAGTCCAAAATAAACACCTCCCTTGCCTGGCCTGCGAAGCCTTTGGCGAAGAAGGGTCATCCTCGTGTATACGGGGATCCAGTCTTTCAGTCGATCATTTTGAGCTTCGATGATAAAGGTTCGTATGCAGACTTCAGTTTCTGCTAATCTTTGAAAGCAACTCACACTTTGTCATCCCCGGCTTTGAACGGGGATCCAGTACTAAAAATAATATCCATTAAATACAATTTCATAGCGCATATAAAAAAATAAAATCATCAAGAAAAGGATCTACTGAAAGAATGGACTCCCGTTCAAAGCCGGGGATAACAAAGGAAAAGGAAAAAAGATTCTTGTATAAAAAAACCGACCTTCAAAAGAAGAAGGCCGGCTATGATTCTGTCTAAAAATGTCACGCCATTAAAAGCATCAATAAAGCCTGGCCTGCCGGGCGAAGCTCAAAGAGCGAAGCCTGGTAGCGGCGCAGGGACTTGAACCCCGGACCTACGGATTATGATTCCGCCGCTCTAACCACCTGAGCTACACCGCCAACCTATATTTCTAAGTCTACCTAAATCCAGAGTTTTTTGAATCCAAAAACATCAAACATTAGTGTAAACAGTGATTTTAGGAAAAATAAACCCGTAATCAATGTTGCAATAATACCAACCATCAAGGTTGCTGCAAAGCCTTGCAACGGACCTGTACCAAACTTGTACAAGACAATACCAACAATAAATGTGGTTATGTTTGCATCAAGAATAACCGTCCGAGCATCTTTAAAGCCCTGTCGCACAGCCTGACGAGGAGTCATTCCTTCTGCCAGGTCTTCCTTAATTTTTTCAAAAATCAGAATTGAGGCATCAATTGCCATACCAACCGTTAACACCAAGCCAGCAATCCCGGGTAGAGTTAACGTTGCTCCAAGCATCGAAAGTCCGATAAAGACCAACAAAAGATTGTACAGCAATGCAAAGAAGGCAAATAGGCCTGCAAGTTTGTAATACAGAACACTGAAGGCAAATAGTAAACCAAGACCAACCAAGCATGCTTTTAGGCCATTGTGGATCGATTCCTTACCAAGGCCAGGACCAATGCGTCGCTCTTCTTCAAACGTAACCGGTGCAGCAAATGCACCTGAGCGTAGGAGTGTTGCGAGCTCGGAAGCACTTTCAACGGTAAATCCACCAGAAATTCGTCCAGAGCCAGAAATAGCACCCTGTACGTTAGGAGCAGAAATAACTACACCATCAAGTACAATCGCTATACGCTGACCAATATTTTGGGCAGTAAGGTCATGAAAAATTCTTGAACCTTCAGAATTGAACTCAAACTTAACAGTCGCACCTTCTCGGTCATCAATACCAAGACGAGCACTACGCAGCATGCGTCCACTCAAATCTGCAATCGTTGGCAATAGATAATATTCTTCATAACGATTACCAGGAACAATCGCAAAACCTTCAGGAACCTGTTGATCATACTTGTCTAGCAATGCCTCATGCGAATGAGCCACATCTTCAACAAGCTTAATCTCAAGCTCTGCAGTTCTACCAATCATTTTTTTGGCACGTTGTGGATCTTGTACATCAGGCAACTCAATAACAATACGGTTATGACCCTGTGCAACTATTGGAACCTCACCAACACCAAAGGCGTTAACTCGATTTTCAAGAACACGAATATCACTTTGTACTGCCTCAACCTTTAGACGGTCAATGTCACCCTGCGGTAGACGCAAGATTAGTTTTGTGCCCTTTTCAGTTGCCTGTAAGGATGCACCACGACCCGACAAAATATCATACGCGGCTTCAACATCTTTTTCTGTGGCAAACGTCAGTTCAACCTCTTTTTGACCAAATTTTTTGTTAATAGGTTCGCCAAGATGTGCTTTTTTGAGGCGAGAAATAAGTCCCTTGCTACGAGCAATCAACTCATGCTCAAGCGCTTTGTCCAGTTGAACCTGCAACGTAATATACGTTCCACCAACCAAATCTATGCCGTACTTTACAGATTTTTCATGAGTATAAAAATAATAACCTGCCGCACAGGCAAATATCATCCAGAAAAAAAATGGGGACAACCAACTTTTGGATTGAGAAAGGGACACTTGGACTCCTTAAAGCGAGTTTAAACACGCCTAAATACGTACGTTACTACTCTCAAAGGAGACTAAAGAACTCCTGGTTTCTGGTGCGGAAGAGGAGAGTCGAACTCCTACGGGGTTTCCCCCACAGCCCCCTCAAGGCTGCGTGTCTACCAGTTCCACCACATCCGCGCCACTGCCAATCAAGATACCAAGTTTAACGGCAAAATCAAATCAGAAAAAGGCGCCGGAAACCGCACAATTGTACAATTCCCGGATATTTAATCTCAGCTGCAAGCGTTAATGTGCCGGAGCACTGTACTAGTTAGCAACATATTAAGATTTTTTTGTTTCCTTATTTGGCTCTTGAATAGCTTTTTTTACTTGCTTATTCTTACCAAATAATCCTTTAATTTTGTTATGCACATATCCGTACGACACAACAACATGCCCTTTAAGATTCGAGCAAACTGCCACAACTCGTCCTTCAACAAAGTGAATGACAACCTGAGACGCATTGTACAGCTGATGAACGATTGAACTAACCTGGTCGTACCAACGGCCCAAGAATCCACGTTGTGCCATAGCGTTTTTACGCGCAGCTTCATCACGTTTGTCACGATCAGCCACAGCTCGCGCTGCATCATCTTCGTTAAGGTCCTTATCTGCTTGCTTCTCTAGCGACACACCAGCAGCCTTCAGCTTTATTATTTGCTGCTTAAGGTCACCCATTACTGTTTGAGCATCAGAAACATTTTTTTGTACGTAAGCATTCAACCGATTGCTACCGTAACTTGCAATAGCCTGCATGCTTTTTAGGTAAGCAGACATCTCATTCAAGAGTTGCGTTGCCTTGATATCATCAAGCAAAATTTCGATTCGGTCGTATAGATCGTAGGACTTGTCTAAATAATTTTGCGCAAGTTTCTCTTGATCTTCCAAAGCGTTTATCGCCTTGTCTACAGAATCTTGAAACTCATGAATTTGCTTCAAGTCAGACTGAGTACGATCCAAAAGTTCATTTTCAATCTTTACCCTGCGTGCAACATTACGCTCCTTGAGAGTCAGGTCACCCTGATCTTTACGCTCATTCTCAATATCTTTCTCAAGGTCTCGCAACTTTTCTTCGAGCACGCCCTGCTCTGTTCCCATCTCAATATAAAAACTGCTCAATTTTTTACGTAGATCTTGCTGCTTGGAAGATAAGCTTTGTTGAGAATTTGGAATGCTTTTAATAATTTGACGCATCTGTTTGATGGCTGACTGAGCTTTACGACGAATTCCTTTCATGGCAACCCAATTGCCACTTCCGTTTACCGTATCAAGCTCTCCCATAACTTTTTGGCTTACCTGCTCTTTTTTCTGAATCAACGATGTTGCTGGAGGTTTAACTTCTTCTTTGACCGCCCGATCATGCGCTTTGTGATTTTTTTTACTATCACTAGTCATAGCCTTAGCAGGCTTTGTGTTTGGCGGCTTTGGCACGGCTGCTGGCTTTTTTATCTTAAAAGCTTCCGATGCATCACCAAGCTCACCAAGAACAACGTTTTGCCGTGCCTTGGTATTTTTATCCACTGCGTGAACTTTTTTATTTGGTTGCTTGGCCGCGGCCTTTTTTGCCGCGCTTACTTTTTTCTTGGCAGCCGGCTTGTGCCCCGCTGTAGGCGCAGCACAGGCAAGCCCTGGAAGTAACAAAAGCGTTAACAAAAATGGACTATTCATAAACAGAACTCCTTTTACAGGCCAAATTATAACGTTTTTGAAAGCTCACACAGCTCAGACATCAACGCTTCGGTCAGCTCTCTTGCTTCTGCAGAGGTATAACTCCAACGAACGCCTGAATCAACACGCGTTAAAACTGAGCGATCACTCTTAATATCAATAATGTCGATGCGCACAACATTCATCAACGGATGAACGATAGATGGAGCCCGAACAACCCCGGCACGTCCTAAAACACTGTAGGCAACATTTTCTTCATCCATGAAGCACATCATTACCTTTTTCTGCCATACCATGTTGTGGTAACCAGTATGCTCCTTGTGGATGGTCATCAAGATGCTTTCTTCGCCCTTGGGATACACACACTGAATAGGCGTTGTATGAGGCAAACCTTTTTCTGAAAAAGTCGCCAAAATACCAACAGTCTTCTTTGATCGTAATATTTTCACTAAATCTTCGGGCAATTTCACACCAACATGTTTAGCCATAAAAAGCTACTCCGCTTCGTTAAAATAATATATTTTTATGCTGACAACTCTGTCACAATTCCGTTATGAAGCGCCAATCCTGCCGGCGTCAAAGTAAGTATTTTATCGTGCAATTCAACCAGTTTTTTATCCTGTAATTGTTGTAACACACGCAAAAGCTTATCTTGCTTTTCGGCTGGTATCTCTTTGAGCAAATCATCTATCAATATGCCTTTAGTTTGGCGCAATTTCAGCATGATTCGTTCTAAAGAAACCTGTTCGGATGTAAGCACCTCATGGAATGCTACAACACTTTTGTTCTGCTCAATGAGCTCCATGTAGTTCATTAAATTTTTGTCGTTTTGATAACGGACCTTCCCATCAAACGCACAGGCTCCAAGACCAAATGCTTGGTATGGTTCTCGCTTCCAATAAACTTTGTTGTGCCGCGATTGACACCCTTCTTTGGCAAAGCTTGATATCTCATATTGCTCAAATCCAAATTCCTTAAGTCGCTCAACCCCCCACTGATACATATCGACTACTGTATCGTCACATGGCAAATCTATGCGTCCCCGTCGTACACCAAAATACAAGGATGTTCCTTCGTGTACCATCAAAAAGTAAGCCGAAACATGCGTAACAGGCCAACTTTCAATCTTGTTAACAATTTTCTTCCAATCATCCCAATCTGACCCAGGCAACCCAACAATTAAGTCAACCGATACATTCGAAAAATATCGACCAGCCAACTCAATTGCAACCTGCGTATCATGCGCCGTATGCTTTCGATTCAGGTTTGCCAAAACCTTATCATTGAGCGATTGCACCCCAATGCTTAACCTGGTAACTCCTACGTCAGCCCAAGCTTTCATTTTTTGCTCAGTAACGGTGCCAGGATTAACTTCAAGAGTTATCTCAACATTTGGACTCAATCTGAACCTGTTTTTTAGTATAGCAAACGTGTCAAGTAGCAAATGTATAGGATAAGTACTGGGAGTACCCCCACCAAAATAGATTGTATCTATCACCAGCTTGCGATTAACACGATCAGCATACCGATTAATTTCTTCACATAAAGCCCGATGATATCGAGTCATTGAGTTATCATGACCAACCCAAGCAACAAAGGGACAGAACGAACATTTGTACGGGCAAAACGGCCAATGTATGTACAAAGAACGAGGCGAAGCTGTTCCATCAAATTGCATAAAAAACCTTTAAAAAAATGAAAATTAGGTTGTTCGTTGCGACTGCTGCTTATTAATTATCATCTGCAAAACAGTCAGATCTGTGCGCAAATGCACAAGATCAAATGTCTGCCCTGCAAATTTTGACTGCATTGCTCGCTCAATCGCAGGCGAAAGCTTAGACAAATGATTTGAACCTCGTTCAAGGTCACTAAATACACCCAACATTTCGCTTTCTGTAACATCAACCTCAAGCTGAATAGTGCGCTTCACAATATGCACAAAATGACCGTACCATAACGCACACGACAGTTGCTCAACATGCAAAAGTTGCTCAAGATCAGCAACACTAATCAAACGCTCTTCAGTCGGCTCGACAACACGTCGATATCGATACACTCGGTAGCATAAAACACCAAGCGCCAAGCAACACAAAATACCACAAATCACCAGCCATAACGGAACATCCAAGCCATTTGGCCACAAATCATACACGTCCTCATGAAAAATTGGCAATTGTGGTTGTGCATTCATCACAAAGCCTGCTCTCGCTGTGCAAAAAAGGTAACTAGCGAAGGTATAAACGCCACCTCAGGTTTAAAATCAAAAAGATCTATGGAGTGAGCTCGCAACCATTCCTTCTGCTTAAGCGCACGAGTCTCCAAAAGTTGTGCAGCTTTTTCAAAACCAGACTTTCTCACATCAATGTATGCCATATTACCCTGCTCAGAATCAACACAAGCCATCAGCCCGATGCTTGGCAACATTCGCTCATATTCGTCCATGCAACGCAAAACAACCACATCACAGCGACCAGAAAGGTTTATCATTGCAACCTTGCCTTCATCATCAATCATGTCAGACACTATGCAGACCAGGCTCTCATGAACCTTAGTCGACATCAACTGGTCAATTGCACACGTGATGTCGGTTCCTGAGTTAGCACTACTCTCAACAGAAAAAATCGCCTCGACTAACGCCCTGACATGAAAACGAGATCGTTTGGGCTTGATAAATGTATGAACTTTGTCAGAAAAAATTACCAGACCAACCGCATCGTTGCGCATGCCAGCTGCAAAAATTAAAGCTGCTGCCGCTCGACGCATCGCCTGAAGCTTACTGCCCGTACCAGACCCATACTCTGTGGATCCAGAAATATCGAGCATCACATAAACCGTTTTGGAAACCTGCTTGTGATATTGCCGCACAAGTAATGACCCTGTCCTTGCAACACCACGCCAATCGATAAAGCGTATATCATCGCCCTGTACATACTCACGAATCTGGTCAAATTCTGAACCAAACCCTGGTACACGCTGCTTGCTGTCACCAACAAGAGCGCCTCGCATAACCGCTTTGGTAGCAAGCTCTAACTGACGAATCAGGCTAATAATATCTGGGCTAAGCATGTAATATTACAACCAAAAGCTAGATTTCTTCAAACTTTCTGGGAACACGATCGAGCCATCTGCTTGCTGATAAGTCTCAACAATAGCAACAATCAAACGAGGCAAAGCAAGCGAAGAGGCATTGAGCGTATAAACAAGTTTTGTCTTATCGCCTTCATTCTTGCGATACCGAATTGAACCACGACGAGCTTGGAAATCTGTACAGTTACTTGCCGAGGAAACCTCGTAATAAGCCTTCTGGCCTGGCATCCACACTTCAATATCATACGTTTTTGCCGAAGCAAAAGAGCAATCTTGAGCCGCAAGGCGACTGACCCGATAATGCAAACCAAGTTTTTGTAAAATGCTTTCTGCACATGCAATCATGCGCTCATGCTCATCAGCAGCATTCTCAGGTTCAACAAAAGAATAAAGCTCAACTTTTTCAAATTCATGAATACGAATCATACCGCGCTCAGCAGCACCGTAACCACCAGCTTCTCTGCGGAAGCAGCTGGTCCAGGCCGTCATACGAGTAGGAAGTTGATCTGCCGAAAGTATCTGATCCCTGTATACGTTGGTCAGATTGACCTCAGAAGTAGGTGATGCGTACAAGCCATCTTTTTCTATGCTAAAAACATCGTCTTTAAATTTTGGGAAGTTTCCAGCAGTAATTAGAGCCTGCTCGTTGACCATGTAAGGCGGAAGCACCGGTTCAAAACCGTGTTCCTTGTTATTTTTTAGCATCATGGTTGTCAGCGCATAAATAAGCGAAACTAACTCACCACGGTAAAACATAAAGTGCGAAGCTGTCATTCGAGTTGCAGCTTCAGAATCGATCCAACCCAGCTTAGTTAAAAGCTCAACATGATTCTTAACTTCAAAATCAAATGTTGGTTTTTCACCAAACTCTCTGACAGGTATGTTGGACTCTTTACCGCCCTCTTGTACGTCATCAAAAGGAACATTCGGGCATGTGAGATACAAATCTTTAAATTCTTTAGTAAGCTTCTTGAGCTCCTTGTCCTCTTCTTTTAACTCACGACCAACTTTACGAGAGCGCTCGCGAACCTCATTACTCACCTGACCAGATGAGGCTGATTTTGCCAAAGTATTTTTTTCTCGTCTCAGATCCTCAACCCTAAAGCCAAGCTCTCGGACACTTTTGTCCAACTCAACAAGACGATCAACATCAAAATCTGGGTCTTTGCGATTAATAAATGCGCGGACAGCGTCAGTGTCCTCACGTAGTCGAGCTAAATCGATCATGAAAAATCCTGTCAATCAGAAGCATAGGGAAATAAAAATTCATATCCAAGATAACGCAAAAAAAAAGCAATGGAAAGAGGGTGAGACTTACGATAAGTTCACCCTCTCCAAGCTTTTTCGGTAAACGTAAAATCGTTACCTAATTGATTTACCGAGCTCTCTCATAAATTTGCTAGGCACAAATTTTAGAACCCATGATGCTGGTATTTGAATTTCTTGACGAGTCAAAGGATTAATACCTTTGCGCTCTGGTCGGCGGTTTAGCTTGAATGTACCAAAACCGGACCATTGCAATTTGTCACCCTTGCGCAGTGTGCGCTCAAGAATGCGCATGAAAGCTTCGAGTACACGGCCAACATCCTTCTTGTTGAAAGCCGTCTCTTCACTCAGCGAGTTTACGAGATCTGTTTTATTCACGGACTTCTCCTACCTTTTGTAGTTGATTAGGTATAACAACACTACTTATCGTAGTAAGCCAGGCTCATCTTATTCTTGTTAAATAAGCTCTTAAAGCCTGGTATGCTCAGGTTAAGAGGCTAGTCGTATTTATACCTTTGTCAAATAAAAAGGCCAGAAAAGCACCCTCAGCCGGTACTGTATCATGCTTTACACAAAAGGAAATTCACATGCTAATTGACACACATTGTCATATCAACATGATTATTAAAAAGAAATTTGATGTTCAACTAACTCAAGATCAACTCAACGACGCAGAAAAAACTATCGCAGATGCGCTAGATCGCGGCGTTACAGCAATAATAAATGTTGGAACGAGTCTAGTTGAATCTATCAACTGCATACAACTTGCAAATAAATATCCTAACTGCTTTGCCACCGTTGGCCTACACCCCAACGACTGCACCAAGAATTGGGAGCAAGACTTCATAGCCATTAAATCACTTCTTGATAAAGACAAAGAAAATTTAATTATTGGCATTGGTGAATGTGGCATAGACCTACACTACCCAGGCTACGACCTTGAACGGCAACAACAGGCTTTCCGAGCGCATATCGAACTTGCACTTGAGCGAAATATGGCTCTAGTGGTACATTCACGCGATGCACAGAGCCAAACAATAGAGATTTTGAATGAATACAGGGGCAAACCCCTACGCGGTGTAATGCATTGCTTCTCTGGCAGTATCTCGTTTGCACAGCAAGCAATTGAGCTTGGACTAATGATCGGAATAGATGGACCAGTTACCTACCCAAACAACGAACAACTTCGCGATGTAGTAAAAGCGGTAGGTCTCGAGAATATTTTACTCGAAACTGACGCCCCATTTTTGCCACCGCAAATAATTCGCGGAAAACAAAACAGCCCTCAACACGTTCGCACAATTGCGCAGTACGTCGCAAAGCTTCTTGATACAGATCTAAAAGAGGTTTCTCACGCAACAACAACAAATGCGTGTAAGGTTTTTGGCTCAAAATTGAAAGCAAAAAGCCCGCTATAAAGCGGGCTCTAAGCAATAAGACTTTATCTGTAAAATTATGACTCGTAACGCAAAATTGCTGCAATTTTGTCATGCCCAGAAAGGCTACCTGCCTCCACAAAAATGGCACGGCCTCGCTTATTAAGCACCAGCTCTACCAAATCCTCAACGGCATCATCCACAAGTTGTCCAGGACACTTTCCATGCTCAGGCATGTGTGGTCCGTAGATCAATTTGTGCGTACTGCCATCTTCAAGAATAGCTTTCTCAAAATAGCCATCCTCAACTAACAAAATATGGACGGCTCCCTCTTGGGCTTTGCGCCATACATCGCCCAATCCGGCAGCAAACTTATGTTTACCAACGGCATTATCAAGCTTTTCTAGCATATTCTTGCGTTCGCTTTTCATATACTCTTGCACAACAGGCCAAACCAGGCTGGTCAGCTCAGGCAAATGTGTATGATCGTGCGTTCCATGAATATTGCCGATAACATTGTTACCATGCTTGCCAACTTCTTTGAAGAAAGCAAGATAACGATCTGTTCCAACCACAACAACAGGCAACGACTCTTCCTTGAGGTGCTGACCCAATGCATTGTCAACTTTTCGGAAAAACTGTCGATGATATTCATCAAGCTTTTGTGCATGCTTAATTATCTCACCATCATGGGTGCGAGATTCTCCACCTCTACCAGTATCAACCATGTAGAAATCGTCTTGTGAGTCACGATTTTTTCTTGACCCACGATGCTCAACCAGGTGATCCGTTGTACCCAACAACAAACGTGTCTTTTTTTCACTCAAAATAAGAACGTAGTAACGTGCAAAACGATTAAGAGTCCGTACAAGATCGCGAATAACAAAGTGATCGTTAACCACAATTCGCTCTTCTGGCTCAAAAGGAAGATCGACCTTGACGGCAATATCAGCATTGACAAAAATAGCCATGCCATCAAGCACGTGCTCTAAATCTATGCTCTCAATAAGCTCTGTTAACTTCTCAATAACTGGTGCTGCATCATGATGACTAAGCTTTGTATCAAGTTGTTGTGCGGCCTCTTTTATCATATTTTTTAATCGCACAGGATCTTGAAAATTCTTTGGTGCACTACGGTGTGTAGGCAACAACAAGGAAACACAAGGATATTGATTAGCTGCACGTAAATCGTCGAGTAGACTCTTTTTCACAACCTTCCTCCTTTACTAGAACGTAAATAGATTAATCTGGTGGTAAGTCTATCGCAAAAACGCAGTTTTGGTTAGGGGCCTCTTGCCCCTCATGCAGGGAATAACAAAGGATAAAACTTTATTACTTCCCGTCTAAAGTACAAGATCATCCATTCGGCAACAAGAAAAGAAATTATAGGGATTGTTAAGGGCTTAATACAAAGCCCTTAACGGAACTAGTTTTTAATGAGATCAGAGATTTCTTTTACAGCTTGTTCTGGATTATCAGAACCAACGACCATGTCATCAACAACAATAAAATCTGGGCCAAGCTGAATCACACGCTCAAGAGCTTGTAGATCATTGATGTTAGAAACCATGATAGGAATCGTTGCGTTACCTTTTACCATGTCCCAACGGTCCTTCAGAACCAATTCATCGTCAGCCGGGTTGTAACGGAAACGTAGCGCAGCAGCTCCCAAGCTCTGAGACTCAAGCGCCATTTGCCCCGCAGACCGTGCATCAAGAAGATCGATCATCACCTTGACTCCTGCCTCACGTGCTGTCGTAGCAGCAGCATGAATAGATTCACGTTTGGCACCAGCCATAACCGTTATCCAGTTAGCTTTTGTCGCACAAAAAAGTGACGTAGTCTCGCGACCTCTATCAACAATTTTACTGTCAACAAACAACGTCTTGTTCGGGAACGCTTCACGGAATTTACTGATAACCGATTCACCATATTTAAAAAGTAGCTGGGATCCGATATGCAAGCCATCAACATGGGCGTCTACACGACGCGCGACATCCAGAGCATGCTCCAAATCCGCTACATTAAACGAGATATGCAACTTCATATAAGCACATTCCTTCCATAACACCTCACTCCAATAACCTTGTTAGTATACCAATTGTTAGCAAAATACGAAAAGCAGCCTACAGACCGCCATATCGACGCACATGCGCCTGATAACCATGTTTGATTTTTTTAAGTCCAGAACTCATCGGAGCAAAGAAGCGTCGCACGCGTGCCGCATCAAGCGCCCGCTTTGCACTATTAAAACCTTTTTTGACGTACATCGTTGGCAAAATCCACTCAGAACCTTCCCAAGTTACTGTAATACCCTCAGGCACATACAGATGTTTTGCTTTGGAACATACAACAAGCCCACTTTCTGGGATGCGTTGCTTTGTCGGTAGTTTTTGCGCCTTAACCTGCCAATAATAAAGCTTTGTTGCTTTGTCCTGCAATCGCTCAATGCCGTACATCGCAGTATCATCTTCGTCATCCCACTCCATGTGATTAACTTGACGAGTTGCGGTAAACACCGGGAAAATTGATGGAGTTGCAACTAACGTAAATTTTGGACTCTTCTGTGCAATCGGGAACGACACCAGACCATCAACATCTGAAATCGACATCATGCCCTGGTAAAAAGCTGTCATACCAACAGAAGGCAGATACTTTTGCGCCTGTGCATTGATCACTGCGTGAGCAACAACTTTGCTAGGAGTATCAAGCAAACTGCTAATTTTTTTAGGTGTAAGCGGGTACCCACCAGGATACGGCTTAATAAAAAATCTGAAGGTTGTTTGAGGTGCGTGCATAAGCCCACAACTAAAAAAAGTGCATATCAATAAAAAATTTTTCTTCATTTTTTTGGCCCCCGCCCTAGACTAAAAAATATATCTTCGTGTCCCTTATTATCATGATACGCAAAAAAGTAAGGAAAAAACCATGGTTTCGTCCTCTAACCAGACCACACTCCTACCGGTACGCTTTAAAGCCAAAAGCCTGTGGAATGATTTTCAGTCCTACAACAACCTAACCGATCAACAAGTACAAAAGTTTCAGCAGTACGCCGATTTATTGCTCGCATGGAACAAGCTGCACAATATAACCGCCATCACAAAGCTTGAACGAGTAGTCAGCGAGCACTTTCAAGACTCACTAATGCTCATACATGCCCGTGATATAAGCAATTCAACAGGAGTTGTTGATATCGGTAGCGGTGGAGGCCTGCCGGGTATACCGCTCGCACTTGCCCTGCCAAACCTCCCGGTTACCTTAATTGAAGTAAGCCAAAAAAAGATCGCCTTTCTTGAGCAGACTGTTAAGGCCCTTGAACTACACAATGTAACTATTTTTGAATATGACTGGCGCACGTTTTTAAAGACTACAACGCTGCCTATCCAGTATCTGTGTGCACGAGCCTCACTGCCCGTCAAAGAGCTTGGGCGGGCCTTTAAGCCCAGCTCCCCTTACAAAGATTCTACGCTTGTTTACTGGGCATCAAGGCACTGGCAAATGCCAAACAACCTACCACTACAGATTGAACATCAAGCTAACTACGTTTTAATAGGCAAAGAACGAAATCTGGCCTTTATTAAACCCAAGGCATAAAAAAGGGTGAGCCCGAAAGCCCGACATGTCCTTCGTAGCTTTAGCGAAGTAGGGCCCACACATTTACGCTACGCTTTAATTAGATATTGAAGCCAAAGTCCTGCCAATGTAAATCAAGCTCATCGTTAACGATTTTATCAGACTCATCTTTCAGCTTTTTTTCGTTAGCTGCAAAAATAACTTTCTCTTGGTCGGATAAAAAAGTTTTGGCAACTGCTTTTCCAGTTTTGGTCATGTTAGCTAGAATAGCCAAGTAAGCATCATTCAATCTTTGAGTTCCCTGTAAGTTTTTTAGAAGCCAGACTAATATAACGGCCTCAGGCAACTCATCACGAAAACCAAACGTCATATCCCACAATCGTACCACACCGCCTTGTAATCCAGAGACAAGCGTCTGTCCATCAGGACTTAATGCAATCGAAAAGACAGCACCTTCACTCCGCCTTAACGTCTTGATCGGTTCCCCCTTAGCATCCCACAATCGAACCAATCCGGCATTAGATCCAGAAGCCAAGATTTGTCCATCAAGACTCCATACAACCGACAAAACACGACCTTGGTGCTTCAAAACCTTTATTAGTTTCCCCTGAATACTCCACATTCGCACTGTTCCATCAAAAGAACCCGAAGCCAATATTTTTCCGTTAGGGCTCCAATCAACCGATCTAACTGAATCAGTATGCCCAGAAAAAGTCCTGATTAACTTACCAGTTTTTGTGTTCCATAACCGTACCTTCCCATCACTAGAACCAGTGGCCAACATTCGCCCATCAGGGCTCCAGGAAATCGATTCACATTTATTAGTAGTCCAAGATAATACCTCGATCAACTTCCCCCCAATAACATTCCACACTTTCACCGTACCATCAAAATAACCCGCAGCTAGACGCTTTCCATTACAACTCCAGGCAACCGAGCGAACCCAACTAGTATGTTTTGATGATTTCTCAATTACCTTTCTTTTTTGCACGTCCCACAAGCGCACTACCCCATCCTTAGAAGCAGTAGCCAATATCCGTTCGTAAGGACTCCAGTCAATAGAAAAAATTGAGTTTCGATACCCATGAAAAAACTCAATTTCATTCCCCTGCGCATCCCAGAATCCCACCCAACCACCAAAGGACCCCGAAGCCAACACCCCTCCGTCATGACTCCAAGAAACCGAGCTTACCATACCTTTATACCATTTAAGAATCCTTGCAGGTACTTCAATACCCGATTTCAAAAATCTTTTAATTAAATCAAAATCATACAGTAAGTCCTGCTTAATTTGTTCTGGAACATTCTTTGAAAACGGACCAACATATTGATCAAAGTATTTTGATCCACTAAGTATAATTAAGGCTTTTTGCAACGATGCAATCGCCAGCTCAGAATTGCAATAATCGGCTAAAAATAACGCATCAACAACAGACTCGTCGCCATCACTACCCACCGTATTAATAATCAAGTCAACAACTTGAGCTTCATTTTTATGTGCAGCAAACATACCCAGAATTTTTACAAACAACTTCACACTTTTTTCATACACTCGCAATCTAGAGACAACATTGTCATTATCATCAAAAATCTCATCTGATATTGGAATGAAAAGTGATGCAAAAGCATCATCACCCTCTTCAAAGGCTTCTTCGTAAGTTTCAAACAAATCTTCTAGCAGTTTTGCAAACGGAAGCATTGCAGCCATTATCTCTGAATACCGTCCCTCTTGCTCGTCCAGGTCCCAGTAGAGGCGCATTACGACCTTCTGCTGCTTTTTAATCAAATCTTTAACGGGTTCTAATAAATCTGTACTGACAACGTTGCTAACATTTGAGCTTGAACTAGCAATACCACTTGATGAGCCCTTATCCATCGCATTGCCTATCGCAACCAATCCCACAACCATCAACACAATCAAAAATAAACGTTTCATTATTTCTCCTCAGTCTTCGCTCCTTGAGCTTCGCTCGACAGGCCAGCAAAGTTCATAATATTTATATCATCACCAGTATAAAATATTTTATAATTGCAACTCAATGCTTGTTGATGAGTAGATAAAACGGTAGAGAAAACGGCGATAAAAAGCGTATAAAAAAATCAAATCGCCTTCATCAAGATAAGTAGCTATACTGGACTGGTACACGTACGATAAAGCCTTGGAGCGGCATCAGGAGACGGGCCCATGAAAATGCACAAAAATATTAAACCATCACTTGGCACGCCTTACAAAACAATTTTACGCTATTTTGCTCCTGAGTACGTAAGCGCCCTAATTCTATATTCATTCCTGAATCTTTTCGATGCACGATTCATATCTCAACTAGGCTCAACCTCGATCTTTGCAACTTTGGGTGTTGCCAACACGCTAATCTACTTCATCATCAAAATTGCAGAGGGGCTAGCTATCGGTTCGACGGTCGCTTGTGGGCAATACAACGGCGTAAACCAATATCATAAGGTCGGGCAAACAGCTCGTAATTCCATCTGGATGACGGTAATAATTGGCGGCATGGTCTCGCTTTGTCTATTTTTTGGTGCTGGCTTTATTTACCGTTTTTATAATGTCCCAGAAGAGATGGTTACCCACGGTATTCCGTTTCTGCGTCTACGCGCAATAAGTATATTCTTAACATTCATTTATTTTGCTCTAATTGCTTTTTTACGCAGTATCAAAAACACTCACATTCCCATGATGATATATTCAGTGGGTGCGGCTATTTTTATCTTCTGTGATTACGGGCTAATTTTTGGAGCTTTCGGAATGCCCGAAATGGGCTTTAATGGCTCGGCTGTTGCCTCAATTATTCACTATTCAATCATGATTATACTGACAGTTCTCTACATACTGTATTCACCGACAACTCGTAAATATGCTGTCCAATTTTTGGCGCCTTTACGTCCAAAAACTATGCTGACAATCCTCTCTATAAGCTGGCCCGTAATCATCGACAAGGCAGCACTTGCAGGAGCCTACATCTGGCTTGGCAAACTGATTGCAGTCATGGGTACAGAAGCACTGGCCGCACTCAGCGTCATCAAAGACATGGAGCGCTTTGCGCTACTACCTGCCGCCGCACTGGCAAACGTGGTTGTTTTTTTGATTAGTAATGATTACAGCAAAAAGCGATGGACCAACATCACCGCTAACATCCGCAAAATATTAGCTCTGGGAGCCACGGCCTGTTTAATCACTGTTGTGCTGTTCTCGTTCTTTGCGCCGTTCTTTGTAGGTTGGTTTGACAAGCAAGGCGCATTTACAGATTTGGCTGCATCCGCCTTCCCCTACCTGAGTGTACTTATATTCTTTGATTTGCTACAATTGGTGCTGAGCGCTTCGATGCGAGGCGCTGCAAATGTGCGCACGGTTATGTGGACAAGACTCATCGTGATTTTAGGCTTTTTTGTGCCTGTTTCCTGGTTTATGCTTCAACTTCCTATCACCGACCCTGTGACACGTTTTGTTCTTTTGTACGGAACCTTTTTTATCGGCAATGCGTTTATGAGCATTGTATACATAAAAAGGCTGCGAGGCACAGCCTGGAAAACAAAGCTGTTGCCAACAGCCACAGAAAGGACCTAATCGATGGCTACCATCACACCACTAGATATTAAAAAGTTAGCAAAACTATCCAACATCGCTCTGCGCGAAGAGGAAATTGCACCTCTGACCAAACAGATTGACGATATCCTTTCTTACGCACAATGCGTAGTTCAGGCAGCTCAAGAGGTTAAACTGGCCTCACGAAGCAAGATAAATGTCTTCCGTCCTGATCAGGCACTAAAAACCGATCCCGAACCATTGCTAGCACAAGCTCCCCAGCGAGAACAAAACTATTTTGTAGTGCCAGTCATTCTTAAAAAAGATTCCTAAACGAGCCTTCCAATATGAATAAGCTTAATTTTGCCTCAATCGAGGTTCTAATAGAAAAAATTCAAAACAAAGAGATTAGTAGTCGCGAGTTAGTCGAGCACAGCGCAAAACGCTTTCAAGCTCACAACAGCAAGCTAAACGCCAGCCTTGAGATTTTTGATACCGACTCAATTCTTAAGAATGTAAAAGACGGCGGAGCACTTCACGGTATCCCCGGAGTGCTAAAAGATGTCATTTGCCAAAATGGACGTAAACTAACGTGCGGTTCAAAAGTTCTAGAAGGCCTGCACTCAACTTACGATGCAACTGCCACAAGTCGCCTTAAACTAGCGTCTGCTCCAATCATGGGCAGAGCAAATTGTGATGAATTTGCAATGGGCTCATCGACAGAAACCTCGGCATTTGGCCCAACTTTTAATCCATGGGACACAAGTCGTGTACCAGGAGGCTCAAGTGGCGGATCTGCCGCAGCTGTTGCCGCGGGTCTAGTGCCTTGGGCACTTGGTTCAGAAACTGGTGGTTCAGTTCGCCAACCTGCTGCATTTTGCGGCATTGTTGGTCTAAAACCTACCTACGGCCTAGTCTCTCGTTATGGTCTTGTTGCGTTTACTTCATCTTTTGACCAGATCGGGCCACTTACCAGAACCGTTAAAGGCAACGCTCATATTTTGTCTGCTATCGCCGGTAACGACCCCAACGACTCCACTTCGCTCAACGTAGAACCAAAAGATTACACTGCTCAGCTAAACGGCTCTATAAAACCTGGCCTGCGTATTGGTGTGATCCAAAATGCTATGCAAGCTGACGGAGTAGACCCAGAAATTATTGCAGCGACCGAAGAAAGCATTAAACAGTTTGAGAAACTTGGCGCTAAGATTGAGAATGTTCAACTTCCAGCCATGGAGTACGGCGCAGCCGTATACTTTATCCTTGCTCGAGCACAAGCTGCATCAAACCTGGCCCGCTTTGACGGTGTACGATACGGACTACGCGCTCAAACAGATACCTTACAACAAATGTATGAGCAAACTCGTGACCAAGGTTTTGGATCAAACGTCAAAGCACGTATCCTAACTGGAAACTACGTACTATCATCCGGCTTTGCCGACAAATATTACGATAATGCACGCCGTGTACGGCAGATGATGCGCCAAGAGTTTGTCGATACCTTCAAACAGTTTGACCTGTTGCTGTGCCCTGTTACACCTGAACCTGCTTTTAAAGTTGGTGCATACGATAACAACAAGCTAGCTATGGATCTGCAAGATTACTTCACCTGTGCATCAAACATTACAGGAACACCCGCTATATCTGTACCCTGCGGTATGACCTCACAAGGGCTACCTATCGGTGTACAGCTTCTTGGGCCAGATTTGTCCGAAGAGTTGCTTCTACAAACCGCTTACGCGTACGAGCAAGCAACACCGTGGCACACTATGCACCCAAAGAATTTTTAATAACTCAAGCAATTTTATGGATTTATGAATAATTACTGGCAAGAGCCACTACGAATTGGCAACCTAAGCTTCCCACGATTTATGGGAGGCCCTCTCGATGGCATAACAGACGCGCCATTCCGCAAACTTGTACGGACCTTTTCAAGCGAAGAGCTTTTGTATACCGAAATGCGCCATGTTGCCTGTGTAGCAAACGACAAAACAGGCCGTCTATCTTTAGACTTTGATCAAAGTGAGCGACCTCTCAATTACCAGGTTGCGGCTAACGGAACCAAGTTCATTGAACGAGCGATCGAACGTATTGTTGACCGTGGTGTAGATATCATTGACCTAAATGTTGGTTGCCCTGCAAAAAACGTGGTTAATTCCGGCGGTGGCTCATCGTTGATGGATGACCCTGCAAAGCTGGAAGTCATTGTCACAGCACTAAGACGTGCCATCTCTATTCCATTTACAGTAAAAATTCGTGCAGGGTTCAAAGCGAAAAATGCCATTGAAATAGCCAAACTTATTGAAGGCTGTGGAGCAGATGCGCTGGCAATTCACCCACGACTACGAACAGAGTTTTTCCAAGGTAGACCGGACTACGCACTAGCTGCACAAGTTAAACAAGCTATCTCTATTCCAGTTTTACTTTCGGGCAACGTTGTGAACTGGCCAACAGCACGCATGGCCTACGAGCAGACCGGCGTTGACGGGTTCCTAATCGGACGCGGAATCTGGGCTAAACCTTGGCAACTCAAAATGATGCGAGCTCACTCTCTGGGGCAAGAGTTCAACATCTCAAAACAACAAATATTTGAGATTGCACAACAACATCTACAAAACATGCTCGATCACTACGGTGAACATGGGCTATATTGCTTCCGCAAACATCTACCATTTTACGTAAAAGGTTTTGTAGGAGCTTCTGCTTTTCGAACAAAGTTGATAACCTCAACCTCGATCATTGAAGTCCAAGAAGGGCTCAAGCAACTCGGCCAAAGTATAGTCTAGAACGGAGAGACTGTGAGGCAAAAAATAACAAAGCTGGTACGTTCATGGCTACTACCACCTCTAGTTATTGCAATCATCCTGTGGTACCCACCCATGCGCATTGTGTTTTGCGATCTTGCCCATAGCGCCGCTTATTACGTGGTACAACCCACCCTTGTCTTGCTAAACAAAACAATAATCCCAATAAAACGCTTTGTGCAAGAACGAACCCTTAGCAAACAAAACGCGCAACAAGCTCGCTTTTACAAGGCACTTTCTGATGAACTTCAAGCAGAGCTTATCCAAAACAACAATAAAAAGTTGGTAGCTGAACAAACAGAATCATTACGCACATTTTATGCTAACCACAAACAACAATCAGCCCTCCTAGCCAGAATTTTGCTGGTAACACAAACACATCATGAACACTCAATGATTATAAGCCTTGGACGCAAACAGGGCATTACAGACAACATGCCAGTCATTTACAAAAACTGTCTTCTTGGGCGAGTCGAGCAGGCCTACCCAAACCACGCACGAGTTCTTTTGGTCACAGATCGACGTTGCAAAGTTGGCGCTATTTGCTGCGCAACACAAACCCCTGGTATTTATCGTGGCACAAACACACAACTTGGACAGCTAGACTTTGTTAGCCATCTACACCACGTAAAAATTGGTGACCAAGTTATTACAAGCGGTAGAAGTACAATATTCCCACAGGGACTTTTACTAGGAACAATCAAAGAATGTGTTCGAGGCGACCTCAAGCAAGAAGTTTCAATTGAAGTCGCACAGTCAATACACAACATCGATTACTGCTTTGTTATTCCAAGCATAACCCAGAATTAATCAAGCCAAACCGCGCAAGAACTGTATTAACAAGAGCACTAAGCGACTCTACATTACCAAACAATCGCACAATAGCTCTCTGTGTACATCATCAATAAATATTATTATCAGCTTATTAGGCTAAAAAATTCCCGAACAATAAAGCATCTTAATCTAAGCTGTTATTTAAGTTTATTCTTCCAATCATCAGGCAAAAATCCCGTCTTTGGTTCTGCGATTTTCTGATACCGTCTAATTTCCTCTTCCGGCATCGACGTCACCTGCCACACATCTGTAGAAACCTCATCAACAGCAATCCCATCCGGGCACGGAACCTGCTCGCACAGATCAATCCACCGTCGCGCAAGATCAATGAAACTTTGTTTGGTAGTCCTAAACGGGCAATAAGCTGGATCATCCTTAAAAAGAGGCCGCTCTTCTGACTTTAGACCGTCATTTTTACAACCTATGTAAACGTATGAATCGACAGTAAAAATATAGAATGCACCAAAAACACCCTCTATATTCTCGCTCTTAAGAACTGTGGCAAAACTCACTTTATCATCCGACCTACTTGATCTCGTTATAATTCCAGATATAAGGCACCAAAGATAACCGATTCCCGTATCACTTGAACGAGCAAGCATCACATAACAATCACCTGGGTCATCATATGCTTCTTTTACATACAAAAATCTCATCAACAAATCCTCTCTTACTTTATTTTTTTAGACATAAACTAAAAATCAACATACTCACTTACAAAGTCAGCGACTTAACTTACAACGCTCAACGTCCTCTTGCGTCATCGGCCTAACCTGCCATACGTCAGTAGAAACCTCTTCAATTGAAATACCTGGTGGATACAGTTTATGTACTTTTATCCACTGTTTTATCAAGTCAACAAACCCTTGCCTGGTTGTTTTGAACAAATACCGAGGATCATCCTTCAAAACAATTCGCTGTTGCCACCTAAGATCATCGCATTCGCTACTTATGTAAACATTGGCTTCAACCGTAAAAATTGCGGTTCCGCTTATGTCTTCTTTCCCAATTATTTTCAGCAACGTGCCGTGACTTGATCCTATCCGATGCAAAAATTGCCATAAATAATCAACGTTATCTTCGGAATCTTTCAATGGCCAGTAGTAACCTTTATTTTCAGATCCACACCACTCTAACCTAGTAAATCTCATTATCACCCTGCTTCAACTCTTCGCTTCATCATCAGGCAGCAAGCCGCTGATAGGGTCAGCAATCGATTTGTAATGCGAAACCTGCTGCTCAGTCATTTCCTTAACCTCCCATACATCAGTAGAAACCTCTTTAATCGAAATTCCCGGAGGGCGATTTTCATGAACTTTCACCCACTGCTTTATCAAATCAATAAACCC
Organism: bacterium; assembly: GCA_018663245.1. Classification (GTDB taxonomy): domain Bacteria; phylum Babelota; class Babeliae; order Babelales; family JABJEI01; genus JABJEI01. The sequence continues at coordinate 22,245 of JABJEI010000016.1, forward strand.
TTTCTTTGTTGTTCTAAACACATACCGAGGGTCATCCTTCAAAACAATACGCTGTTGCCGCCCCAGACCATCATAATCACAGCCCATATAAACATTAGGTTCAACTACAAAAAGATAATAAATTCCGCAACCTCCATATAAATCGCTACGTTCAATCATTTTCAGTAACCATTCTGGATCTGATCCTGCTTTGGATAAATAGCCAGATAAATCGCTAATACTTGTATCAGAATCTTTAAGTGACCAGTAATAACCCTTGTCTCTAGATCCACACCATTCTATCTTCGTAAATCTCATCATCAGCTTGTTTTTAACTCTTCGTTGTATTTTACTTACAAGATCAACGTCCTCTTGCGTCATTGGCTTAACCTTCCACACATCAGTCGAAACTTCTTCAACTGAGATTCCAGGAGGGCGTTGTTCATGAACTTTCACCCACTGCTTTATCAAATCAATAAACCCTTGCTTAGTCGTTCTACACACATACCGAGGGTCATCCTTCAAAACAATACGCTGTTGCCGTCCCAGACCATCATAATCACAGCCAATGTAAACATTAGGTTCAACTGCAAAAAGATAATAGATTCCGAAGCCTCCATACAAATCGCTACGTTCAATCATTTTCAGTAACCATTCTGAATCTAATCCTGCTTTGGATAAATATATCCAAAGAATATTTGCATTAACTCCAGAAGTTTTTGTTGATCGGTAGCTTTTACCATTGGATTTTAATTCTGTTTTTATAAATCTCATGAACCATTCGGCTTCTTCGTTTCATAATCTGACAAAAAATATGTTACAGGATCAGCAATTACCTTATAATTTGCAACCTCTCGCTCTGTCATCGGCTCAACCTCCCATACATCTGTGGAAATCTCTTTAATTGAAATTCCTGGAGGTCGCTGTTCATGAACTTTCGCCCACTGCTGTGCCAAGTCAATAAAACCTTGCTTGGTCGTTTTAAAAAAATACCGAGGATCATTTTTAAGAACTATGCTTTGCTCTTCTGTCAAACCATCAAACTCATAGCCTATGTAAATATTTGGTTCAACCGTAAAAATATAGCCCCCAGAAAAACCACCACTAATGTCATCATCCTTAATAACTTTCAACAATACATCTGGACCAAATCCTGACAGAAGAGACCATAAATCGCTAATTCTATCTCCAAAATAAACAAATGATGTATATCGATTAAGTTTTGATGACCAATACTCACATAACAATCTCATTGCATTCCCTTCTAACTATTTATTTTTGGGAAAAAGCTGTTAACATACACTTTATCATTAACAAATTCAGCAATCATTTCTATTTCTAAATTTGTTTTTGTTAAACCAAATATTTGCAATCCCCCATCACTTTTTGGTTTAATTTCAATGATATTATCCAATGCCTCACAAAAAGCCTGCGTAATCTGCTCTGCCGTCCAATTATCACCAAAATAACTCTTCCTAGGATAATGCGAACGATTTAATAACGTCACACCCTTACCTTCATAGCAACCTTGTAAGCCAGGTATAATTGTTTCAAACTTAAGAATACCCGCCCTTCTTAAGCATCCATTAGGATCCCAGTGACCGCCAGATATCGTTTTACCTTTACATTTACTATTAAATACGTGTGGCAAA
>JABJEI010000014.1 GCA_018663245.1 bacterium
TGGTGGCTCTACACTTCCTTGCTTACCAATTGCACTGATTGCTTCATGATGACTTTTTAAAATTTTACGATCATGTTGAACCGCATTCAATATAACCTTATTAACTTCATCCTGTTCATGTAGCTGTCGTTGAATGTCACTCATCTGCTTCTGCTGTTGTTCTGGCGTAAGCGCTACAGGCACTTTTGGTGGAGATGGCGCAGCAGCAACTTTTTTAGGAGCTTTTTCTTGAGAAGGCTTAGGCTTAGAAAGTGGCTTGTTGCCAACAACCTTTTTATCTTCTTCAATCGCAGCTTCTTTTAACTTACTATCGATTTTTTTATCATCTTTTTTAGGCGCTTTTTTTTGAACTGGCTTAGCCTCAGACTTGCCTAGCGTCTTTTTGTCGTCATCTTTTTTAGGCACTTTATTTATAATATTAACTGTGGTTGTATTGAGCTTTTTAGGGCCTTGCGGTAAATTTGCCGCCAACGTTGTATTGTCGCCAATCATGCCATTGAAAGAGCTAACACAAATAGCTGTCAGTATAAAAAATATCGACGTTTTCTTCATCAAAAAAACTGCCCTACAAAAGATGTAAAAATTCAAACAAAATCAAAAAAACAGGCCCCCATCACGCATAATTCGCATGACCTACGACAAATACTATCGCATGTTTTTATAGATGAGGCAACAGCCAACTATCCAATTTCAGCACACGAATAAAATCAATTTATACTGAGCCAGCCCTTAAAAATGTAACTAATAAAGGCAAAGGTACGATAGAGACCAAAAAGTGCGCCCTCGCATTTAGCAACAAAAATGGCCGGCACAACTGAGTGTACCGGCCATTTGATTAAATTTTGAGCTTAAAATTTACAAATCTGGGAAAAGATTGCTCATGAATTCTTTTACATAGGCACTTAATTTAAAATAGCTACTAGGCACAAACTTCAATCCAAGTTTTGTAAATCCCACTCCGACATCTACATACCAAGGCGTTCGAGAATATTGTAATAAACCCACGACAACAGCCACTCTAGTCGACGCACCAGCTATTGCAGCTACCTTAAGTGCATCATTTTTTTCTGCGCAAAACGTAGGCGTTACGCCACCAACAAATACTAGGGAGGCCATTAACAATAACGAGTATATTTTTTTCATTTGGGTTGCCCTTAATTAAAAAATATGCCATCGAACAAACTATCCACAACGGCAATTGTATTACATCAAAAATTTGACCAACTATTTTTGGATAGCCGATCAACCATGTGTAGGAGAATACCCCAATTATTTTGTAGCTACAAGAAGATTTTTGTAATGGGTTAGCCCTTACGATCCCAATTCTTATCATTCTTACAAACAAATGCTTACGTAATATATACATTTTTAAATGAGCAACTGAAAGACTAAATCCCCGCTTCGCATAATCCGTCTACGTTCTACGAACTGCGCCAAGACTTTGAGCTTCTTCCGTATAAACATTCTTTTTAAATATTTAGCAAGGGGTTGCTTGTCCAACCCCTTGCTAAAAAATTTAGATATTTGCTTGTAAGAAAACAACGCATAAATGAGCTACTGAAAGACTGGATCCCCGTATACACGAGGATGACAGGGAATATTTATTTTTGGACGGCGCGACCCTACTTCGCTAAAGCTACGAATGGCAGGCAAGGGCAATAAACGTTAATTTTGGTTTATAAGAAAAGTTGTTGTTATAAGATAGAGCTATCCTAGACTTCGCATAGGAAACGATTTGAAGGTAATATAGCATCGATTTTGGTGCTTATCATATCCACAGCAACCTTATTTTTGCCGCCTTCAGGGACAACAATATCGGCAAAGAATTTGGACGGTTCAACAAACTGCTGATGCATCGTACGGACCGTTTGTAAATATTGATCAATAACCGCTTGAACAGTACGACCTCTTTCTTTTACGTCTCTGGTAAGGCGCCTAATAAATCGAATATCATCTGGCGTATCCACAAAAATTTTGATGTTCATCATCTCACGCAAAACTTTATAGTGAAGGGTCAAAATTCCTTCTACGATAATGACATGATGTGGAATAACATGATGAGTTTTACTTTGCCTTGAGTGGGTGGCAAAGTCGTAAATCGGCATATCAATCGGTTGGCTATTCATTAAGCTAGTAATCTGCTGATTAAATAGTTCGATATCTATAGCATCTGGATGATCAAAATTATGCTGACCATGTTGGCCTAAAGGTAAGTTGGATAGATCTTTATAGTAAGCATCCTGTTCAATAACAGCGACCTCACCCTCTCCATATTTTTTGAGCAATTGCTTGGCGATATAAGTTTTGCCTGAGCCCGTGCCTCCGGCAATCCCAATAAGAACAGGTGTAATCATACTAAAAACGAGCCTCCATTAATAAACTATAAGGTCTTGTTAAGTTATCGCATCCCAAAACCAAATATCAATCGAGTCAAAAATTGCATAATTATGCAAAAAATGCTCTATCAAAAAATTTAGCTGCAAATAACTCAAGTCCCAAGTCGCTACCACCATTCTTCAGTGAACAATCGACATCGTACACAAAACCCAAAGCTCCCGCCAACTCTTTGGTGTTAAATGCCTTCCATCCACCGTTAACAAATGAAAACGGCAACCGAGAAGAACATCGCTTAGCAACCTTTAGATCGTCCTTTGCATGATTAAGATAAAGCAAAGCTCGCAGTAGCTGCCGCGCAAAAAAACTAACCCAAAATATCGCCGGATACGCCCGCCTTACCTGGCCCCATTCTTTATAAAAAGTTATACGATCACGCTCAAAAAGCGCCTTACTCAAAGCAAATAATGAGTGATTGGGTGCAACGATTCGATCAAGCATGACTGTACAAAATTGATCAATACTTGCCCCCAATAACGGCTGATACGCAAGTAACAAACTGGCCTGATCAAGCGTTAGACGCTTACGCCGCTTGATCAAATTTTTAACAAAACGCTTGCCGTTGGTTCGTGTACGCAAAGAACTGTTAGCCAACATCTGGAAAGTCGACTCATCGACAATAGCTGGCAAACGTACCATCACAACATTGTCAGAAGACTCCAAAATTGAGGCTTCCGCAGAACTAACCCAGACAGCCACAGTATGAGGACCACTATAATCGCGCAAAAAATTCAACAACGAAGATCTTTTTGGCTTTGGCATACCAACACCGCTACCAAGCCAATACTGACAGCCCTGCCCCAAAAATGAGCTGGATAATGCCGCAAGCATATCTTGATAAGTTTTGTTAACAATCGAGTTCCAGGCCCCAGAACGTTCCTGTAAGCAATCTAGAATAAATCGCACAAAACGTGGTTGATAAGTTTCGGAGCAAAATACAACGATTGAACCTGGAGGCAACTGATTATTTTCACAGCGATCCAGAAGTTCCTTGATTGGTTGCGGTCTCATGCTTGTACCAACATCAGATCAAATACCAAGCGTATCGTAGAAATTAAAAATATCCTTTGCACCCTGCCATGCAAGTGCACCTGCAGAATCAAAAATCGCACGACTGATCGGATTGTTTTCGGCCGAACCCTGAACCTCGGTAATGTCACCAGAGCGAGTAAAGACAAAATTAAGATCAGCATCTACAGTGCTATCCTCAGCATAATCGATATCAAGAAGAGCCTTCTGGCCGACAATGCCAACGGCTACAGCAGCAAAATCTTCTTTTAAAATTGGAGTACGTATCAAACCTGATTCAAGCCATTTAGCCTGCGCTATCTTAAAAGCAATACAGCTACCAGAAACAGCTGCCGTGCGTGTACCGCCGTCGGCCTGCAAAACATCACAATCCAGATAAATTGTACGCTCACCAAACCCGGTCAACATCACAAGCGGACGAATACAACGACCAATGAGACGAGAAATCTCAACAGAACGACCCGAACGACGAACGCTACTTGATTCGCGAGAGGTTCTTGTCTGTGTCGAACCCGGTAACATCGCGTATTCAGCAGTAAGCCATCCACGTCCCTTACCGCGCAAAAAATGTGGGACACCATTCTGCATGGTTATCGAACACAAAATTTTTGTGTCTCCCATCTCAAACAAAACTGAACCGTTCGAAAATTTTTGGACGCCGAATGTGGCATTTAAAGATCGTATCTGACTTGTTTCTCTTTGGTTTGCTCGTATCACGCCTGATCCTACTCATGAGTGTGTAATTTTTTTACATGATTTAACATTACTACAAAAAGCAAAACAGGCAACCACACAAGGTGATTGCCTGTCTTACAACTATAGTCAGATAATAGGATTAATAACCCTTAGTTATCTTCATCTTCGTTAACAAACTTAAGTTTGATACGGCCGGTGCTTGGATCGTAACCCATAACAATAACGGTAACAACCTTGTCACCAGGATAATCCTGGGCCATGCTTGCTTGACGTTCTCGTTGGATCATAGAAATATGTACCAATCCATCAACACCAGGTGCGATTTCAACAAAGATACCAAATTCGGTTACTCGTTTAATCTTACCGTGGAAGACATCGCCGCGATTGATGTTGCCACCAATTACTTTGATCCAGCTAACTGCTTGATCTGTACCAGGACCTTTTTGTCCAAATACGCGAACTGTTCCATCATCGTCGATATCAATTGATGTACCGGTTTTTTCGATGATTTCTTTGATGATTTTACCACCAGAACCAATAACTGCACCAATTTTTTCAACTGGTACTGAAAGTGTTATTGACTGAGGTACATCGCCAGATAATTCTTCGCGAGGTTCACTCAACGTTTTCTTCATTTCTTCCATGATTGTTAATCTTCCTTGACGGGCTTGTTCAAGCGCTTGTTCTAAAACTTCGCGACTTAAGCCACCCTTGTGTTTAATATCCATCTGTATAGCCGTAATACCTTCTGGGGTACCGGCAACCTTAAAGTCCATCAGACCTAAGGCGTCTTCCATTCCTGTAATATCGGTTAAGATACGGAATGAGTTTTCTGCTCCCTGAACTAATCCCATAGCCACACCACTGACCATGTTCTTAATCGGCACACCAGCATCCATCAGCGCAAGCGTCGAAGCACACACAGTGGCCATCGACGAAGAACCGTCAGAAGCTAGAATGTCGGAAACAATTCGCAAAGTGTACGGGAAGTCTTGCTTGGACGGCAGCTGTGATTCTATAGCCGTCAATGCAAGATAACCATGACCTACTTCACGTCGACTAACACCGCGCAGAAAACGTACCTCTCCAACCGAAAACGGAGGAAAGTTATAATGGAGCATAAACGATTTCTCGTAATTGCCACTCATTAAATCTTCCATGCGTTGCTCGTCTTGACCGCTACCCAATGTTGCCGTTGCTAGGGCCTGCGTTCCACCACGTTGGAAAAACGCCGAACCATGCGTACGAACTAACATCGGAGCTTGCGAAGTAATGGTACGGACCTGATCAAAATCACGACCATCAATACGCTTATTGCGTGCAAACATATTAGCCGTCAGCTTCTTTTTGAAAATTTCATCAAAAGCAGACTTAATAATTGTTGTAGATACCTCTAGGCCATCGACCATGCCATCGATTAGCTGAACGAAACCTTTTTTCAAAGTTTTCTTAGCAACTCCACGTGCGGCCTTGTCTTCGACCTGAACTGTATCAAGTTGTTGCTCTGTTAAGAACGAATCCGCTTGAGCTGTTAAAGAATCCCATGAAGGATCAGCAACAACAGCTTCTTTTGGAACGCCTATTTCTTGTGCAATTTTTTCTTGCCAAACAACCTGCTCCTTAATCAGATCATGTGCTTTGAATAGTGCATCAATAAAATCTGATTCATTCATCTGATCGATAGCACCTTCGACCATGCAGATGCCGTCAGCTGTTCCCACAACAATGATTTTTCCGTCAGATTTCTCTGACTCATCGTATTTTGGGTTAAAAACAAATTCGCCATCAATTCGACCAATCTGTACTGCACCAACCGGTCCTAAGAACGGAACGCGCGAGATAGTCAAAGCAATAGATGCACCCAACATTGCAAGCAAGTTTGGCTCATTTTTCTGATCGACCGAATAAACGGTATTCATGACCTGAATTTGATCAAAGTAATGATGTGGAAATAGTGGACGAATCGACCTGTCGATAAGACGCGCTGTAAGCACTTCTTTGTCGCTTGGACGGCCTTCTCGTTTAAGATATCCACCAGGAATTTTACCTGCTGCTGCCAATTGCTCTCGGTAATCAACCATAAGAGGCAAGAAGCCAGGAAATTCCTTTGACTCTGAAGCACAAACTGTTGATAGTACTTGCGTACCACCCTGTGTTAGTAAAACAGAACCATCGGCCTGATCGGCCAAACGGCCAATGCTAATCTCAATATCCAGATCAGGAAACGTATATTTTCTTTCAGTCGTCATAGACTTTCTTTTCTTTCTACTTACGATTACTTACGTAAGCCAAGACGCTTAATTAAAGTTTGATACTCAGCGCGTCCTTTACTGCGTATCAAATAATTCAACAGTCGGCGACGTTGGCCAACCAATTTTAGCAACCCACGTCGGGAGCTTTTGTCTTTAGGAAACTTCTTAAGATGCTCATTCAAGCTCAAAATACGGTTTGTTACCAGGGCAATTTGCACTTCGGTACCACCCGCATCACTAGGATGCAGACCGTATTCATTCTTTATCGTTTCTTTATCTTGATCACCAATTTGTGACATAAAATACCTTCATCAATTCTTCAATAATATGCCCATAATCACATGCAACTCACGAGCACAACCACCAACTATAAAGCCTGGTAGGCACGAGCGGAATTGAACCGCTGACCCCTGCTACGTCAAAGCAGTGCTCTACCCCTGAGCTACGCGCCTAACTCATCAGAATGACGTCACAGTTTAATCCTGCTCCGCCTGCTTCTGCTCCTGAGCCGCCTGTTCTTCAAGGCGTGCTTGTTGCTCAAGTTCACTGATACCGCTTCCCAGATATTTTTTTCTGAAAGACTCAACACCTGTTCCTGCAGGTATCAGTTTACCAATAATAACATTCTCTTTCAATCCGTATAAATGATCCATCTGACCAGAAATGGCAGCTTCGGTCAAAATGCGGGTAGTTTCTTGGAAAGATGCGGCCGAAATAAAGCTTTCTGTTCCCAATGATGACGGGGTAATACCCATCAATACAGGCCGTGCTTGCGCAGGCTTCTGACCATCGGCAACTAATGCTTCATTTACAACTTTAAAATGCATCCTATCAACACGATCACCCATGAGGAATTCACTTTGTCCAGGATCGACGATACGCACTTTGCGTAACATCTGACGGACAATTAGCTCAACATGACGATCATTAATGTTAACACCCTGAATACAGTAGATCTTTTGAATCTGATTAACCAAGTAACGCTGAACCGCATCCATACCCTTTATACGAAGTATGTCATGCAGAACAGGCGAACCTGTTGTCAATTGATCACCAACAGAAACAACCTCACCAGGAACAACATTTAGTTGTTTACCACGAGGAACCAAGTAATCAAAAGTCTCTAACTTATTCACGACCATAATCTTACGAAGACCACGATGCATGCCACCAAACTCAACAACACCATCAGCATCAGCAATAATAGCCGGATCTTTTGGAGAGCGAGCTTCGAACAAGTCGGTAATACGTGGCAAACCACCAGTAATATCTTTGGTCTTTGACAAATCACGTGCCATCTTGACTAAAATATCACCAACGGCAATTTTCTGCCCGTCTTCAACAACAATGTGCGAACCTGTTGGTAAATAATAGTTAGCAATTTCGTTACCACCTTCGTCAACAATGCTGACTGCTGGTTGATACTTATCGCTCTTTTGATCCAAAATTATTTTGAATGATTGATCTGAACCTTCATCATAACGCTCTTGAAGCGTTACGTTGTCGATCATATCAATATACTTAACAGTACCAGCTCTGTCGGTCATGATAACACGGTTGTGCTCATCCCAAGTAACCAGCTTGTCGCCTACGCTTACAGATTGTCCATCTTGGAAGAAGATTTCTGCGCCGTATTCAACTTCGTAACGCTGAAGCTCTCGTCCATCATCTGAGACGATGTACAGCTTAGCCTTACGACTGAAAACAATATTCTGATCTTTACTGTTCTTAAGAGCGCGAATACCACGCCACTGAACAGTACCCTTATGTTTGGCTGTAAAACCTGAGTGCGTAGCAACACTAGCCGTACCACCAACGTGGAACGTTCTCATAGTGAGCTGCGTACCAGGTTCACCAATTGATTGTGCTGCTATAATTCCAACAGTTGCACCGATATCAACAGGATCACCCTTTGAAAGATCAATACCGTAACAGCAAACACAAACACCACGCTTAGTCTGACACGTTAGTACAGACCGAACCGCAATTTTGTTAACTGCTGAAGCATCAATTTTTGCAACGAGATCCTTGAGTACGTAATCACCTTGCTTACCGATGATATCACCGGTAACAGGATCTTTTAAATCTGTTGCCAGACTTCGTCCGTACACCCTCAGCGATAGTGGTGTAATAATATCACCACTCTCTTCCAAGGCCTCAATAACAACTGAACCAAGTGTTTTACAATCATTGGCCGTTATAACCACGTCCTGAGCCACATCAACTAAACGTCTGGTCAAATAACCAGAGTTTGCGGTTTTAAGCGCTGTATCAGCTTGTCCCTTACGGGCACCGTGAGTTGAGATAAAGTATTCGAATACGGTAAGACCACCACGGAAGTTAGACTTAACCGGAATCTCCATAATTTCACCCGATGGCTTAGCCATCAGACCACGCATACCAACCAACTGCTTAACCTGGTCAGTAGAGCCTTTAGCTCCTGACTCAAGCATCATGAAGATCGGATTGTATGGTTTGAAATCTTTATCCTTATTAACAAACGATTGCTCATTCTGAGACTCAAGATCACTCATCATGTGGGTAGCAACATCAGATGTTGCCTGACCCCAGATACTGATAATCTTGTTATAACGTTCACCGTTAGTAATTATACCATCCATATACAGGTCTTCAATTTTTGAAACAGCTTTTTCGGCTTTTTCAAGAATCGATTTTTTATTCGTAGGCTCAAGTAAATCTTGAATACCAATCGAAATACCTGCACTGGTTGCAGTTTTAAAACCTAATTCTTTGATACGATCAAGACAGGCCACAGTTTCTGGACGGCTAAATCTGTAGTAGATTTTTTCAATCATACGTGCCAGATCAACCTTTTTAACAACCTTGTTAACCCACTTAAATTTGGAGCCAACCGGAAGCGCCTCGTACAACAGAACTCGTCCAACAGTAGTCGAAACGATATCATCGTTGATACGAACCTTAATCTGTGCGTGCAAGTCAACCGCATTTTGTTGATAAGCTGTCACAACTTCTTTGGTGCTGGCAAAAACTGTGCCTTGACCTTTTGAGTTTTGACGAGCCTTCGTGATGTAATGCAAACCCAAGACCATGTCTTGTGATGGAACAGTTAGAGGACGGCCGTTAGCAGGCGAAAGAATATTCTGCGTAGAGAGCATAAGCTCTTTTGCTTCTATAACCGCTTTACTGCTCAACGGAACGTGAACAGCCATCATGTCACCATCGAAATCAGCGTTAAACGCGTTACAGACTAATGGGTGCAATTTAATTGCCTTACCATCAACCAAAATCGGGTAGAACGCTTGAATACCAAGCCTATGCAATGTTGGAGCACGGTTCAAAAGTACCGGATGCCCATCAACCACATCAGCCAATACATCCCAAATTTCAGGTAAACGATCATCAACCATGTGTTTTGCAACACGTAAATTAGCGGCTAATTCTCTGTGAAGTAGTTCTGCATAAACATGCGACTTAAATAATTCCAAAGCCATTTCTTTTGGCAGCCCACACTGATCAAGTTTCAGTTCTGGATCAACCACAATAACGGAACGACCGGAGTAATCAACACGCTTACCAAGCAAGTTTTGTCGGAATCGTCCTTGCTTACCACGTAACATCTCACTCAATGATTTGAGAGGACGCTTGTTGGTACCACGAACAGGCTGGCCACGACGACCATTGTCAATCAAGGCATCAACCGATTCTTGTAACATTCGTTTTTCGTTCTTGATGATGACCTCAGGGGCCTCTATATCCATCAATCGCTGTAAACGAATGTTTCTGTTAAGTACGCGTCGATAAAGTTCGTTTAAATCGGAACTTGCAAAACGTCCACCCTCAAGTGGAACAAGCGGTCGCAAGTCCGGTGGAAGTACTGGCAAAATGTCGAGTACCATCCACTCAGGCCGTATTTTTGCTTGCGCAAGGCCCGAAATAACTTTAATTCTACGCATAAGCTTATGCTTGGACGCAATCGCATTTGTCTTTTTGTAAGCTTGATCTAATAGCTCAAGCTCTGCACTAAATTCAATCAATTGCAACATTTTACGAATAGCCAATGCACCTGTATAAGCAGCAAAGTCGTAATCCTCAGTATGCTCTTCAACATACTGATCATGCTCACTATTGCTCAGCAACATTTTGCGCGTGTACGGTGATTTGCCAGGATGAATCACCATGTGCGCATCATAGTAAATGACGCGCTCAAGGCTCTTAACCGGCATATCCAAAATCAAGCCTAAATAGCTTGGAATACCCTTAAGGAACCAGATGTGACAAACCGGAGCGTTAAGCTCGATGTGTCCCATTCTCTCACGACGAACGCGAGACTGTATAACCTCAACACCGCACTTTTCACACGTAACACCACGATGCTTCATGCGTTTGTACTTACCACAGTTACATTCCCAGTCCTTAACAGGACCAAAAATGCGAGCACAAAATAGACCATCCCGCTCAGGTTTGAGCGTACGATAGTTAATTGTTTCTATTTTTTTAACTTCACCATACGACAAAGAACGTATTTTTTCTGGAGAAGAAATACCAATCTTGATCGCATTAAACTGGTTCGTATTAATATATTCCCGGAAACGGGATAGCATACTATTAATCACCAACTTCCTCCTTGCCGCTCTTTAAAAGATCAAGCCGCAAGCCAAGACTTTGCAGTTCTTTAACCAATACATTAAATGACTCTGGTAATCCTGGATCAGGAACATCCTCACCACGAACGATAGCTTCGTAAACCTTGTGTCGACCACTCACGTCATCAGACTTGTAGGTCAACATCTCTTGCAACGAATAAGCTGCGCCATACGCTTCAAGAGCCCAGACTTCCATCTCACCCAAACGCTGTCCACCAAGTTGGGCTTTACCACCCAATGGTTGCTGCGTAACAAGCGAGTAAGGACCGACTGAACGAGCATGCAATTTGTCATCAACCATGTGATTAAGCTTCATCATATAGATGTAGCCAACCGTAACAGGCTGATCCAAACGCTTACCGGTTCTGCCGCTGTACAAGGTGTAACAACCGCTCTGAGAGCCGTCGCTTGTTTCAAGGATAGGCTGAATATCTTCTTTGAAGTCAGCACCATCAAAAACAGGAGTCTTGTAATGAATACCACGCTTAGCTGTTTCTCGAGCTAGTTCCCAAAGACCATCTTTTCCATAGTCTTTTTCGTACGTGGTGACAAATTCTTTTGAATAGCTTTGACTCAAGAACTTCTTGACTTCGCTATGGCCCTTGGTATCAATCAACTTCTGTAGCTTATCGCCCAGTTGTTTTCCTGCAAAACCAAGAATCGTTTCAAGAATTTGTCCAACGTTCATACGAGACGGAACACCAACAGGATTCAACACGATATCAATACCGGTTCCATCCTGTAGATATGGCATATCCTCACGCGGAACGATGTTTGAAACAACACCCTTGTTACCGTGTCTACCAGCAATTTTATCACCGACGCGAATCGGACGCTTCATAGCAATATAGACTTTAACCATCTTGATAACACCTGAAGGAAGCGGATCACCCTTCTTAAGTCGGGCAATTTTACCTTCTTTTAGGTGCTCAAGAATACGTAATTGATTCGTATACATCGTTCTGATGTTAACCAACTCGTCGTTCAACTCTTTAGCCAAAGCTTCAAGTGTAAGCAACGCCTCAAATGCACAAGTCTCAAGACCGTCCTGACTAAACTTCTTTGATTTGGCCAACGGAGCTTTTACGCCCGGTCCAACAGCCTTACCAGAAATAGTATTAATCAAGTGACGGCGAATACCATTTTGCAAAGCTCGCACATGATTTTGATACTCTTTATCAAGCTTAGCAGTCTCCTGAGCCACGATATCTTTATATCGTTTATCTTTACGGATACCACTTCGCGAAAAGAGCTTAACATCAACAACAGTTCCCCGGACACCGGACGGAACACGCATTGATGTATCACGAACTTCACGTGATTTTTCACCAAAAATAGCTCTGAGCAACTTCTCTTCAGGAGAAAATTGCACATCACCCTTAAGTGTAACTTTACCAACCAGAATGTTACCTGGCATAACACGCGTACCAATACGAATGATTCCATCCTCGTCCAAACCAGCAAGAGCTGATTCACTGACGTTAGGCATATCACGTGTAATTTCTTCAGGTCCCAGCTTAGTATCACGGGCCTCAACAACGTATTCATCAATGTGAACCGAAGTCAAAACATCCTCAGAAACAAGCCTTTGAGAGAGCACGATAGCATCTTCAAAGTTGTACCCATGCCAAGGCATAAATGCGACTAACAGATTAGAACCCAGTGCAAGTTCACCATCACGGATAGCAGAACCATTACTCAGGACATCACCAACCTGTACACGATCACCGGCCTTAACAATAGGCGACTGATGAATCCATGTGTCATAACTTGAACGTTCAAATGTACGCAAATGGTACACATCAACAGCACCCGAAACCCACTCATCAACATTTTTGAACTGATCGCGATCTACGGCAATAACAATTCTGTCAGAAGAGACGTAATCAATTACACCCGGACGACGCGCAACAATAGCTGCACCCGATCCAACTGCAATCTCACGCTCCATGCCAGTACCAACGATTGGAGGCTGTGTATTAATAATAGGAACAGCTTGACGTTGCATGTTAGAACCCATCAACGCACGACTAGCATCATCATGCTCAAGGAACGGAATTAACGCTGTTGAAACAGAAACAAGCTGCTTAGGCGAAACATCTATAAGATCAACACGGTTAGTATCAGATTTTACAAAGTTAGCGTCATGGCGAACAAAAACGCTGCCCTTTTTAAGCTGATTCTTACCAGGCTCAATAGCATCATCCTGTGCAATATAACGCTTAGCTTCTTCAAATGCGTCCAAGAAGACAACATCATCCAAAACTTTACCGTTTTTAACTGGATGATAAGCAGTTTCGATGAACCCCAAATCATTAACCAAGGCATAAGTTGCCAAAGAAGAAATCAGACCAACAGTCTGGCCCTCAGGAGTCTCAATAGGACAAATACGACCGTAGTGAGAAGTATGCACATCACGAATTTCGTAAGTTGCACGATCCTTCATCACACCGCCAGGCCCTAGAGCCGACAAACGTCTCTTATGAGCAATCTCTGCCAATGGGTTGGTTTGATCCATAAATTGCGAAAGCTGACCTGTGCCAAAAAATTCACGAATCACAGCCGAAAGTGGCTTAACATTCAAGAAGTCTTGGGGCATCAAAGCTCCATGTTGCTCTTGAATCCTAAAGCGCTCACGAACAATTCGCTCAATACGCACAAGACCAGTGTAAATCTGATTATTCAGCAACTCGCCAACAAGACGAACACGCCTGTTACCCAAGTGATCAATATCATCTAGCTCACCCTCACCACGCTCACGCATGTTGACTAGGTATCGCATCGACGCAATGATGTCTTCTTGTGTTAGAACTGTAACAGATTGGTCAATGTTTAGACCAAGCTTACGGTTCATACGAGTACGACCAACACGTGTCAAATCATACATACGAGGATCATACAACGATGCTCTCAACTTATCTTTAAGATCTTTGAGAGACGAAGTATCACCAGGCCAAATTTTTGCATGAATATCACGCAAAGCTTCATCCTGATTCATCGCTTTATCTTGACTCAGAGTCAAGGCTAAAGTTGGCTGTAAAACGTACCCAGACGATTTAACAAGACCAAATGATAGGCCAGGCATTGCTGAAATTAATTCTAAGTTTTCTTGATTAAGTTGCGAACCTTGCAATACAACAATTTCACCCGTTTCTGGGTTAACAATATCGCGAGCACAGACTCGTCCAACAATCATTTCAACGCCGACAACAACTTTTTTGATCTCTAGCTTCTTTAGCCTTTTGATAACGTCATTTGTAATACGCTTACCAGCCAAGGCAGCAGCCTTCTTTGGAAGAATATCTTTATCAAGACGCCATCCAAGCAGCGACGCACCAACCTCAATGTCCAACTTACCCTTCTTGTTAACCAAGAAAGTATCTAGATCATAGAATGATGGAATAATTTGGTCGCGTGCAATGCCAAGAGCTTGCAAGAAAGTTGTCGCAAGAATTTTTTTCTTTTTATCAATACGAACATACAGAATGTCACTTGAGTCATACTCAAAATCAATCCACGAACCACGCATTGGAATAATGCGAGCAAGGTAGTATGGTCGACCACGAAGATCTTTTACTTTTTTGCTATGTGAATACACAACACCTGGAGACCTATGCAATTGACTAACAATAACACGATCAACACCATTTATAAGGAAAGTTCCTAAACTGCCTAATCTAAAGCGACCCTTATCATCATATAAATTTGCCATCACAGGAATATCTACAAAGAAAATATCCTGCTCTTTGATGTCACGAACAACTCGTTCACCTGGGTTACTATTATCCCAAGAAACAAGCTGAATCTTAACACGCAGAGGCATAGAAAAGGTCTGACCACCAGCCCGACACTCTTCAAGAGATAAAGCTAAATTAACAGTCACTCGAGAAAAACAGTCGGAACAAACACGATAACGTGCAGCTTCGGCCTTACACTCAGGGCACTCAAAATTTTGATTCAGACGAGAACAACCTGATGCATCACACGAACCACAGGACCAAGTGTATCGAGCATGAACACCGGTAAGTTTACCACATGTACATGTCCAATTACCAAGTTCATAACTAACAAATTCAAGCGACATTTTGTCGCCATAATCAATGGGGAAAATATCGCGAAAAGCCTTTTGAAGGCCAATCATCGACCGTTCTTCAGGCAAATAATCCAGTTGTACAAAATCGTTAAACGACTTAGATTGTACCTCTATAAGATTGGGAACTGGAACAATATCTTTGATTTTTCCAAATGATCTGCGGGGAATACCCTTGCCCATACGCAGGCTCGACATACAGACAGCTCCTCGTAATACCTTTTTCTACCAAATACCACCGTGCACTATTGCACCCAAAAAAAGTCAATCAGGTGGGACGCGTAATCTCATGACACATACGGCCTTGATCTGCGCGTCCACACCTTTTTAACTTAAGTTCTCAAAAAACGTTAAGCAACCAAAACTTTGGCGCCAGCGTCTTCAAGTGCTTTTTTCATTTTATCAGCATCTTCTTTTGAAGCTGATTCAGCAATAACAACTGGTGCACTTTCTACCAGCTTTTTAGCATCAATCAAAGAAAGCTCTTTGTTGATGACACGAACTGCCTTAATGACCTTAATTTTAGCAGCACCTGTTTCTTGCAGGGTCACCTTAAATTCAGTCTTTTCTTCAGCTTGTACAGCATCGCCACCGGCGACAGCTGCTGCTGCAACGGGCATAGCCGCTGAAACACCAAACTTATCTTCTAGAGCTTTTACCAAATCAGCAAGCTCTAAAACAGACATTGAACCAATTTCACTAATCATATTATCAAATGACTTTGCAGACATTATCTTCTCCGCCCACTAATCACAAAAAATATTGTGATGAACTAATCAAACAAAAACAATTTCAATTTACGAGGAAGCTATTTTGCTTTCCTCAATACGCTTGAGCACCCACAAAAGGCGGACAACGAGTTGATGCAGAACCCGCACAAACCCAGAAATCGGCGCATTCATTGTGCCACAAACCTGTGCCAACAAAATTTCTCTGGATGGCAATGAAGCAATACGCTCAATGTCAAACTTGCTTATAAGCTTAGAATCAAAACAACCGGCAAGGAGTGAAAAACTCTCATGCTCTTTACCGAATTTTTTCAATGTCTGAGCAATGGAAACACCATCATCTTGCGCAAAAATAAGCGCAACCTGATCGCTCAAAAACTCATCTAAACTACACGCACCATCAACATTTTCGATGGCAAGTTTAATAAGACGAATCTTTGCAACCTGCATACGACCACCTTGCATTTGCAAAGCTTTACGTAATTCAACAGTTTCACCAGCGCCTAATCCACGATAACCAACCAGAAAAGAGGCTGCGCTATTTTTAAAACCTTGCTTAAGCGACTCTATAACTGCAACTTTTTGCTGTTGATTCATTTCTTAAAACCTTCCTGGCAACAGTTACAGATCGTCAACATTGACTTGAACCCCTGGGCCCATAGTCGATGAGACAGTCACTTTTTTAACAAACTTACCCTTTGCTACAGCCGGTTTGGATGCAACTAGGGCCTTAATAAATATCGCAACATTTTCATAAAGCTGGTCAATTTCTAGCGATTTTTTACCAATCGACATGTGAATTGAGCCACCCTTGTCATTTCTGAAAAACTTACGCCCCTGCTTAAGCTCTTTTACAATACCCATATCAAATGTGACTGTACCCAACTTTTTGTTTGGCAACAATCCCTTTGGTCCGAGTATTTTTGCAAGCTTACCAACACCGGCCATTACATCCGGTGTTGCAACAGCAAAGTCAAAATCAAGCCATCCCTTGGAGACCTTTTCTAAGAGATCGTCCAAGCCCACATAATCGGCTCCAAGATTTTGAGCTTTTTCAGCGTGCTCACCTTTAGCAAAAACCAAGACACGAACAGCTTTGCCCGTACTGTGCGGTAATGTAACCGCACCACGAACAACCTGATCGCTCTTAGTAGCATCAATGCTCAAATTTATGTCTATATCAACAGACTCATCAAATTTTGCCGTAGCGCGCTCCTTGACCTGTGCAAGACCTTCGCGCAATGGTAAAATTGCATCCTGCTCAAGGCCCACTTTGGCCTGCCTGTATCGTTTACCGTGCCGTATCATCAATATCCTCTAACGCAATCAGTCAACAATTTCTATACCCATTCTCAGGGCGGTTCCCGCAACAATTTTCTTGGCCTGCTCAACATCAATAGTGTTGAGATCTGGAAGCTTTATGTTTGCAATTTCAGTGAGGTCATCCCACGTCAATGTGCCAACTTTTTCTTCCTGAGGCCGCGAAGAACCCTTTTTAATACCTAACTTTTTGCGCAACAACTCCGAAGTTGGAGCTGTTTTAAGGATAAAGTCGAAACTTCGGTCCTTGTAAACCGTGATAACAACAGGAACGGTTTGACCTTTCCTATCGGCGGTTTTGGCATTAAATTGCTTGCAAAACTCCATGATGTTGACGCCTTGCTGGCCCAACGCAGAGCCTACCGGTGGTGCCGGCGTTGCCCCGCCTCCCGGTATTTGCAATTTAAGTTTGCCTTTGATCTCTTTTGCCATTATGCAGTCCTTACTTGGAACAAGAGTTCTAGTGCTTTACTTGATTAAAACTAAGCTCAACAGGTGTCATGCGACCAAAAATAGTCACCATAACCGTTAGCTTTTCATTTTCCGTATCCACTTTCTCTATAAGGCCAACAAAGCCAGAAAATGGACCTTCAACAATATCAACCTCGGAGCCGATATCAAATTCGACAACCTCAGTCTTAATAACAACTTCACCCTTCATCTGCTTGACGACACGTTCAACTTCTTTCTTAGAAAGAGATATTGGATCCGTACCACCAAGAAATCGCAAAACGCGACGGGCAGTGTTTACAACCTTTATAGCCTCAGGACATGAAATCATTTCTACCAAAAGGTAGCCTGGGAATAATTGCTGATCCTTGCTGTCTTCTTCGGTAAAAAAACTTTTTACGCGTGCAGACGGCACAAGAATTTGCCCAAACATATCTTGAACACCTGCATCTCTGATGCAGCATTCAATTTCTTTTTGAGCAGCAGCTTCATACCCAGCAAAAACCTGAGCAACATACCAGCGCTTAACTGGTTCTGTAATTTGTATATTTTCTTCAGCCCTAGACACTTGAAAGCACCTTACCAATACCTAGCGCTAGCAAAGTATCAACACCACCGAGATAAACAATAAAAAAAGAAACGAGTATTAAAGTTATAACAGTCGAACCAATTAAATCTCTATATGTCGGCCATTCGACATGAGAAAGTTCAACTACTACTTCAGAAAAATACTGCGTCAGACCCTTTATGGACATCACATACCACATATCGTCTACATTGACGTTTATAAAATACCGTACAACATGGCAGGCCAGGAGGGACTCGAACCCCCAACCGGCAGATTTGGAGTCTGCTGCTCTACCAATTGAGCCACTGGCCTCCATTACATTTCACCCTTGATCATATATAATTCTATCAAAAAAGAATCGCTTAGACCACCACATTTCGACATATTTTGATAAAAGAGTCGAATATTGCGCCCTAAAAGGGGCATAGCCACACCTTAGAACGGTGAAGCCTGGAGCCCACGACTGGATTTGAACCGGTGACCTCTCCCTTACCAAGGAAGTGCTCTACCAACTGAGCTACGTGGGCATCATACACAACTCTGTTCACCAGAGTACGCAAAAAGCGCTCTGCTTGCAAACAACAAAACGTTTGTTAAGAATTTGATTCAAAACTAAAAATGGTTTGAAAAATGAAAAATTACTTAAAAAATTTCATCTAAGACTATATTTGATTAAATTACCTCGCGAATGCGAAGATCAAATTTTGGCTTACCGGGCTTAGCTTTACGCCAAACCTGGAGCTGGCGATCGGATTTGAACCGATGACCTGCTGATTACAAATCAGCTGCTCTACCAACTGAGCTACGCCAGCCACCATAAGATGGTGCGGAAAGCGGGACTCGAACCCGCAGCCTACAGCTTGGAAGGCTGTCGCTCTAGCCAATTGAGCTATTCCCGCAACAATCTTTTACATTCTTCGCTTTTTCAGTTAGCAACATTACTGTAACAACTAACAATAAAGCCTTTTTAAGTATGGCCTGCCATTCCAAGCTTTACGCGAAGAATGGTGGCGAGGGTAGGATTCGAACCTACGAAGGCTGAGCCAACGGTTTTACAGACCGTCCCCTTTGACCGCTCGGGAACCTCGCCATTAATTTTCACACTTTATTAGAGGCATTTACAGCTTACGCGATTTTAACCGCTCTTTCAACAAGAATAATGCTTTGCTTAAATGATGGCAACTTCACAAGGCAACCTCTATTTTTCAAGCTCTTCGCGAACAATATCATGAACCTCTTCAATACAGCTATTACAACCAGTACCAACACCTAAAATATCAGACAAGTCCGCAAAAGTTGTAGCGCCATCTTTAATAGCGGTAACAACTTCTGAATGCATAACCCCCATACAGATACAGACTAGATAATCAGGTTTTTGTTCCAATGGACTATGCATTCGGGATCTCCGAACTACAAGAAACATTCATAACTCTAGATTCAAGACCGTCATATTCAATACTAACTTTGCATACCCGACCAACTAGTATTGATTGAATAACCCCGGGCCATTCAATCAAGCAAATCGAACCGGGCTCTTCAAGCATCTGATCAAACCCTAGCTCAACAAACCGCTCTACACTGTCAATACGATACAGATCAAAATGATGGAACAACAGGCCATCAACTCTATAGCTGTTAACGTATGCAAACGTTGGTGAGCTAACTACCTCTTTAACCCCACAAGCTTTAAGTAAATGTTTTATGAGCGTAGTTTTCCCTGCACCCAACTCGCCTTCAAAGGTTAGAATTGCTCCGGGCTTGCACTGATTCTTTAGCAGTTCTACTGCCCTAGCAACCTCTTTAAGGCTATATTTAAGTTGTAATGGCATTGTCATAATTTATCCCAAATTTTGAGCAAAGCGCGATCTTTTTTTGACCGTCGGCCTTTGCCCCCGACTCCAGACTCAACTTTGATCATATCGCTGTTTTGCTTGTCTGGGGCATGCATCTCAGCAGCCTCTTGCATCAAACTATCAATGTCTAAATCTCGCTCTCCGGTCGTTTTAACAACATTAGTTTCTGGCTTTGATTGAGCATCTTTAGACTTTGAAACACTTGGTCTTGTTATTTTTTTATAAAAAAGCGGCGGATCAACGCAAATAACTTTTGACCTGCCCACATATTCGCACAAGGCGCGATCCTGACTAACAAGAACAATCTCTTTGGCTCCCAGCTCTTTTACGTGCTGCTTAATATATTCGTCAGCCGACATCGTCGAGCCAGCATATACAACTTCAATACCATGATGGCGTTCTTTTTCTGGATAGTTGCTGTGACCGCCATCAAACACAATTACAATTGAATGGCGAGTTTTAGCATGATACTTGGCAACTTTCTTAACAAATGCATATCGTTCTTTTTCAGAAACATACACATCGTTGGTGAGTTGCTTTAGAATATTATAGCCATCAATAATAATAAACATACTTCACTACTCCTTCCCTAAAGAACCCCCGTTGCCCTACACTTTTTAGTGTAGCGTAGTACATTACTGTATTGCAAAAGAAAAAACATAGCTGTACGCTTAAATAGCGGAGATTTAATATGTCACAATTAATTCAGATGAGACAGCGAATTAAAGCTGTCCAGACGATAAAAAAAATTACTCATGCAATGCGTCTTATTTCTATGTCGGTGCACTCTCGCCTTCGTACGAAGAAAGAAACCTTGCTTACATATCAAGACAAGCTGATGAGTTTGCTAGATACAATTCGTGCAAGCGGAAAAGTTGTACATCCTTTTGTTGAAAGCGATCTACCAACAGCAAATCCTAAAGTAAAGAGTCTGATTATCATTATCGGCTCCCACAAGGGACTATGCGGAAACTTCAACACACAACTTTTTGATCATCTGATTAAAGAAATTGAGATTGATTCGTTACGCAAGCAGTATGACTGTATCCCAATCGGCCGCATGGCTATTGAGTTTGCAAAAGAACACAATCTAAAAGTTCTGCAACAATTCCGTGAATTAAGCGTCGCGACTCTGCAGAACCTTTCTCTTGATATTTCTAAATCTATTTTTGATTTTGCAAAAACCTACAAAACTGTGACCGTTTACAGCAATAAGTCAAAAAGCTTTTTTGTTCAGACACCAAAAACAACAACTATCATTCCGTATAAAGAAGAAACAAAAACAGAAAACTCTAATCAGCAAATTTATGCTACCTGGCCACATGAGCCACAAGAAATTTTCAACCACGTTCTAGGCCAATCGCTTGCAACTCACATGTATTACATACTGTTTGAATCATTGCTCTCTGAGCAGGCTGCACGTTTTGTTTCCATGGACAGCTCCACACGCAATGCTAAACAAATACTTGAAGATATGCAGTTGGAATACAACAAGCGACGTCAGGCCGACATCACTAAAGAATTAACTGACCTTGCTGGTGCTCTAAGCGCTGAAAAGAAGTAGCAGTATAACCGCTACTTCTGAATATCATTTGTTACACTCAATTGGCCAACTACACAAGTAGAGCCAGATTGCGTATCAGATTTTGCTACTCTACTTTCTGAAATATTTGCACCAAGCTTACGAAGCTTCCCTTCAAAATTGGCAAATCCACGATGTAGATGGTCAAGCCCTGTTACAGTCGTAACACCTTGTGCAACAAGACCTGCTATAACAAGAGCCGCACAAGCACGAATGTCTGTCCCGATTACCGAGGCTCCGTACAATTTATTCACTCCGTGCACATGCGCATACATGCCCTCATGCCTAATTTGAGCGCCCATTTTTTGTAGCTCACGTACGTGAATCATTCGATTTTCAAACACTGTTTCGCAAATACTACTCTCTCCCTTAGCTACAGCTTGAGCAACCATCATTGGTGCCTGCAAGTCAGTTGGGAATCCTGGATATGGTGATGTTTTAAACGAAACAGCTCGTGGAGAGGATGTCGCTGTTAAATGAACTCCAACTCCATCACAACTCTCAACAACCACATGGCCCATTTCACGTAGCTTCTCAAGAAAAACACCCATCGAGTGTACTGGCGCATCTGGTATAGTAATTGACCCCTTTGTAATAGCAGCTGCAATTAGCAGCGCTCCTGCTTCTAGGCGATCAGGTATAACCGAATGCTCAATGGGCCTTAGCTCTTGAACTCCCCGAACTATAATTGTTGCTGGAACCTGAACCGTAATATCAGCACCCATTTTTTTGAGCACTTCAACTAGATCCAGAACCTCGGGTTCAACAGCCGCATTAACCAAAGTTATACTGCTGTTAGACAAAGCTGCAGCCATTAAAGCATTCTCTGTTGCACCAACACTTGGGTACTCAAGAATAAGACGCGCATCACCAACCCGGCTCTGCCACTCAGCTTGAACCTTATTGCCGGACAATGTCACTTGAATTCCAAGTTGACGAAAGAGTTTAATATGGAAGTCAATTGGACGGGAACCGATTACACAACCCCCCGGCATCGAAAGTTCAGCTTTGCCAAATCGAGCTAAAAGTGGACCCATAACCAGCACAGATGCACGCATTTTTTGCATACGATGTTCAGATATACTGTGACCAAACACCTTAGAGGTATCAATATCTAGCACACCTAAATCGTGATCAAAAACAACCGCTGCGCCCAACTCCTTAAGCACCTCAATCATCTGCCACACATCACAAGAACTTGGCACATTGGTCAAACGCGATTTACCACGCGTAAGCAACAGTGAAGCCATGATTACTAAAACTGCGTTTTTTGCACCCCAGAGACGTGTGGTTCCACGGAGTGGTGCCGATTCTTGTACGACCAGTTGCTGCTTACACATGAAAATACTTTCAGGAAGAAATTGGACCTATACCCTTTGCTGCTCAGGGTACACCGACAACTGCCCCCTTACAAGGGGCAATAGAAACTTTTATTTTTTTATAAGAAAATTTGCAGATAGTTCCTACTTAAACTACAATTTTAGAATCAATTAACATCATCAACACACTCGAGGAAAAGCAGCACCATGCGCAAATTACATATCATTTTAACCGTGCTTGTTATGGCCTTTTTTGTATCAACAAGCGAATCTACGCGTCGCATAAAAAAGTCGCATACAAATACGACAAATAACGTCTGGTCTATATGCAGAGCGATAGCAATTATAGAAAACAATAATCCTACAAATGATAATTATGCTCTAGCTTGTGCTTATCTATTTAGTCAAGATCCTAAAAAACATGGATCTAAAAAAGCAACCATAACACTTTACAAATCAATGACAGCTCTAAAAATAATTACTTCAAACTCACACAAGCAAATCAAAAAACAGACGAAGCTTTTTGATAGGCTCGCTATTCAAGCAGAAAGTAACGGACTATCCGATATAACCAAGTCCCTAAAATTTTTCAAAAAAAGTATACAGAAACCGTTCCAGGAGCTTACCTTTCAACCGATAGATCAAAAGCAATCAGAAGCAGATATCCGGCCTCCAAGTACAACGAACTACTCGTATAAACAAAATCAATCAAAAGCCAGTGCCCTACTTCCAAGTCCAACTAATTACTCGGATGAACAAAATAAAACAACTTTTAGAAAGTTAAAAATTGGAGAAGAATACAACAAAAGCCCTAAATATACCGAACATTTATCAATTACACTTAAAGCTATTATCGACTTAAGAAAGAATATGCTTGATTTAAAACAATCAAGTATGAAAATTCATACACAAACTGAATATGCATACCTACAGACATATATCTGGGGAGAGCTTCAGTCTTTGAACCCCAAGTCTTATTCACAAAATATAAAAATCAGCTTCTCGGATGAGCCAAAAAAATAAACTTACTTGAGCAATTCTCAGACCGACTCACGCTTAGCCTTAACTCGCAACGTTCGTAATTCATCAAAGTAAAAAATACTTAACCCGATAAGCACAAATAACACAGCCAGGGCAAATGTCCACGAAAGTGTCTCGTGCAAAAAAAGAACCCCAAAAACGGCTATCCATAAAGGCCTAGTCAGTGAGGCCAACGACATAAAAGTAGCACTGTAGAAACGATATAAGTAAGTGCACAGGGTATAACCGATTACATTGGTTATCAACACAAGCCCTATCAAAAACTTACCACCATAGTACCATTCAGATGGTGCTGGTAGTGGTGCAAAAAATGGAATAGCACAAACGGTAATAAGACCTCCAACAAGCATCATAACGCTGTTAAGTTCCTTTGCACCGCATCCGGTTGAGCGCACAAACTCTTGAATTCTTAACCATCCATACCGGTTGGCAACATATGCAAAAACCAAAAGAGCCTCCGCCCACGAAAAACGTCCAATCAGCATCAAGCCTTCGCTGCCACCTTTTTCTAGCAAAACAATCAAAATGCCGCCCGAGGCAACCAAAATTCCAATAAACTGCTTAAATCTAATACGCGTACCGTACAAGCAGTAAACCAAAAAAACAGTAAAAATTGGATCTATAAAATAAAAGAACCCGACCTTTACGCTGGTCATGACCCGCAACAGTGCAACTTTAATAACTGGAGAAGTTACGGTAACAAGTAAAGCCAATTTAAAAATTGAGAACGGATGACGCGCTAGAAGGCGCAATGGATTGCTACCATGCATCAAGCGATGGAGAATAAAAAGTATCGTCCCGCCAGCTAATGAGCGAACAGCCAAAATAATTAGTGGGTGGAAATAAAAAACCGCACATTTCTGCATTGTCATGGTTGATGCAGCAAGAGCATACAATAAAAATACTAGTCCCACGGAACCTCTAATCGACCAACAAATACAATATACTTACGAATTTATAATAACGTTGTTCTCCTTACCAAGCAAAACAAGTCCAAACAAAATATTTAATGATAAAACAACTAAGCCTATTACTTTTCCAATTGAGCAAGAAGCTCACGTGCATGGTCCTTCATTGTTCCATCATCAGCTGTTGAAATTACTGCTTGAAAAAGCTTACGAGCTTGCACATGATCAGGCCGATCCATACCGTGCCCATACGTATACATTGTACCCAGAAGAGACTGTGCGCCAATTTTTGATTTGCTACAATGATTTTGCATAGATGCTGCCTGAAATAGCTCTTTAGCCCATACATGATCCGGCAGGTCCATACCTTTGCCATACAGATACATCATACCTAGTTTATACTGGGCACAAGCCTTCATTTCCATATCGAAATTCTGATCAGATACCAAATCAAACAGTTTAAACGCTTGTGAATAATCCGGCCTATCGGCCCCAAGGCCCAGTTCATACATTTCACCCAGGCGACACTGAGAACCAATCTTGGCTTCCTTACTATCATCTTGCTCTGCTCCCGCTTGGAGCATAGCCAACGCCTGTACATAATTCGGCTTGTAGATACCAAGTCCCCAAGCATACATTTCACCCAGACGGCACTGAGCATCAGCCTTTGCCACCTTGTTATCATTTTGTCTTACAACTTCTTGAAACAACGAAAGCGCCTGTACATAGTCCGGCTGCTCCATTCCATGACCAAAAAAACAGATTAGGCCAATATTATATTGAGCAAGAGCCTTAATACTCTTATCATCATTTTGTGCGGCCACATGCTGAAATATCGCCAAAGCCCATTCGTAGTTCGGCTTATGATCTTCATCACCAGAAAAGTAGGCTACAGCAAGATCATACTCAAAAATAACATTACTTTTTTTGTTATAACTTTGCGAATCTTCTTCTTGAAACATCATAAACTCCTACTGACTATCTTAAACAGCGATCGCTTAAAGCAACTCCCTGTCGAACATAGCGAAAAGTTAGAATAGATCAAATTCCAGCGTGATCATCACCACGATATATGAAAGGAGCCTCATCACGATAAAACATCATCAGACCAAAAAGCACTAGAATAGTAGCTACAAGAAAAGACCACGTAACCCGCTCAGATAAAAACAGGTACCCAAATATAATCGACCAAAGCGGCATCATAAACTTGGAAAGAGCGACAAAAGTAGATGTATATTTTTTTAAAAGGTAACCATACAACGAATAACCCACAACATTGCTCATGATAATCACATAAAACAACAACAGAATACTAAAATCATTACCATTAAATGACGGTAATGATTCGGTCATAACTGCAATAATAAGAGCACTAAGCCCCCCGATTAGCATGAGACAAGCATTCACCAAACTTAAAGGAACTGATGAGCTTTTCAAAAAATTCTGTACACGTAACCAACCATATCTATTGATCATGAATGCTGCTATCACGCCAAATTCTGCCCACGAAATCTCAAGAAAAATACGTCCACCCTCATGACCTGCATCTTTGTTGAACAGAATTATCAAAGCTCCAGAAAAAGCTATAAGCATTCCAACAAATTTACGAGTCGAAAGCCTCTCACCCCACATACCGAAAGCAAAAAGAGCTGCAAAGAAAGGATCAAAATATGAGAAAAAACTTGCTTTGATACTTGGTAAATGAACCAAGGTGCATGCCTTCAAAAGAGCGGGTAAAAATGTAGTTAAAAATGCAAGAGAAATAAGTGTTTTATGATGCTTGCGAACAACAGCCCATAGGTTACCAACACTCCAGTATGACCAAGCTAATAAAATAAGCCCGCCAACAAGACCTCGAATTCCAACAAGAAAAAATGGAGATATACTGCCCAATAAGACTTTTTGAGCGGCCAGCGTGCTGGCAAACAAAGCATAAAGTAAGATAACTAAAATCATTAAATCAGACAATCATCGGTAACTGACTATACGAAAAACGCTCTTCTTATTCTTTTGTATGACACCAAAGGAGTCATAAATGCAATAAAAAGGCCCCAGTGCTCATTGAACACTGGGGCTTTAATTAATTGCTTGGCAGTACCTACTTTCCCAGCCCGTCTCCAGACAAGTATCATCGGCGTTGCAGACTTAACTTCCGTATTCGGAATGGGAACGGGTGTACCCCTGCAACTATACCCACCAAGCAAATCTGAATTGCAATCGTACGAATACGTTTGCAAATAGTTTCACATACTTATGTGTGAGAAATATTTATAGTCGATAGAATCTTCAACGAGGTTGTCTGAACGTTTTACAGAAACAAATTCTACAATGAAATTGTTATGCAGGTAAAAACGTTCGACTTATTAGTACTGGTCAGCTGAACACATTACTGTGCTTGCACCTCCAGCCTATCAACCTCATAGTCTTCAAGGAGTCTTATGAATAACCGAAGTTATTCGGGGTATCTTATCTTAGGTCGAGTTTCCCACTTAGATGCTTTCAGCGGTTATCTCTTACGAGCTTAGCTACCCAGCGCTGCTTTTGGTAAACAACTGGAACACCATCGGCTCGCCCATTCCGGTCCTCTCGTACTAGGAACAGCTTCCTTCAAATACCCTACGCCCACGACGGATAAGGACCGAACTGTCTTACGACGTTCTGAACCCAGATCACGTACCGCTTTAATTGGCGAACAGCCAAACCCTTGGGACCTTCTTCAGCCCCAGGATGCGATGATCCGACATCGAGGTGCCAAACCTCCTCGTCGATGTGGACTCTCAGAGGAGATAAGCCTGTTATCCCCGGCGTACCTTTTATCCATTTAGCAACGGCCCTTCCACTCGGTACCGCTGGATCACTAAGTCCTGCTTTCGCATCTGATCGACTTGTAGGTCTCACAGTTAAGCTCACTTGTGCCTTTGCGCTCTTCAGACGATTTCTATTCGTCTTGAGTGAACCTTAGAATGCCTCCGTTACAATTTAGGAGGCGACCACCCCAGTCAAACTACCCACCAGACACTGTCCTTTGCCCGGTTAACGGGCATTCAAAGTTAGATTTCCAAACGGATAAGAGCGGTATTTCAAGTATGACTCCACTAGGACTAGCGTCCCAGTTTCATAGTCTCCCGCCTATCCTACACAAATCAATCCAAAAATCAATGTCAAGCTATAGTAAAGGTGCACGGGGTCTTTCCGTCCTGTCGCGGGTAACCGGCATTTTCACCGATACTACAATTTCACTGAGTGTATCATTAAGACAGCGCCCAACTCGTTACACCATTCATGCACGTCGGAACTTACCCGACAAGGTATTTCGCTACCTTAGGACCGTCAGAGTTACGGCCGCCGTTTACCGGGGCTTCGATTCAGAGCTTCGTCCGAAGACTAACCCCTCCTGTTAACCTTCCGGCACTGGGCAGGTGTCAGACTCTATACTTCCTCTTTCGAGTTTGCAGAGCCCTGTGTTTTTGCTAAACAGTCGGTTGGGCCTCTTTATTGTAACCCAAGGACGCACTCAATCGTAAAATCGAGAACCTCCCGGGCACCCCTTATCCCAAAGTTACGGGGCCATTTTGCCGAGTTCCTTAATGATAATTCTCTCAACGCCTGAGCATTCTCAGCCCATCTACCTGTGTCGGTATGCGGTACGATCATTTGATCAACTCGCTAGAGGATTTTCTAGTCAGTGTGGGATCAGCTTAACACGCCTGCCACAAGTGGCTGACATGCTCATAACACTTCAAGGTTATGCTCCGGCGGATTTACCTACCAGAACCCTCTTTGTGCTTAACTTGGAAATCCATACCCCAAGTAAACCTACCCTACTGCGTCCCCCCTTCGCTCAAATGCTGTCAAATGGTACGGGAATATTAACCCGTTTCCCATCGCCTACGCCAACTGGCCTCGGCTTAGGGGTCGACTAACCCTGAGAGGATAAACCGATCTCACGGAAACCTTAGATTTTCGGCGAACAGGAATCTCACCTGTTTTTTCGTTACTTATGCCAACATAATCGCTTCTTTGACCACACACCTGTCTTCACAGTCAGGCTAGTATCTGTCAAAGAACGCTCTCCTACCCCTCCATGCAAGCATGAAAGCCATAGCTTCGGTGGTTCGTTTGAGCCCCGTTCTTATTTCAGCGCAAAAACACTCGACCAGTGAGCTGTTACGCTTTCTTTAAAGGATGGCTGCTTCTAAGCCAACCTCCTGGTTGTCTGTGTATTTCCACTTCTTTTCCCACTTAACGAACGCTTAGGGACCTTAGCTGATGGTCTGGGCTGTTTCCCTCTCGACTACGGAACTTATCTCCCGCAGTCTGACTCCTGTCTTCTAACATCGTAGCATTCAGAGTTAGTAAGAACCCGGTAAGCTTACGCCCCCAAAGCTCCAACTGTGCTTTACCACCACGATGAATTCAACAAGGCTATACCTAAATATATTTCGGAGAGAACCAGCTATTTCCTAGTTTGATTGGCCTTTCACCCCTATCCACACCTCATCCGAGCAGTTTTCAACCTACACCGGTTCGGACCTCCATCTCATGTAACTGAGACTTCATCCTGGACATGGATAGCTCACTAGGTTTCGGGTCTACTCTACGTTACTAAATCGCCCTATTCAGACTCGCTTTCGCTACGGCTCCGCTCTTTCTAAGCTTAACCTTGCAACGCATAGTAACTCGTTGGCCCATTATGCAAAAGGTACGTGGTTGCGCGTACGTATACATCGCTACCACCGCTTGTAAACATATGGTTTCAGGATCTATTTCACTCCCCTTCCGGGGTTCTTTTCAACTTTCCCTCACGGTACTTGTACACTATCGGTCATCAAGTAGTATTTAGCCTTACCCATTGGTCTGGGCAGATTCCCGCAGAATTTCACGTGCTCTACGGTACTCGGGTGTGTAATCACCATTTTACTAGGCTTTCGCTTACAAGGCTATCACTTTCTGTGGCTGTCCTTTCCAGGACAATTCAGCTAGCGTAGTAAATTAATGGCACATACATGGCACTGTATGTAAATTACATCCCACAACCCCCGCACTGCAACGCATGCCAGCTTACACAGTACAGGTTTAGGCTCTTCCCATTTCGCTCACCACTACTCAGGGAATCACTTCGTTTTCTTTTCCTGACGCTACTAAGATGTTTCAATTCACGTCGTTAACCTCTTTAACCTATGTATTCAGTTAAAGATACCTAGGCTTTACCTAGGTGGGTTTCCCCATTCGGAAACCTCCGGATCAAAGCTTGATTGACAGCTCCCCGAAGCTTTTGGCAGTCTTCCGCCTCCTTCATCGCCTCTTGATGCCAAGGCATCCACCATACGCCCTTTTCAATTTCCTACAAAATTGTCATTGTAGTATCAGTTTCTGTTGCCAGAAACCTGTTGATATTCTATCAACTACAAATATTTCAAAGATCACACATAATCTTTAATACAGAAAAACCTAAAGTGCTTGATTAACTTCATGAAAAAATTGGAAGTCATCAAAGCAAAAAACTACTATTTAAACATCGCGAAATGCGATGAAGAATGGTGGAGATGAGCGGAGTCGAACCGCTGACCTTCCGCTTGCAAAGCGGGCGCTCTACCAACTGAGCTACACCCCCAACGTAAACATATACAAAGGTAAGTATGAGCCACAGCCTCGAACGAATCCGCGCAACAGCGACAGCTAAAAGCTAGCCATTCAGAGCAAAATAGACTTTCCAAATAGAGCTCAATAAAGAACTAAATTTGGTGGGTCTAAGTCGACTCGAACGACCGACCTCCCCGTTATCAGCGGGGTGCTCTAACCACCTGAGCTATAGACCCAAAATCTCATAATGAATATGAGTATTACTCACAATCACGCTGTGATTGAAGGGTAAAAATTATTTTCGTTGGTAATCTTGTAAATCGATTACACCTAATATCAAAGTTCAGTAAAAGCAACTTGCTAGTCTGAATCATATTTATTCTCCCTCGAAAGGAGGTGATCCAGCCGCAGGTTCTCCTACAGCTACCTTGTTACGACTTCACCCCAATCACCCCCCATACCTTAGGTATCCGCCTCCAATAAAGGTTAGCTAAGATAACTTCGGGTACAGACAGCTCTCGTGGTGTGACGGGCGGTGTGTACAAGGTCCGAGAACGTATTCACCGCGTCGTTCTGATACGCGATTACTAGCGATTTCAACTTCATGAGGTCGAATTGCAGACCTCAATCCGAACTTGGACCAGTTTTCTGGGATTAGCTCACTCTTACGAGTTGGCAGCCCTTTGTACTGGCCATTGTAACACGTGTGTAGCCCTGGGCATAAGGGCCATGATGATTTGACGTCATTCCCACCTTCCTCCTGGTTACCCAGGCAGTCTCGCCAGAGTGCTCCCGAAGGATAGCAACTGACGACGAGAGTTGCGCTCGTTAAAGGACTTAACCAGACATCTCACGACACGAGCTGACGACAACCATGCAGCACCTGTGCAATTGTCCAAGTAAACTTGGAAGACTATATCTCTATAGCTGTCAAAAGCATGTCAAACCCAGGTAAGGTTCCTCGCGTAGTATCGAATTAAACCACATGTTCCACCGCTTGTGCGGACCCCCGTCAATTTCTTTGAGTTTTAATCTTGCGACCGTACTCCCCAGGCGGATCACTTAACGCGTTAGCTACGATACTAATCCCGCAAGCGGGACTAACATCTAGTGATCATCGTTTACGGCGTGGACTACCAGGGTATCTAATCCTGTTTGCTACCCACGCTTTCGTGTATGAGCGTCAGATATGGGCCAAGAAGCTGCCTTCGCCATTGGTGTTCCTCTCGAGATCTACGCATTTTACCGCTACTCCGAGAATTCCACTTCTCTCTCCCAATCTCTAGCTTGCCAGTATCTATCGCCGACTCCCGGTTAGGCCGGGAAATTAAACGATTGACTTAACATGCCGCCTGCACACCCTATACGCCCAGTAATTCCGAATAACGCTTGCACCCCTCGTATTACCGCGGCTGCTGGCACGAAGTTAGCCGGTGCTTTCTCTAATGGTACCGTCATGACCTGTCCGTATTATTGACAGGCTTTTCTTCCCACTTAACAGGAGTTTACGATCCTAAAACCTTCATCCCCCACGCGGCGTCGCTGCGTCAGGCTTTCGCCCATTGCGCAAAATTCCTCACTGCTGCCTCCCGTAGGAGTCTGGACCGTATCTCAGTTCCAATGTGGCCGATCACCCTCTCAGGCCGGCTAACCATCATTGCCTTGGTAGGCCTTTACCCCACCAACTAGCTAATAGTACGCGAGCTCATCCTTCAGCAGCAGCAAAAGCCACTTTTCTCCCCGAAGGGACGTATGCAGCATTAACCTCGGTTTCCCGAGAGTATTCTTCACTGAAGGGCAGATTCTCACGTGTTACTCACCCGTCCGCCGCTGTACTAGTTCCCGAAGGAACGTTCTCGCTCGACTTGCATGTGTTAAGCACGCCGCCAGCGTTCATTCTGAGCCAGAATCAAACTCTTCATCACAAAAATTGTGTTTTAGAGATCGGCTCACAAGATTACCAACGAAATTTTCAATTCGATTTTTTCAACAGTTAAAAACTGTCTCAAAACCGAAAAATAGGTTTTTCGTGTATTTCAATGAACTTTTTGAGATTTAAGAAGCGCGCTTTAATCGCACGCCCAACTCATTCAGGACTAATTATACGCTCCACCTCAGGACTGTCAACACTTTTCGTAATCTTTTTTAACTATTGGTAACCATCACCAACCAAACAACCAATGCTATCAACTTTCGCCTTCCTTATATAAGGGAAAAAATATAAGAAATAAAAAAACAACCAAGAACACCCATCAACAACCACACCAATGCCCCCACTCAGAGGCCCGATCGCGCAATTTCAGGCATACTACGTACAGCATCCAATTGAATTTTTTACAATATCTACCAATTCATTGCAGGCCTTACCAAAATTTTGGTTTACAACCTCATATTGGTACACAGCTGAAGACCGAGCCATTTCATTCTCTTTTTGTACCAGACCAACACGTAGAGCAATCTGCTCAGCAGTATCACGGCCACGCCCTTCCAGTCGACGCTTAATCTCCTGAACGTCCTCTACCAGAATCCAGATAGTAACAGCATCAGGAATCATGAGCGACACATTGGCAACACCGTCATGATCCATAACCAGCAAGTAAGATTTACCCTGCTTAAGCCCTTCTAAGATGCTAGCTGGTGATGCATAAACATGTTCGTAACTTGTCGACCATTCAAGGAACAACCCATCTTGCTCACCCTTCTCAAACTGCGCATCCGACAAAAAGTGGTAATCCTTGCCGTGCACTTCACTTTTGCCCTGAGGCCGAGTCGTGTAGGTTACAACCCGCTCAATATTGCACTTCGCTCCAATTTTTTGCACCAAAGACTTAGCTAAGCTCGTTTTACCCGCACCCGACGATGACGAGATCAAAAACAATCTACCCTGCATACATTCATCCCCTATTCTGATAACCCGTAATAGTTCAATTATAACACACGAGCATAGCTAGCATGCTTTGCAAAGCTCACGCAATTATTGCCTACTGTTGCAAATGCTTATGCCCTGCACAGCTAAAAATATGCTAAATTAATTGCTGTACTTAAAGAACATACAATCAAGGGAAATATATGCACAAAAATAACTTCAAAATAATTCTGGTATTGATGCTATTCCTTACCACAGCAAACCAATCTATAGCAGTGCAAACTTCTGAACAACCCACAAGACTTAATTCATTAATACAAACCATCGGGCAAAACAACGACCAACTTAAATTGGAATACAAGAGCTACAAAAATAGCAATCAAAACTTCGACACTCCACAGCTTGTTTCTACGATTAATCATGAACTTATAAAAATGAAAATCATTGTGCGTAATCATCGTAAAAAAACACGACAGAACCTTGACTTACAACACACACAGAGCAAAAAGGATCTTGAAAATTATCTTGAAAATCGCTACATGCCACAAAACAAACCACAAGCACCACAAAAGCTTACTCAACTGCTTGGAAAGTCATTACAAGAAGTAGACACAAAGTTTAAAAACTCAACTCGTTGTAGCTTAATAGACTTCAGGTTCACTTTACTTGGCAAGTTACAAGACTTACACGACCAGGAAGATCAGAAGATTTATACACTGTATACAGGCTATGAAGACGCATTATTCAATTATATTGTTAGGCAACATGTAACAACCAGCCTCAAAAACAAAATTGTATTCATAATACCAAACGAACAAAAACCACCCTCACTATCTGATAAGCTTATCAAGCTACTTGGAAAATTAACCCTAGAGAGGCAAACAAGCCTACTCATAAAAAATTAATTGTAACTCCTTTGCTAATAAAGAATCTTTCAATGAAAAAATTAATTTTAGTAGCCACAATCACCATGATTGCACACGGCTTGCATAGCATGAATTTATCAAAAATAGAGCCTGAACTGTTCGTAGTTAAACATACCTGCTTGCAACCAGAGATCAGCAACCTTCCTTTTCATCTAACATTTCGCAAAACTAGCCAAACTTTAAATGGATTTGCCTCCGAACTGAAGGATTGGCTCGTTAAGATTAATGAAGCTGGAGATTTGCAATACAAAGGCAATCGACAGCAGCACTTCACTAAACTCAATCCACCTTCAACGGCCACCGACCAATGTCGAACAAACAGACACTACCTCAATGGGAGCAAGATTTGCCAAAGCTGCCGTTTTGCAAAGCTGCCCGAAATCATACTATCTCAACAGCTACACTCCATACTTGAGCAAACCAACAAACTTGAACAACTACGAAACTTGTCAAACATTGTGCTCTGTGCAAAACATCCTAATAATATACAAAACGTACGTACAGGGCTTAAAGCGAGTCTAGAACAACTTTACAAAGATTTTACGATCACAAAAGAAAATAAACTCAAAGTTCCAAGAAGATTCCCAAAAAGTTTAAGCCAAGATAAGCTCAAAAAGTTTAACGCGCAATGCGCCGAGCTACACAACAAGGCCATTGAACAACTGGTTAAGCAATTCAGCATAAAAAAAGCATGGGAGTGGAAAGAAAAGAAACATAGTTAAAAAAAATACGAGGCACTTAAGTCGCGACAAAAAAAGGACTCTCCATGAAAAAACTAATTTTAGTAGCCATACTCAACCTTGTCCCATACTCTCTGCATAGCGTGCTACCTCCCCGGCCAAAGTATCCATACTCGCAAACTCATATCTGCTTACAGCCACAAACCAGTAGTCGCATGTTTCATTCGACATCCCGCAATCGATACCAAACCCGAGATAAGTTTGCCCAAGAATTAAGCCAATGGAAGGTCAAGCTCGACACATCCGGCCTGCTAAAATATCAGGAAGATGACAATCAGAAAGGTAAAAAAGAACATTACACGCTATGGGACCCCCCAAAAACCAAATTGACCAATCGCAATGGCAGCGAGATATGTCTAATTTGCCGATATTGGTACCTGCCTGAAATTTTGCTTTCCGCACAACTACTCGATGAATTTCAAGAATCCAAACAGCTTGAGAAGTTCAGAAACTTGTCACAGCTACCATGGTATGCCAACTATCCGTTAAAAATAAATAATTCACGTAAAGGCCTGACAAATCGCCTTACAGGACTACAAAAAGACTTTCCAAAGCTAAAAACGTTCTCAATCCCAGCAGAATACCCCAAGAAACTGAGTGATGACCAACTCAAGACATTACGAAAACAATGCGCCACACTCTACAACAGTGGAATCAACAAACTAGTGCAGATCTACTCATCGAAAACAACCCAAGAAAATTAGAACTAAGATACAGGGGATTTAAGTCGCAGCCAGAGTATGATACCGTAATACAAGAGATTATGATCAATTAATCGGGATACCAATGCTCATAGATGACCTACGAGAACAGCTAAAAGATTTTGATTCTGACGTACAAACTATCGTATCGTACTGGACCAAGTCTGACCTTGCAAAACGCTTTGAAGAACTTGAAGGCATCAGCTCTAAAGAAGATTTCTGGCAGCACCCTGACCAAACAAAAATCACAAAAGAGCTACGCGGCATCCGCTCAGTCAAGGAGCAGTATGAGCACATCACAAGCACATTTGAGCAACTGCCCGAATTACTAGACCTGTTCGAAGATGACGAACAAGAATTACAAAAAATTAGTCCCGAAATCGCAGAACTCGCACAAACAATCAGACGATTTAAAATACAGCTCCTGATGGGCCTTGAGCAAGACAAACACCCATGCTTTGTACTAATCAATGCTGGTGCTGGTGGAACCGAGTCGCAAGACTGGGCGCAAATGCTTTTGCGAATGTACACGCGATTCTGCGAGACACACAGACTAAAGGCAGCGGTAGTCGATGTACAATCTGGAGAAGAAGCAGGAATCAAATCTGCAACGCTCCATGTTACCGGCAAAAACGCTTACGGCCTGCTCAAAAGCGAGCACGGAATTCATCGGCTTGTGCGAATTTCGCCCTACGACTCTAACAAGCGTCGGCACACCTCGTTTTCGGGCGTAACCCTAACTCCAGAAATGCCCGACGTAAACATCGAAATTGACCCAAAAGATCTGCGAATAGACACCTACCGCGCAAGCGGTGCTGGTGGCCAGCACATCAACAAAACCGACTCTGCCGTGCGCATCACTCATCTGCCCACTAACATCGTTGTACAGTGCCAGAATGATCGGTCACAAATTAAAAACCGCGAAACTGCCATGAAAATGCTAATGGCCAAGCTTGTACAAAGGCAAGATGAAGAGCGCAAAAAAGCTCTGGGCAAAATAGATAAGAAAAAAATAGAATGGGGATCACAAATTCGCTCATACGTTCTGCATCCTTACAAGATGGTCAAAGACCACCGCACAAACGTTGAATCCAGTCAACCAGACATGGTACTCGATGGCCAGCTCATGCCCTTTATCGAAGGCTATTTAGTATGGCAGGCATCACAAGCTTAAAAAGGAAGGCCTTGCAAAACAATCACATTACGATCGCACTAATCGCCATAGCACTATCTGCAACACCCAGCACAAAACCCTGGATACCACACGCAGGAAAAATGCGTGAAAGAGCCCGTGCAAGAAGAATACAGACCCGTAAAGATAATCTAGAAAATAAAATATCAACCAACACCGGAACATACCGTCAAGAAGCTGTTTTGCTAAGACTTTCCTCAACATCCGATGATTACGGTAAATGGACGAAACAAGAACAGTCAAATTACCAAAATACCCCTTGGGTAAAAGATATTGCAAGCCGTATCGTAGATTGTGACTTCACCCTTGACCAGCTACGCAATGCATACACGGCCCACATAAGGATGCTGACCAACAATAAAAACATGCAACCAAGCGGCACCATCGCAACAATGTATGTATCAAAATATAACGACTACCTTGATGCCAAAGAGGTTGTTACGGTTGAAAAATTAAAATGCACAGTTAACGAACAGCTAAAAAATATAGCTGCCAAAAGTCCTAAATACAAGCAATGCTTTAACTCAGATTTTTCTTACAAGCAGCCTCTCGAGCTTATACAAAATCACTACAAATACCTCCTCAAAAATGACCCCCAAAGACACCTGTGGAGCTTTTCATGGGAATGCAAAGAAGGCCTTAAACAAGCAAATATGCTCTATGTAGAGTATAAAACCGCCCAAGACCAACAAGAGCTATGCATCCAGTCCATAAAAAAATTTGTAGAACAAAATAAGGTCAAACTCGACAACAAAAAACTAATTATTGGACTAAAAACAGACGCACAGCTACAAAGTGAATTCGATACATTCCTGGCTTGATGGCCGCATCACAGGCTTAAAAGGGAAAACCATGCAAAGCAATCACATTACGATCGCACTAATCGCCGCAGTATTTCTTGCAATGCCCTGCAATACAAAAACTTGGATGGCAGAATACGGACATTTAATCGAGAGGCGTCGCGAAGAAGAAAGGCAAACGCGTAAAAGAAGGCGACAAAATCTACTTATCAGCCAGATACTTAACAATACTAAAACAGGTAAACAAGAAGCAATACTGCTATTAACTGCCAAAAAACATACAGTCCCAGCAAATATTATCAAAGCATACAGCAACTATCAGATAGCCAACAAAGCCGCACAAACACTCCCCACCTATAACAAAATAAACCATACGATAGCAAAAACATTCGCAAATCGTATCATAAATAATACCTTTACTCTCGACCAATTGCGCACAACATACACCATAAATGAAGACCTGCTACAAAACAGTAAAAAGGAATCTAGCGGTATCATCGCAACAATGCTGGTTGAAACTTACAATAATTGCCTTGATCGTAAAAGCAATACGTATATCAAAAATTTAAAAACCCAAATTAATATCAAACTTAGTGATATCTCAAAAAACGCTCCTTATTTCGGAGAGTTTTTTGAAAACGCATATAATAATACAACTCAACTATATTACGTTGAACCTCACGGCCATTGGCTTAATAGTGTATCAACAACCGACCATAGACTGTATAAGCTAAGCAAAAGGCAAGTCCGCAGAAGAAGAGGCAAAGCTAAAACACTGTACGCCAAGTATGAGGATGTCAAATACCAACAAGGGCTATGCATCCAGGACATCAAAAACTTAGTGAAGCAAAACAAGGTCAAACTAGACGACAATAAACGAGTTATTGGTCTCAAAACAGACGCACAAATAAACAGTGAGCTCGGTAAATTCCTAGTTTGATACTATAACCAATACTAAAATAACCGGCGACAAGCAGCTCCCCGTAGCCTGACAAGCATCACAAACCTAAAAAGGAAAGCCTTGCAAAACAATCGCATGACAATCGTGTTAATCGCCACAGCACTTTTTGCGATACCACACAGCACAAAAACACTGCCCGAATACGCAGGAATCATTATACAAAATGCGCGCGCAGAAAGAAAAAAAGCTCGCAAAAGAAAACTACAAGAGGTATTTATTCGCCTAATACTTAGCGACAAAAAAACAGGCAAACAAGAAGCAATACTGCTATTTGCAGCCAAAGAATGTACGGATCAAGCAGAAGTTATTAACAGGTACAACAACTATCAAATAGCTAGTAAATCGGCACGAGCACTCCCAACTTATAAAAAAACAAGCTATGAACAGGCAAAAATACTCGCAAATCGTATCATGAATAATCACTTTACTCTCGACCAATTGCGCACAACATACACCGCCAATGAATACCTACTCAAAGGCAGTCAAAGGGTCTCTAGCGGCATCACCGCAACAATGCTTAAACAAAAATACAACTCAGAGCTTGATCATAAAACAGATGTTTTTATTAAAAAACTTAACCCTGAAGTAAATGCTGCGCTAAAAAAAATAACCGACCAAAGTCCTAAATATGAGATATGCTTTAACCAATCTTCTTGGCATTATAGCCCTCTCGAGCTTATGCAAAATTGCTATCAATATCTACTCAAAAATGACCCCAACAGGTATAGATGGGGCTTTTCATGGAAATGCGAAGAAGCATTTAAACAAGCAAAAAAACTTTATAAAGAGTACGCCGAGACTCAAAGACAGCAAGAACAGTCAAAACTGCTCCTAAAGAGC
This sequence comes from bacterium, assembly GCA_018663245.1. Classification (GTDB taxonomy): domain Bacteria; phylum Babelota; class Babeliae; order Babelales; family JABJEI01; genus JABJEI01. The sequence continues at coordinate 39,465 of JABJEI010000014.1, forward strand.
TTTATACAAAATAATCAAGCAACGCTCGGCAACAAAAAACAAGTTATTGGACTCAAAACTGACGCACAATTACAGAGCGAGTTCCAAAAACTTCTTATCGATAAAGAAATTGACCCAACGAATATTCCAAGCTTGATTTCCACAAAACAGTAAAAAAACTGGCTTTGGGAGAAAGTAAATCCCCAAAGCCAACCTTAACATTCAATCAATAATCAATCGCTATTTATTAGTATACGTACGTCCGCCACGACGACTAACAAGAAGCCACCCGAACCGCACTACTAATAAATCCTAAAGCCCAATCTGATACACTTTTCGTTTCCCTTGGCCAAAACTTAGGCTAACGGAGTTACGAATTGCATTCTTCGCTATAATAATCTTAATAATAGGTTTGGCAAACAACAAAGGAGAGCCAATAGCAAAAAGTTTTGCAGCAAAACTATTACTAGTCCACAAGCGTTTTCCAAACGTTTTCATTTTATCGGTCTTGCCATAAGTTTTTGCTAAGTAACTAATAGCGGATAAAGCCGCAATAGAAAGTCCCGAACTTACAAAACATTCTGGACCCAACGCACCCGATAAAATAACACGATTTGCATAGCCAAAGGCAAAAAACTTAGGCAACAATGAAAGATTACTTTTTCCCTGTTCGACACGTTTTTGATTGTGAAACAACTGATGAATAGCGTTATATGTCACAACATTAAATGCACCAAGAGCAACATAACCCCAGTTAACCGGCTTCATCGTACACGGCGCAGCTACTAGACTAGACAGAAGCAATACTCTACTTATTTTAAATACGTTCATAATCATCACTTTTCGTTAGGAAAAATTAATTAGCAAAATCAACTTAGCTTGTTGGTGTAAGAGTTATTGAATCAAAAATAGTTCTTTTATAAAGATAGTCACCAACCATTTTTTCAACTGAACCAACCCTCACTGCCTTTTTCCCTTTATTTATAAAATCGAACCCTAAATCTTCAAATTTCTTTTTAGTAGTAAAAACAGGCGGCGTATCCCTTACAAATAAAAGAGGTGAGCCAAAAGCCATACATCTTGCTGCACCGTTACTAAAACTATACAAACGCTCCCCAAACGTTTTTATGCCGACGCTTTTATGATTTTTTGCCTTATAAGCAATCAAAGATAGCACTAAGACAGAAAGACCTGCTCCTGCAAAATGCTCTACACCCCTCAAACTCGTTAAAAAAATATCAACCGACACTATAGCGCCTGTGATCGCCCCCGGATTTGGAAGGCCACTTTCTTCCGGTTTTGGATTGTAAAAAAGTTCATTAAAGACCGCGTACGTTAGGATACGTGTCGAACCACCAAAAACCGCCACCCAGTTAACAGGCCGCATCGTACAAGGCGCAGCTACTAGACTGGACAGAAGCAATACTCTACTTATTTTAAATACGTTCATAACTTATAAACTTCCACGTCGCCCACCCTTATAGAAAAACTCTAACAGAATCTTATGGCGCTTGTTTTTAACTAAATTTAACAATTACTATAATTATAGCAGGGCTCAATTGATTGGTCAAAACTAGACATCAAGCAAATAGTAAACAAAAAAAGGCTGGCTTTGAGAAAAAGTAAATTCCCAAAGCCAGCCTTAACATTCAATCAATAATCAATAGCGCTTAATCTATTGATCAAATCAATCGATTAATCCCTTCTCAACCTCCAAAGAAGTCGCGCCACCACAGCCGCACCCGCTATCATGCTATACTTTACTGCTGATCCAAGCATGTCACGGTCTGCCATAAATACGCCGAAGCAAGCTAAACCAGCAATCGCAAACACTTTTCCTGTAATATTGTCTTGGCTTAAAATAAGACCAGTTGAGGCTGCGCTACCCATCGATATGTAGTCTGCATATTGAACAGCGTCTACACTAAGCCTAGTACTAAGTTTACTGGCCACCGGACCAGCAGCGAGCGTTGCAGCACTCAGACCTAACTTGATCCAACTAGAATGGAGGGACTGTGTTGTACACGAAAAAGCTACAAAACAGGACAGAGACAGCGCCAATGGCCTGCTAATTTTTAATACATTCATAATCATTACTTCCCGTTAGAAAAAATTGAAAAAGCACCTTGCTATCAACATTAATCACATTCATTAACAGATTTTATGGTAAGAGTGCTTTATTATTATGTCAAACGGTTACATTCAAATAACTCGCAAAAAAACTGGCTTTGGAAATTTACTTTTATCCAAAGCCAGCCTTAACATTCAATCAACAATCAATAGTGCTTAATCAACCTCTTCGATGATAAGATCGCCGGACTCTTCACTGTACCGCAAATAGGTCCTTGAAGTGTTATCCCCAGGAGCATCTCCCCCAAAAACGCGCCCCAAAGCAAAACCAGAAACTGCAACCTTAGCCGCATAAGTAACACTGCTCCACAGACGCTTTCCGTACTTTTTAATATCCTTGGTTGTGCCGTGGTTCTTTGCCCAGTAAACAATACCAGCCAAGGCCGAGATCGAAAGTCCGACTCCTAAGAAGTCCTCAGGTTTTGAGCTATAACTACGCTTAAAAGTCCCAAAAGCCATAATAAAAGCTAAAAATTTAGGAAAAAGCGATAGGTCGCCTTTGCCTCTGGCAACACGAGCCTCATCATAAAAAGCCATATGAGTTGCTACATAAGCTATAGGATATATAGCCCCAGTGATCAGCCTAGCCCCGTCAACGGGTCGCGTAGTGCACGAAGCAGCTACCAAACAGGCCAAAGATAATGCCCTATAATTTTTTAATGCATTCATAATCCGAATACTCCAAAATCATTACGTGTAAATATATATAGACTACCATGCCCAATTAAAGCAGTGCCCTAAGTAACATCCAGAGTGAGTTGCTCACAAACATACCAGACCAAAATGGTTCGTACAAACGGCGATCTTTGGTCAAGCAGCTAAGCAAACCGCCGGCAATAAGCATCAAAGAATAGTCTACGGGCATCAGCAAACCACTTAGCACGAGCATGGTATTAACACGAATAATACGTAAAAATGCACCAAACAATACTCCCAAGCCCACAACGGACCAGACAAAACTTTGGGCAGTAATCAGCAACGCACGAGCTTGAGCCCGCTGCGCAAACAATAGATCTGAACCAAGTCCAAATCTATGCGACAAAATCAACACAACCCAACCGATAGTAAGAGAGCTAACAACAAGACCAAGCATCTGGTAGCAACGCGCATGCCAAACATTCAAACCCATTAAGAAAACCACCCTTTGTCCAACTAAAAAGTCACACAAAGTGCCTCCAACAAGCTCCACAACAGCAGCGGCAACAATCGCTTGTACACCGGTAAACCCAAAGAAAAGTATTCCAGGAACCATCACAAAAGTAGCAAAGCGCCCCAACGGGGCAAGTCCAATTCTGCCCGTAATCATGGCAAGCTGGTAGGCGCAGGCAATCGCACCAACCAAAACAAAAACAATGGCTAAAACATTAAACTTAAACCACAATAAAAATCCGACCAAAATACTGATAGCCGCAATTGATGGAATTGATTTTGAACCAGACGCAACCGGCTTAATTGCACAACCTTTGCGCTGAACACGTAAACGACAAGCCCGAACTCCCCGAACCAGCATTTTGACCAGCATTGGTAAACTTGAACAAAATCCAAAAATTACAATACCACTACAAAAAGCAAAAGCGCATTCTGAGCTACTAAGCGAAGTAAACCAAACAGTACTCAAGTAGTGCAGAATGACAATCTTTGAAATCACTCCCACCAGCATTGGCAGTGCAACAAGCTTGCCAGCAATAAAGCCTATAGAGACCAATAATGGAGCAACATCAAAACGTATAGCAGCATACCTACCAAGAGCTGCTGGTAATACACGAATGGTGGATGGAATAAAAGTAAGACCAAACAGCTTAACCCGTTGTAAAGTCAGAATAATTGTTGCAAAAACAAAGCCACACAAAAGTTGAACCGATGATCGTAACCCTGCCCCCAGAGCAATTGTCTTGTGTATTACATGAGCAATCGGGAATTTTAGTTTCGTTTGTTCAATAAACCGATCATGCCAAATAATACTCAACATAAGCGCTAAGCTACCACCACCCATAGAAAGTGCGGCAACACCAAGAACAAAAATAATCGGTTGTCCTGTCATTACCCCCCACAGTTTCGGATTTACAAAAAATAGCGTCGGCACGGTCCAGCAAACGGCAGTTGCTAGAATACCGCCAACCGAACCTGCTATCGTTGAGTAGACCGCAAGCTCAGCGGCCCACGAGCGTATTAATCCAAAACGCAATGCAACAAACAGCAGCATCCAGGCCAAAAGAGCAAGGGTTGGAGCTATCCAAGGGCCCAAAGGAGTAGCAAGTGAAATGTAGCCAAGAATAGCAGTTGAAAAACAGGAAAATATAACCGATACAACAATCGTCAATAAATGCATTTTATGCCCTAGGCATCGACAAAACTTGGACTATCGTGTACCTTGAGTGGTAGTGGTTTACACTTGTCATCACCGGTTCTCAATCATACGAAGAAATACCCGTGACGACAAATTAACTATTTCACAACCACTCAATCACCACACACAGAGGACGTAATGAAGAATAATAAAACAATATTTTTTGCTTTATGTACAGCACTTATTTTGCTTATCACACACTCTCAACAAACACAGTGCCAATCTAAAGCTTACGACAATGCATTTTTTGACAATACAACCTGGTCCCGCGACGAGCTTTTTAATACGCGATTCATCGCACAAGAGGGCAAAGTCAGAGATCGCATGCACAGCGAAGGCTTCCAGGACGTTTCAATATCAACAGAAGACGGTGTAAATCTATGCGGTCTGTGGAAACGGGCTTCAAACCCTCAATACACAATTATTTTTACCGGCGGATTTTACCCTGGCAAAAAAGAAAGCATGACCCCTCTCTACAAACATGTTAGCGACAATGCTAACGTGCTTTTTTTTGACGCACGAGGACATGGTCAAAGTGATGGCACACTACGCTTTTTGCAGCAATGGAAGTATGGCGTCAGCGACTACAAAGACATTATTGCAACAATCGAATTTGCACAGCAAAACACACCTACAAATACACCTATAATTTTACTTGGAATTTGTGCTGGAGCATTCCACACAAGCCGAGCCTTACTACACCTAGGCGAACAAGGCTGCAAAAAATACAACGTCGTCGGAGCGGTCCTTGACAGCAGTTGGGGTTCATTCAGACACGTAGCAAAAACAGGTATCCCTGCATTTCTAGGTAAATGGATAAAAAATCGCGTGATTCGCCTTCCATTCCGAGCCATGGCGTGGTGTTTTTATTATGCTATTGCACGACCAATTATAAGTATAAATGCATACCAAACTAGACTGTTTGGCAAAATGCACAACATCAAAATACCACTATTTTTTATACACTCGAATGATGACAACTGGGCCACACTAAACAACGCAATACGCCTAGCTAAAGAGACTCCAAGAGCTACAACCTGGTGGATCGAAGAGTCTAGGCACGCTCTACACCACCTCAAGCACAAATATGAATACCGAAAACGTCTGACCTCTTTTGTCGATGGCTGCCTGCAATGCTACTATGACCCCATCGATAACCTCTCTGTATCAGATCATAACCAATCCCAACAAATCGACCTACAAGCGCCAAATCTAGACATAATTCGATAAATTTGGTAAATTAGAACAACTCTTTAAGATTTTATACGTTGCCACACAAAGTTTTGGACCTTTATGGATGGCAACAAGATTTTGCGTTTTTCGCATATCAATATTTGAGCTACAAACATGTTAACAGTAGTACTTTTATACGCACTTTTTGCCGGCTCATTCACAATGGGCAAAGCTCTTGTTGTTTATATAAGCCCAATGCTGCTTATAGGTCTACGCATGTCAGTCGCAGGATCCCTGCTACTTGCTTACCAACATATCTTCCCAACACAATCATTTAAGATTCGATCAAAAGATATTTTAATATACATACAGCTTGCTTTGTTCGCTATTTTTATCCCATACACAACACGGATGTGGGCGCTCCAAACCATGAGCGGCACAAAGGCTTGCCTTCTCAATAGCGCTGGGCCATTTATCTCATACATCATGGAAATAATATTCTTCAAAGAACGCCCATCTGCGCGCAAAATATTTGGGCTATTAATTGGATTGCTTGGGATTCTTGTAATTCTGTTTGGCGGAACACCACTTGAGCACGTAGCAGGCTCAATTTGGTTCTTGTCGTGGCCAGAAATTGCCATGATCATATCAGTGATTTCAGTAAGTTACGGCTGGGTTACCGTTCGGCACGCTTTAGTAAATCGTCGATACCAACCAGCCATGGTAAATGGTATATCAATGACTCTAGGCGGCATTCTAGCACTAACATCAGCCCTATTATTTGAAGCACCAATGGTTATATATTCTCCGTTTAAAGCCATGGGAATTATGCTAGCAATCATCATTGTTGGTAACGTAATTTGCCATAATCTGTATGCGTATCTTCTGACCCGCTACAGCGCAACAATGCTTGCCTCTGCTGGATTCCTTGGACCTCTTTTTGCAAGTATCTACGGATACTTCTTATTCGGGGAGGTTCTAACAGCACGATTCTTCATAGCACTCGCTATAATTTTTGCTGGAATCTTCATTTTTTATCTTGGAGAAAAAGGCAATGTTAACCAACCTGAACTTCAACGTGATGGACCTCTAAGTAACACTTAAGAAGCAATAATTACTTCCATCCGTCTTCGCCAGAAACAAAATAAAACACTTTATATCTACCCTGCATATCATGCAAAGCCTAAAGTCTAAGTTCAAAGTTATTTTTAGAAAAAAAAGAAATCTAACATTTTGTCATCCCCGGCTTTGAACGGAGATCCATCCGTCTACACTCTACGAGCTACGCCGCGACAAGGGACTAATTAACACATCCTTAAAAAAGATAGCCTTTCATTCCAAGCTTTATGCCAAGAATGGTACCGGGGGCCGGACTTGAACCGGCACAGTGTTACCACTACACGCACCTGAAGCGTGCGCGTCTACCAATTTCGCCACCCCGGCATACCATAAATTTTTCAAAAACCGTCCATCGCCTTTCCAGCCAAAAAGTGGAAATGTAGATGGAATACACTCTGACCTACGCTAGCACCATTATTGGCAATAAGACGGAAGTCTTTAGCCCCTGGAATAGTTTCTGACAGATGCCCAGCTATTAAAAGCAGTTTACCTGCAATTGCTTGGTCATCAGCCTTCAGCGAGGCAATATCTTTAATAGGCTTCTTTGGAATAATAAGTAAGTGAATGGGCGCCTTAGGCGAAATGTCTTTGATGACAATAAGATCATCATCCTCAAAAACAATATCCGATGGAATGTCACGATCAATAATTTTTTCAAAAATTGTTCGATCTTGCTTCAACTCAGTAGATTCCATTCTAACCCTTTAATCATGATTCCCATTAAAATAATGGCTCGCCATTCCAAGCTTTACGTGAAGAATGGTACCGGGGGCCGGACTTGAACCGGCACAGTGTTACCACCGCGGGATTTTGAGTCCCGTGCGTCTACCAATTCCGCCACCCCGGCATGCATGCATAATCTGAGTTGTAACGGTATACCCTAAAGGTAAAGTAAAAGGATATAACCGTCAATCTCAAACAGAGGGCCAATTGACTTTTTTAGGCCTGACTACTAATCTACAGGCTACTGTTAAGCACGCTTATATAGTCTTGAGTTGTGCGCAATCTGCAATCAGTTAATACAAAATCTGATCAATATTTTTTTAAGGTAGCAGCATGACGCCCAAACGTCTTTTAAGTGGCATACAAACCTCTGGAACCCCACATATCGGCAACTACTTTGGTATGATGCAGCGCATGGTCGACTTCCAAGAGACCAGCGAACTGTTCTGCTTTTTAGCCAATTATCACGCACTAACAAGTGTATCTGACGGTGACCAACTACGTAAAAATACTCTTACAACTGCCTGCGACTTTTTAGCGCTTGGCATTGATCCAGAAAAATCTGTATTTTGGGTGCAGTCAGACCTGCCAGAAGTTACAGAGCTGACCTGGTTGCTAAGCAATGTAACCGGCATGGGCCTTCTTGAAAGATCCCACTCATACAAAGATAAAGTTTCCAAAGGCATTACCGCAACTCACGGCCTGTTCAGCTATCCTGTTCTGATGAGCGCAGACATTCTTATGTTCGGCTCACAGGTGGTTCCGGTTGGCAAAGACCAAAAACAACATGTCGAAATGACTCGTGACATCGCCCAGCGCTTTAACAGCACTTACGGCAACACTTTTGTAGTACCAGAGCCACTAATAGAAACCGCGACCGGCTTACTACCAGGCATAGACGGCCAAAAAATGTCAAAGTCTTACAACAACACTATCGATATTTTTTGCGACAAGGCTACTCTTGCCAAAAAAGTCATGTGCATCGTTACAGACTCAACGCCAGTAGACCAGCCAAAAGATACCGAAAACAGTACGCTTTTCGCTATTTATTCACTTTTCTTAGAAGCTGATCAACAAAAAGAATTAGTAACTCGATTCCAAACACCTGGCACAAGCTACGGCGCGCTTAAAAAAGATCTTGTTGAGGTAATTTGGAACTATTTTGCCCCACAACGTGAACTGCGTAACGAGCTGGCAAACAACACAGACCATGTCATAAAGATACTCAAACAAGGCGCTGACAAGGCTCGTTCAGTCGCAATGCCCTACCTTGAACGTGCTCGCAATGCCGTTGGTCTAAACTACACTCGATAAAAAACTCATTCGCCCTGCTTTATCACAAAGGCGTATACTCTGTTAATCAGCCAAAATCATACCAGTTGACTCGCGCTCTGTTTTCGTATTATTATGAAGACAGAGGTGAATATTTATGAAGAAAAAATTAAGTCGCTTAGAAGCGATAAGGCATCTTGTCTCAACACGTGCCCTGCACTCGCAAACAGAATTAGCCGAACTGCTTAAGAACTCGTTCCACATCGACGCACATCAGTCGTTGATATCACGCGACTTACGAACCTTGGGTATCGTAAAGGTTGTGGAACAAGGGAAGTCGGTATACCGATTGTCTGCAAGTAACCCCGAGCAAGAGATCCTAAAAAAAGCTATCGTCAGTATTAACCACAACAATTCTATGATTGTGGTCGAGACCATGGCCGGCTTGGCCCCGTTTGTGGCCGATCAAATAGACTTAATTCGTGACCAGATCGGCGTTCTGGGAACACTTGGAGGCGAGAATACAATTTTTGTCGTCCCACAAAAAATTAATAACATCCAAGCTGTGTGCCAATCATTGCACACACTGCTCAAACAAGGAAGCTGATTATGTTCAAAAAAATAACCGTCCTTATCGTAGTTTTATTATCACTTACTTTGACCTGGTATATTCGTCAGTACAACAGCAAGCACACTAGTGCACAAATTGGCAAAACGCTGATTGTTGGTACAAGTGCCGACTACTACCCATTTGCATTTATAAAAGATGATGAATACGCCGGATTTGATCTTGATATCATCAAAAAAATTGGCAACATTATAAACAAAGATATAATCATAAAAAACATGCCTTTCAATACACTCTTGATAGAACTTCGATTAGGGCACATTGACATGATTGCCGCAGGCATGACCCCGTCACCAGCACGAGCACGCAAGATACTCTACACCAATCCATACCTAACAAACGACCCGCTCATTGCTGTTTCAATGCCCGAAAATTTAATCTCTAGTGATCCAAATAAATTGTTGGACAAAAAAGTTGTAGTGAATCTAGGATACACAGCAGACAACTACCTTACCCAGCAACTAAAAATGGAACCATTGCGACTGGATACAATCGGAGACCTGTTCCTCGCACTGCAAAACAGACATGCCAAAGTTGTCATTGGTGCAAAAAGCACTCTTACTCCTTACCTAAAAAAACATATCGACAAACAATACAACGTTGTACAGCTGGACGCACCCTCAGAGACGTATGCATTTGCCGTCTCACTAACTGATAAAAAGTTAGCAACACGAATCAACCAAGCATTGCAAACAATGCAAGAGAATGGGATTTTGAAGGTAATTAAAAATAAATGGGGCTTCTAATGATAATCGATTTTCAACTAATTTATCACGCGCTGCCGCAGCTTATGCGAGGCGCGCAAATAACAATCCTGATCGGCCTAATCTCATGCATCATCGGGTTGGCTCTGGGTACCATGTTTGGACTGGCCCTAGAATCAACCACGCGCACCCTAAAGTACCCAGTTTATCTGATTACAACCGTACTGCGTGGAACTCCGATGGTAATCCAGATAGTTTTTATGTACGCATTTTTGCCAATCGTAGGCATAAACTTGCCACCCTTGTGGACGGCGATTATCGCTGTTGGCATGAACAGTGCCGCATACATCAGTAGCATCGTGCGCTCAGGAATTAAATCGATTAGTTCAGGGCAGGTTGAAGCAGCAAAAGTACTGGGATTCAGTAGACTGCAAACTCTGTGGTATATAATTCTTCCACGCATCATGCGAGTTATGCTTCCACCTCTGGGTAACGAGTTGATAGTCTTGGTTAAAGACTCAAGCCTTGCCTCGTTCATCGGGGTAACTGAACTCTTTAAACAAGGGAGCATAATAACTTCCACAACCTACGATGCTCTGTCAGTGTACGCAGCAGTAGGTGCCGTTTACCTACTAATCACCGGCACACTAACCATGGGACTTACAGCCCTTGAAGTGAGGTTAAACCGACATGCTTAGTTTAAAAAATATAACCAAGAAATTTGGCGACAAGCGAATTATTGATAATGTCAGCTTTGAGGTGCAGCCAGGAGAAGTAGCCGTATTACTTGGAGCCTCTGGCGTAGGCAAATCTACTATTCTTCGTCTTTTGAACAATCTTGAAACGCTTAATCAAGGCATTGTCACTTTTGAGGGTAAAAAACTTGATCTAGAAAGTATGCACACAAATCAAACAATCGGTATGATTTTTCAGCAATTCAATCTGTTTGAGCATTTATCAGTGCGTGAAAACGTTACAATTGCTATGCGTACAGTACTTGGCAAATCAGCCAAGGCAGCCGATAAAATCGCCAATGATCTCCTAAAACGATACGACCTGACCGACAAAGTGGACAGCTCTCCTTCGGCTCTGTCTGGGGGGCAAAAACAACGGCTGAGCCTTGCTAGAGCGCTCGCTATGCGACCAAAAATTCTTTGTATGGATGAGCCAACTTCGGCACTTGACCCGGTACTAACCGGCTACGTAGCTCAAGAGATAACCGACCTAGCAAAAGACGGTCTTGTAGTATTAATCGCAACACACGACATTAAACTGCTTGAGCAGCTTGCCTGCACTGTTCACCTGATGGATAAAGGCAAAATTGTTGAATCTGGAACCATGCACAGTATCACCTCCTCACCAAATAAACATCCCAAGATCAGTGCGTTTATCAAGGGGTAATAATGAAAAATAATTTACTTATCAAAGATGACATCGTCATTCCCGGCTACGAGCTTGAGATAACAACGAGTAGATCAAGTGGAGCGGGCGGCCAACACGTAAACAAAACCGATACACGGGTAACCGTGAGGTGGAATGTACGAGACACAACCGTTTTGAATGATTCACAAAAAGAACAAATCAACAATAAACTTCAGGCTAAATTAACCAACGATGGTTACCTGATTGTTCACGATGGATCATCACGAAGCCAGCTACAAAACAAGCATAGCGCACTGGATCGACTTGCCGCTCAGGTTCGCAGAGGCCTTGCTTGCCAAAAAAAACGGATGAAAACTCGTATTCCAAAATCAGCAAAAGAATCTCGTTTGCGCTCCAAAGCACACCGCAGTAACTTGAAAAAAATGCGTAGCAAAAACATCCAAGATGACTAAAGAGTCTCGGCTAAGTTTTACCACAAAGCCAATGATTACAAAGATTATGACTAAAAAAGTGACGCCAAAGAAGTAGCTGCAAAAAAATAGGGGCAAGATTTTTACACCTTGCCCCTAACGTTAAATTACTTCTTACTTATTAAGATCCATCCTGTGCCACAGCCAACAAGGCCGATGGTAAAGTATTATCTTTTTTAAGCACACCTTGTAGTTCATTTAGAACTTTAGCTCGCTTGCCAGCCTCTGAGTCTGTTTCGACCTTATCAAGTGCCTTCTCATTCTCTGCACTCAACGTCTTGCCTTTTTTACTGAACAAGTTCTTGATCCAGTCAACAACAAAGCGAACACGTTCTTTGAACGGTTTTTTGACAATCTGGGCCTTACGCGCGTCAATCGCTACCTTAACCTCGTTAAGCCTTTTCTCGAGCTGCTTTACATCTTTGGCCGCATCCCTGAAGTCTGCACTTTTTTGTTCAAATTCTTCGGCCCGAGTCCCATATTTATTTTTATAAAGGCTTTCAACTTTATCTAAGCTTTTACCACAAGCCTCTGTTTGTAGAACTTCAAGACGTTTTGCAAAGGTATCAACAAACGTAATATATTTGCTACCAGCAAAATGGTTATCATGATCAAACGATGGTACCGTGCCTTGATTAATCAATGTCTCAAGAGCAGACCTGAACTTACCTAATTTTTCTTGATCGATACTTTTCAGCTCATAAGGCTTACCAGGAACTTTTTTCCCTACATCAAAGGCCACAAGCAGCTTAGGGTAGCGCTTTTCAGCTTTACTTACAAAATCCAAATCATTCGGCTCAACCTTACCGTTGGTTCCGTTAACTTCAAGACCTTTAACAGCGGTCAAAAGATCTCGTAAAACAACATCCGCATTTGCGAAAATATAAAAACCATCAACAACCTTCTTGTTGGTATACTCAGCATCAAATTTTTTGGTTAACTCAGTTACAGATACATCAGTAAACCCTAGCGTATCAAGAGCCTTAAGTGAGTTAACAATTTGAGACGAATTCTTTAGATCATGATCATTAAAGTTTTTGATATATCGCTCAAGTTGGCGCATTTTTGCACGTGCTTTAGAAGCATCACGACGCAAGTTCTGTAAATCTTCCTTTGTATTCAAGTCGGATGTCTCTGATTTAAGCTTGTCTGCCTCATCACGTACCGCCTCCAGCTCCTCTGTAGCCGTTACAGCATCGCGAGTTGTAGGGTCAAGAGGTGCATCCTTATCTACGGCTTTGCCGCGACTAGCCCCTTTGTTCCTCAGCCAGCTCATCAACTTATCAAGTGGACCACCTTTTTGAGTAAATTTGGCGATATTGTTGCGCATAGACTCAAAAGAATTTTGCACTATCTGCTTTACACTCTTAGCCTCTTTACCAGGATCAGTGTCAGAATTAGACTTAGAAACCTTGGCCTCAGTCATTTTTTTATCCAAAGCATCAAGAAGCTTCAGAAATTCTTCTGTAGCCTTGTGCGTTACTTCACCTTTATCTAATTCAATAAACGCATCAAACTTTTTAGCTTCTTCACGCGTAATAACACCGTCAGTTTTTGCGTCAGACTTAAGCGCATCGATAACTTCGGGTAGAACCCTCATCAGCTTTTTGTTGTCAAGATGATATCGCCGTTCAATATCTCCTCGCTCTTGCACTCCAGAAACAGCTTCAAGCTTCTCTAACTTTTCGGCCGAAGCGGTATCATCGACTTTTTGTTGCTCCTTAACATCGCCGAATGCCTTCTCGATAACCGTACTGAGTTCTTTTTTATCAGCCTCAGTTAGAGTGGCTTCACGATTAGACTTCTTCAATAACTTTTGTATTTCTTCAACATCACCCTTAGAAATAGGTGAACGTTTTTTAAGTTCAAGTTGTTTTGCAATCGCATCTTGCACTGCTGTCAGCTGTTCACGCAATTCAGGTGTAAGACTCTTACCTTTTTGCGATCTATCAAAACTTGCTATGTCCGAATTCAATTCAGCTAACTGGCCATCAGAAACTCGAATGTTACGGTGCTCACGGACTTCGAGACCAAACAAATCTTCAACTGCTTCCAGCTTGCCGGGCTTAATTTTACGGGCATTATCCCAGGCCCAATTAAGATGATCTGTTAAAACCTCTTCATTAACCGCAAGCCTACCACTCGTATCTCGCGTCAATATCGACTTAGAGTCAACAGTTTTCATCGCAATAAGTTCTTGAATCTCGGTAATATGCGTCTCGTCACTACCCGGCGGATTCTTTGTATAAAACTCACCATCACTTGCATAATACGCTTCAAGACTTTCGCGAACCTCAGTAATTTTATCTTGAGGAAATGAACCCCATACCTTTTCTTCAAAGTCTTTGACTACATCAATCGTAATTCCACGCTCTCGTAAAGCATCAACTACCCGATATCGAGCATCAAATCCTTTTCGCATTTCTACAATACTACCCTTCTCCACATACTTCTTAGCATCTGAATCTAGATATTTATTCTTAAGCATTTCAGACTTAAGGTCTACCGAAACTGAATCTAATTTAGCTTGTGAAAAATTCGCATTTTCTCTACCAAACAAGCTACCAAGCCTATCAGCAAATCTGCCTAACTTAGCTTTAAGCACAAATAAATTATCACGAATCTCGCTAAGCGCCTTACGGTACTTTATCGACCTCTTATGCTTACTTGCATCTAAACTTTCTTTCAACTCGGTTAGTTTGTCCGACAATTTGCTTCTTAAGCTCAAAACTTGTTCTTTTAATGTATTTGCCAACTCTTTGGCTGACGGAAATTGATCTTTATGCGAAGCTATATCTCTGAACGGCTTAGTTATTTTGTTAAGTATTTTGGCAGCCTTTGAATTACCCGATTCGTTAAGATCGGCCTCTAGTTGCTGCTGAGCAACAGTTTTTGGCTCAAATTTTGCATCTTTAGAAAGCTCTACAACTTCCCCTGAATGCTCTTTGAGACTGTCATTAGGAGAAAAACCGGTATCATTTTGTGACATTTGCGCATCAATTATAGCTTGCGAAAAATTCTGCTGTATTTTCTCATTAATCGGATCTTTTATAACCTCTTTTAACCATTTTGCAACCTTTTGCATTGCCTCCTCAGAAGGTCCGAGTGGACTTGGCTCTCCATTTATTAAATGGCTTTCATCTATAAGACCGTATACTTCATCAATGTCATCATAATTCTCTTCAGACACATCAAAGCTATCATCCGCTTCCAAATGCTCTGTTTTTTTTAATTCTGCTTCAAGTTTATTAAGCGTAGACTGTTTAACTGGCTCGTGAGCGGGTTCACCTGGTGAAGCATGCTTCCTGTCCTTGAAACTCTCAATATCTACCTTAAGCTGCTCAGCTGCCTCTTTAAACGCCGATTTTTCTTCAGCTGTTTCGGACGCATCGCGCTCTTGCATAACCGTATCAATATTCTGTTTAAATCTATCTACCTCATCTAGAGTTAAAGGCACGGTTCCTTCTTCAAGACGAATCGTAGAAAGCAAATCTTTAACAAAAGTTCGCAAATCATTGGACTCAACTTCAGAACCTGCATCCTTCATTTCTGAAAGTATTTCACTGCGCAAACGTATATTAGAAGCGCCATCCATATCTTCCAAATTTTCTTGCAACTCTAATTCATTTACGTCTCTACGTATGCTTTCAAGCGATTTATGTGAAACATCTTCGTTATATTCTGCTTCCTGCTTGCGTGATAACTTATCACGCCCTTCAAGAGCCTCAAATCGGGCTGAAATCAAGTCAAACTCTAACTGCTCAGTATCTGAATCAGATGGAGTTTGCAAATTTTCAAAGTTTTTTATTTCCTGCGATAGCTTCTCTAGCTTGTCTTGACTAGCTAACAAATCATTCTTTGTTGGATCATTTTTCGATTTCTCTAGGGTTTCCTTCAGTTCTCGAACATCAGCCTGTGAATCAGGTGATAATTTTGTAAAATTATCTGACTTTATCAACTCATCAAATACTTTTACAAATGCCTTTGCTTCATCTTTACGATGTTCTATTACATGCTTTTTGGGCGGTTCATTTTTACTCAACTCACTCAGTTTTTCATTCGCACTCTCCTTCAACTCCTCCAGTTCAGGATCAATATCAAACAAATCATCATTCAAAGAATCTGTTTCAGCCATAGCCTCATGCAGCTCATTCATGGCCTCTTTGCTTAGAGCTTTTTTACCACGTAAATTATCTAAAGCATCACCAAAGTCCTTAAAGAACTTCTTAAGCGCATCTATAAAAGCAGCTGGCGCCTTCTTTAATTTCTCCCCAGTCCAGCTGGAAATACTCTTCAATGTCTCGCGTAATTTATTAAGAATCTTAAAAGGCTTTTTCTGAGCCTTTGTCATATTTTCATCAATAGGCTTAGGGTCCAATCCTATCTCTTTACCGTACTTCAACATATCGTCAATAAGCTTCTCACGCTTAAATTTTGTATCTTTATCTTGCAAACTATCTGTTAGCTCGCCTTCAACTTTTTCTAATGATGAAAGCTGTTTCTTAGCCTCGTTCAAGCCTTTGCTAGCATCTTCAAGACGTTTTTTGCCGATATCCGTATCTTTAACATCCTCAGCCTGCTTTAAGTCTTTCTTCGTTTGATCAAGATTATCTTTGTACGCCTCAAGATTTTGTTGTAGCTCTCTCAAGCGTTCTTGTTCTTGCTTATCTAAATCTTCTCGCTTTTCAAGCTTATCACGCTCAGCATCAAGCTTTTGCTCTTCCTCTGCTTGCTTTGCATACTCATCTTTTGCTTCTTCAAGCGTGTAGGTTTCTTCATCTACATGCACGGGTTCCGCGCCATCCATTGCATACAAAGTCTGACAGCCAAACAGGCCAGCAAATAATAAACTTATAAATATGAGCTTTTTCACGATCTTTTCCTTGTATTACGTCACAATATTTTTATTCATATACTATAATAATAGACTATTTGCAACTATTAAAACAAGGGTTTGCGTAAATTATTTATAAAAAATAGGCACAAAAAATGGGGACCCGAAGGCCCCCGATTGAATTCATTGATCAAATACTTGTTTTAGAGACCACCGTCTCCGCCACCACCACCGTGGCCAGAAGTACTATTCGCATCGTTTACATGAAGAGCGTTATACAAATCTGTAAGTGATATATTCCTCATTTTTTTATTAAGCGAACTTATGTAATCGTTAAGTGCTTTAGAAATCTCATCTGCATTGATAAGCTTTGGAGTTGAGTCATCGATAAGCTTTTGAATTGAGTCATCGCAGATCTCTATGAGCCTGGAAACGTCGGGACCCATTGCTGTGCGGATCTTTTTAAGTCGCTTCTCTTCCTTTTCAACCTTTTTTGATCGCTTCTTTTCCTTTGATTTTTCTATTTTTTCATCTAACTTTTCAGCAAGCTCTACTATTTTAGCTTTTAAATCAGGGCCTTTTATGTTTTTCACTAAATCAAAAAGATCAATAAATGGCTTAATAAAAGTTCTTTCAATAAAGTCTCTAAACTGACGATTACTGTGAATTTTACCATCATTAGAAACCTCAGCGACTTTTCGATCGATAGAATTCATTGCTTCATTGCCCCTGCTTATCAGCTCCGCCCTTGCTGTATCTGCTGCTTTATCAGAATCACCAACAGCTTCTGTCCCCGAAAGAGCTTCCACTGCTTTATCCAGCTTTGTAACTATCGAATCTGCTTCATTCATAGACTTATCTGCTTGATCTAAAAGAGTTTGGTGATCGTCGACTGAATTCTTAGACTGGTCAAGAAGGTTCTTAGCTGATTTAATCTGTTCTTGATGCTCACGAATCGCCTTGTCAAGCAACACTAACCGCTTTGAATCATTATCCATGTTCGCATCATTACGTTCACTTATCAGTTCTTTTTGTGTAGCTTCTTCATCGGCAATCCTGGACTCAACACTAGTTTCTGTAACCACCGGATCTCCAGCCTCCATGGCAAACAATGCCCACGAACCAAGCAGTCCCACAACAAGCAGGCTTATTAATAACTGTTTCTTCATCTTTTTATCCCTTTGCGATGAATACAATATTTTTATCTCTTACAGTAATTATGAACTATTTGAAACTACTCCTGCAATGGTTAGCGTAAAAGTCGGTACATAAAATATGACTCTTTGTAGCAAATATTTACAAAGTGTAACAACAAAAAATAACGCAACCTCTATTGCTATCCAATGAACTGCTGAAAGACTGGATCCCCGTTCAAAGCCGGGGATGACAAAAGATTAATTTCTTCATAACTGGCGACAACTAAAACTGTCATTCTTATTTTGTATCCAAGGTATAAGCAACAAAAAAACGAGGACCCGAAGGCCCCCGCTATAAATCCATTGATCAAATTATAAAATTAAAGGCCACCGTCTCCGCCGCCACCACCAGATTGCCCGGTAGTTACACTAACGTTGAATAAATTTTTTGTAAGACGTGGATGCTTGTCAGCCAAGACTCGTACAGCATTACTAATATTCGCTGTGTAATCACGCAGTTTGGCTTTGTTGACCTCAACTTTTTGGTCAGCACCATCACCAACAACAGTTACAATATCATTGGCAACAAGTACATTGTATGCCTTGTTTTTTTCTAATGAAAGACGAGACAAGTCCATACCTTCCAATCGATTGACGGCATTGTAACGCTCCTCAGCTGTGATTCCTGGCCAACGGGCTGTGATTTTGCGACCATCAACAGAGAAGTCGACACCTAAGTCTCTCAACGCATTTGTAACAGGACTAGTCTCTCGATAGCTCTTCTTTGCGATTCTACGCTCGTACGTTTCTGGCATAGCTTTTTTGGACAAAAACTTTTTGACTGTTTTTTCTTGACGCTGCTTAGTCGTAAGAGGGTCATCCATGAAGACGGCATCATAAATGTCCTTAAACGATAAACTTTTGTTAATTCTCTTACCAACTGCGTCGCTGTAATCATTAATAGATTGATGGATATCAGCAATAGATGAACCGACATCATCATGCGTTTTAGCCCCACTATAAAGATCCTCAGTAAGTTCTTGTAATCGATCAGACTCTCTCTTTACGAATGAGACCTCGTGATCACTCATTGCTTTACGGATCTTCTCTAACCGCTTTCTTGTTCGGTCTGACAACACTTGCTCTTTTACGTTGCCTTCTGATTTTTGATCAAGGTCTTTAAGAATCAATCTCTTTTTATCTTGAAGAGTATCATTTAAACCGGTACCAAACTTCTTTTCACCAGCCGTATCACCTATAAAACTGTAAACTTGGGCAAACGGCTCAACAAAGATCCCCTTGAAGAACTTATTAAGCTTACGACTTGTATTGTCAGTTGCCTTCTGAACTTTGCTAATATCCTGATCAAAATCTTTTACAAATTGCTCGTTGTTTGACAATACTTTACCAATGGCTTCTTTGCGCTCTGCAGAAGTAGAGGCGTCATTCAATTCCATTTTGAGCTCATCGATTTCAACTGGCAACATATCTGCCTTGGCAACTTCAACATCGCCCAGCTCACGACCACTCGGATCACGAAACTCAATTATTTGGTTAAGAACCTCTAGCCCATTCTTACGACTTTTCAGAAGCTCTCGCACCTCAAACAACTTATCCAAAACCTTATCAATACTACCCTTGGCACTAAGCGTTTCTATATTTTTTTTGGTCTCTGCATCTGAAGAATGTCCTGGAGAATCATCCTCAACAATACTATTAAATTCCTCAATAACTCTGTCCTTCATGTCCTCAAAAGCGTTTGCTGCCTCTTCAGGAGTAGCATGTTCTGGAACATCGACAACTAAATACCGAGGTAAACCTAAATCCCAAAAAGCATTCAATAACGACACGCCGGTCTTAGTCGGCTTATGAAGCTGCTCGAAAATATCTTTTACCGCCGGGCCATGCTCGTCGGTATCAAACTGCTCCTCGGCCTCTAACAGGTCTGGATCTTGAGATAACTCACCAGTATCGCTATCTTGATCGTCATTGTCACCAGAATTGTCCTCAATAGCTGAAAGCTTTTTCTCTACCTCTTGTATAATTTGCTTAACAGTCTCAAAGGAGTTCCCAATGCTACCTAACTTCATTACAGCTTGATTATGGGCGCTATTTCTCTCTATCCTACTTTTATCCATATCACGAGCTGCATCCACAAGCTTCTCAGCATCTGAAAGCCTTTTTGCATTCAGCTTTTCAACTTTCTCCATTTCTTCTAACTGTTTTTGCTCATCAGCATCCAGCTGCCCATCCCGAGCCTCTTTAGCCTCGAGTTTAGCCTTCGCATCTTCCAATTTTTGCTGATTCTCTTCTTGTGCCTTGTACTCAGTCTCGATAGAGTTCTCACCCTCAATAGCGAACAATGCCCACGAACCAAACAATCCCACAACCAGCAGGCTTATTAATAACTGTTTCTTCATCATCTTATCCCTTGCGATGAATATAATATTTTTATCTCTTACAACAATTATGAACTATTTGAAAAAGACAAAACAAGAGTTTGTGTAGGTATAAGAAAAAATTAGACACAAAAAAAGCGGGAGCTCGAAGGCCCCCGCTTAAGTACGTTTATCAAATGCTAGAATCAGAGATTTTTGTGCCCACCGTTGCCACCTTGATGTTGTTTTTGCCATTGATCATTATCGTAATCATAAGTTGTGTCATAATCATCTTGTTCTATTTCTTTTTCGACCAATTGGTCAGTAAAGTATATGGTTGCATCGTCGGGAAATGCAGGTAGATTTTCATGATCCTCCTCATCTGCATCAAAACGTTCTCTAACCTCATCTGCATACTTTATTTTAGCTTCGTCCGCCGCATCACCTGCCGCTCTTTTCTGCTCTGGTGCATCACGAATCTCTTTAATAAACGCTCCAGTTTTACCGAATTTACTAAACAACTTACCAATTGTCTTTGCATAAAAACTCTTAACGTTATTTTTAATCGTTTCTAAAATAAAACGAATTTTTGTTATATATTTTCTCTCTTCTTTCTTAAGATCAGCTTTTGTAGCCTTAGGATCCTCAGCAATATTTTTTAAGTTCTTTTCAAACGTATTATTAGTTTTATTTACACTATCCACGATCGTTTTAGCTTCAGGGCTTTTTAAATCACTAGTATCAATCGGACTAAATATATTCTTTGAATCATCCGAATCTATTCCTGAATCATCATCAGAATCCTTGAATAGATGTTCATCAATTAAATCCAAAACTTTTTGAGACAGAGGGGTTGATTCCTCATCGATGTCATCAGAGGTCTCTATATCATCAAGCTTTTCTAGCAATTCATTTCTAGTGTCCTCACTTGTATCAAGTTTACCTTCAACAGCTTCAATATCGTCGGCACTTTTTGAGGTCTTAGCCTTTTCAAGTGACGTATTAGCCTGTTCTAATTCTTTAGAATACGTCAAAACATGCTCTTGTAATGCTTCGTACTGCTCTTGCTGCTCAGCAGTGAGATTTTTTTCGTCTCTAAGTCTATCTCGCTCATCTTCCAAAGCTTCAAGCGATTTTTTCTGCTCCTTATACTCGTTCTGCGCATCCTCTAAACGAGTCTCAAGCTGCTCCGGCGACTCTGCTGGCCCTTCACCTTCCATGGCAAATACTGCCCATGAACCAAGTAACCCGATAGCCAACAGGCCTATTAATAACTGCTTCTTCATCTTTTATCCTTTTGCGATGAATACACTATTTTTATTACTTATAGCAATTATAGACTATTTAAAACAGTTGCTGCAATGGTCCACATAAATATAGGAAAAAAATTAAGCACTAAAAAAGCGGGGTCTTTAAGCCCCGCCTTAATTCGTTGACCAAGCTATCAACCTAGAGACTTTTATCACCACTATTGGATGGTCTAGAACCATTCGATTTATGTGATCGTTTGGCAATAGCTTCATTGGCTAACTTAATCTCATCAGAATAGTCCGGTGTCAAAATTTTATTTCTGATATCCGAAGGAAGTTTCTTGATAGCACGTCCAACTTCTGTAAGCTCTACTACAAACTTCTTTAAGCCTTTTATAGCATCATCCCCTAAAGCAGAACCCTGGTCCTCAATACTCTCAAGTGCACTTCTGACATTACGCCCAAAGTCATTAAAAGCTTGGGCAACAGCAGAGGTCGTAACTTGCTTATTATTTTGCTGCGTCTTGTGCTTAGTCCCAACGGCGCTCTGGCCTTCAATGGCAAACATCGCTCCTGTAACAAGTAATCCCGAAACAAACAGGCTGGTTAAAAGTAATTTCTTCATTTTTTATCCTTTTTTAGATCAACTCAAAATAGAGCCAACCCTTCTTTTTAAACCATCGAGCATATTAAAAACTTTACCAACGCGTCTTCCGTATAAATTCTCATTAGTTAAAATCGTGTTGCTATTTACATATCTTGACAACTTTTCTCTAGAGTTTTTTAATATCGGATCTGCTTTATCAAGATATGAATTACGACTTTCGCCGGTAATTCGTTGCCTCATAGCATCAAAAACATACGGCTCAGATTTTTGAAGAAGGTCGTAAACTTTAACTACTCCCTTATGTAATTTATTCATCCGTTGAGTCTCGTCTACAGTCCGCTCACTATCTCTCATTTTATCAAGCCTTAACCATTCGGTTTCTGCACTATCTAGAATATCCATCTGAGAAAGCCATTCTCGCTTTACACTCTCAAGGCGTGGATCCTTGGCCTCTCCTGACTCAACTGGATCGAACAAATCTGGTAGCGGTTTCCACATTTGTCGTTTACCAGAATCAAAAAGCGTTCCCTCTAATCTCTTTTTAATATCATCAACTTTTTGATCAGAAAGTTTGTCATCCGTAGATTCCGAATCACTTTCCATGTCTCCAAGCTTCTTCTCTACCTTAGCTACGATCTCTTTGACGCTATCAAAGGATTTTTGGGCCTGATTTAGAGAATTCTCTGCTCTCCCGCTAAATCTTGCTATGTCCGCATGCAGCATATGATCGTTGGTATTAGTAACAAAACTACTTCCGTCGGAACTATGAATGGCCATTGCTTTTTCTAAAGCACTTTTAGCCTCTTCAACCTTTAAAAGCTCTTTCAAATTCTTCTTAGCATCTACAAGCCTCTCTGCATTCTTACGTGCTACTTCTCTCATTTTGTCTAACTGTAATTCCTCGCCTACACTCAACTCTCGCCCTTTTTTGGCCAATTCAGCCTGTTTAGCCTCAAGCACATCCCTAGCACTTTCCAACTTTTTCTGATTCTCTCTCTGCGTACTGTACTCAGACTCATAAGCGCTCTCGCCTTCCATGGCAAACATTGCCACTGTACCCATTAATCCTGCCACAAGCAGGCTTATTAATAATCGTTTCTTCATCTTTTTATCCTTTTGCGATAAGTCCAAAATTTGCGTAATTACGCAATAACTTCATAATATTTAAATAATCAAAAATAAGTTCATGCATAGATCTAAAAAAAATTAGGTAAATAAAAAACGGGGCCCAAAGGACCCCGCCTATTACGCACTCAATTAAATACTATTGTTTCCAGTATTGGATGATCCAGCATTAGGCCTGTTAGGAGCTCCCTCATCATCGCCAAACAACGCCTTGTAATTTGAATCTGCATCCGGATTTCCATCAAACGAAATTTTCGCTTTGATTGAAGGAAGATTTTCAATAACTGTTTTCAAGCTTTTCCAGCGCTCATTAATAGCATTCTTAGCCTTTTCACTCAAAACAGTGCCTCGATCCTGCATACTATCAAAGGCATTTTTAAGATCACGTCCAAAGTCATTAAGGGCATTAACGATTTCCCCTATTTTTGCTTTTGTATCGCTCACAATAGACTTCAATTTTTTATCTAAATTTTCGAATATGTCCAAAACTTTTCCAATATGCTCTCCATAGAGATCTTTACTGGTGTATTCTGGCTCCCTGGAAAGCTCCTTCCTGAGATCGGCTATTTCCTTCTTAGAAAGTTCGTCATCCGTAGATTCCAAATCACTTTCCATACTTGTAAGAGCCTCATCCGCTTTAAGAGCAGTATTTGCCCTATCTAAAGCTTCTCGTCCCTCAGAAGTATTACCTTCACTTTTAGCTGTCTCAATATCACGACTAGCTTTATCTGTTTGAACTTTACTATCAGCTAAAGATTTTTTAGTCGCTTCTAGCTCCTCGCGCGCCTCTTTCCGCTCTTCTTCTGTTAAGCTCTCATCTTTCTCTCGCTGTTCAAGTTCATCTCGCTGCGACTCAAGCTCAGCTTGCTTTGCTTCCTGATTATCAAGTTCAGTTTTTGCATCTTCAACAGATGTTTCAAATTCTGCCGACGTTGGAGCTTCACCTTCCATGGCAAACATCGAACCTGTACCCATTAATCCTGCAAATAGCAGGCTAGTTAAAAGTAATTTCTTCATCTTTTTATCCTTTTTTGATGAATATAAATTCACAACTACACAATTTAATTATACACAAAACGCAAAACATTTCACAAGGGTTGGGGTATAGTTTTTTATGAAGCAAAAAATAGAGCTACATAAAGTTGAAAAACAACAGCCACATTGACCCATCGTAAACATTGTCCATAAAAAAATGAAAAAAGATTTAAAGCGAATATTAACCGTATTGCCAAAAGAAAATAGCTCAGCCCATTTTGAGCTAAAAAAAAGGACTTGACTCTCACCATGCGAACTGCTAAAATCCCGTGCAGACTATCCTGATAAGGAACCAGTAGAAAATTTACAAGGGTCCCTAAGCGAGCAATACCTATAAAGTATTGTTCACCCCCCTAGCCCTTCAACTTGTCCTAAGTTGAAGGGACTTCTTTAATCCGTCTTCGCTCTTTTAGCTTCGCCGAGACAGAGGGGTATACCCCTTAACAATCCCATATAATTTTGAAACTTAATTTCTTATATATCTTCTAACAACAATTCTTATTTTTCTTGAAAACAAATCTTTATCTAACTTTTTTTTCATTAGTGGCTTGATACAAAAACCCTTTTTTTAGCAAGGGGTTGCTTGTCCAACCCCTTGCGGACAAGGACACCAAGGAGGGCCTTGGAACCCTACGCAAAAAACGTTGCAACCAAGCCCCTGCCCGGCCAAGCTTTACGCGAAGCCTTTGGCGAAGAAGGGTCATCCTCGTGAATACGGGGATCCAGGACTATAAGTTTTATCCGTTAAATACAATTCCACAGTTCATCTGAAAAAGTACAATCATCAAGCAACCGACATACCCCATTCCTCAAAATGAGTTTCTGAAAGACTGGATCCCCGTTCAAAGCCGGGGATGACAAGGAAAAAAACTTTTATCAGCCTTTACAGCGAAGAAGGGCCACGGAAAAGCCGAAAGCATGAACGAATAAAAAAAAGAGAAGCTTGTTTGTAAGAAAGGTTTTTGTTGGAAGAATTAGAAGTATTAGGGGCAATTAAGCCCCTAATAAAAATGACTTACCAGAAAGAGGCTTTTGTCCATTCAATCGGGTCAATAGGAGTGTTATTAATTCGGCACTCCCAGTGAAGGTGATATCCTGTGGCGTAACCAGTTTTACCTAGTGTACCTACCGGATTTCCACGTTTGATAGGGTCCCCGACGTTAATGTCGGCAAATTCTTCGAGATGGCAAAGCATGCTTGTAACACCCCAACCATGATCTATAACAATCGTATTACCCGTCTGCACAAATCGGTCCTTGATTACCACAATGCCATCCTGCGGCGCCCAAACAACACCTCTTGGTGCATCAACAACATCAACTGCTTTGTGGGCATACAAGCCCTTCTGCTGCGACGTCCTAATCTGACCAAACGGCGTGGTAATCGCTCTGATGGTTACAGGAGCAAAGAATCTACCTCGCCAAAGTTTTTTGTGCGGTGAGTCTTGTGAAATCTGCACCATTAACTGCTCAAAGCGCTGTTGAGAAATTCCAACCTTATGCTCATGCTCAACCTTATCTTTGTTCAAGGTGATGTGGCTTTTTTTGAATGGAAAGGCAACAACCTGAAATTTGCTTTCAAGCCTTATCGTGTTACCAACACCATCCTCAATACCTACACCCAAAAGATATTCGTTTGGTTGTTCTTCACAAAGAATTGGTATGAAGCTCTCATACACACGTGAATTGCGGGCTTCTGGGAAGCATGGATACTCCTGCGAAAACGCACTAACAACCGCAGTCTTGATAGGTTTATTGACCTGGAACTGCAAATGCAGTGTTTTACCCTGGAAAACTCGAGCATCTGTTTGACTCACAAATGAGGCCTGTAGAGGCTTGTTGTCCGTAAAAAATTCGTAAGTTTTTTGTGAAACATGACCATGATAAGTACCGTCGTACAGTTCTACCCTAAGCTTGTGTTGACCATCAGCAAGGGTATGCGCAGGCAACTCAAAGGTATGATCAAACAAACGCTTTGCTATACGATGTCGATGAACCAATGATTTACCATCAAGCCAAAGTGAAAGTGCTGCAACCTTATAACGGTCTGACCCGTGGATTGTACAACGAACATCTCCAGCGTAGCAACCGCCCTCTTGCAAACCTTCGATAGAAAACGTTGGTTTACCAGCATCAAAAAAATAAAGATATGAGCGCCAGCCAACAAAGCCAACGACAACAGCACACAACAACAGAAAAATGGAACGTAATTTACCAGACATTGAACAAATCCTTACACAGACTTCCCGTGGAATAGCCAGCCTCAAAAGCCATTTGAGTATAACAATTCCTACGCGCAACGCTACGCTCATGAAAAAAACTATTGCTCAAGGAGTCAACACGCACCTAGAGTGACAATCAAAACCTTAAGGAGAATTACGGATGTCAACCATAAAATCGGTTATCGTGGCTACTGTTATGCTGATAGGCGCAACTGGCACCACACTAGCAGACAGTTCCAGCTCGGCTACACCGGCAAACGAAAAAAATTATATATCTGGAGGCTACCTGTCAACTAGCGGTGGTCGCCCGATAAAAAGCAGTAATTCTGCATACACTACACCTCCGGCAACTAGCGACATGGGCAAGAACTCTGCCATGTCGTTTTTTAGAAAAGGGCTACACAACTTCCCAATTTATCATGAATCAGGATCTTCACTATTCCCTAGTGACAGTGGAATCGCAGGGCTTTTTGACACCTTCATCGGCAAACTGAAAACACACGGCACTTTTGTACATTATTTTGAAAAGCTTCAACTGGCTATCCTTTACAAGCTGTACGATTACCTAGTCAACCTGTACACCAATCTCAATATCACCTTCAGCAAGGACATTTGGGACCATTTACGTATGGAAGAAGAGTACAACCTAAACACCAAAACACTCATCGTAAATCATTTACTTGCGCTTGTTTCGGGTCAAATTGACTCATTTATTGCCGGTTCATCCAAAAGTTTACACAAAGCAACGCGCCTGTTTTCTGGCAAACGCCTGCTTAAGCATGACTACAACAGCTCCTTCAACATATTTGTTTTGCAAAGCGAAAAGGAGTTTGTAGATGCCTACACACAACCAATCACAAAGGGCTACCAAAAATCTGTGGCCGCAGGACAAACAACCCCTGATCATGTTGCAAGTTCAATCCAAAAAGCCGCTTCCAACCTCAATGACTTCCGAGTCCAAAGCCTGGATGTTCTAAAGGCATACCACAACTTCATGCAAGGCTATACTGGAACACTAGTAAGCAAATCAGGTACAACAGAAAAAAATGTTTTTAAACAACTTGCAGCAGATGTGCACAAGGCGGTTAGTGGCACAACAAAGCCACAAAGACCGGGAGTTTTTTACTACAGCCAAGAAGCTCTGAGAGCTGTAGAGCTTATCCCTCGATTATGCGATGACATAACTCCTGACAGCAAAAAAATAGGTTGGCAAAAAAATGTTATTGATGCAGCTAAAAATGACACATTAATAGAAAGCAAAGATGGCAACATACCGGGCTCGCCAATTGCGTACATGACCGTACAAGACCCAAACAACCCCACAAAACGCATCGTAAAAACCGACACCCAAGACCCAACCTCAAAATTGCTCTTAAACATGATTGTAAGCAACGCTGTCCACGTGCAAGAAGTACTAAAAGAGCCCGACTGGCTTAGTTCCAAAGAAGGCACAATCAGCTTTTTGCGTGGATGCCTTGGTGATTACCAACAAATTGTAGGACTAGGAATTCTTGACCCATGCCTAGAAGGCGTCCTTCTGAGCGCAACAGGAGACCCTAGAGCCGCACAAAAAATGACCAAATGCAAAGCATACCTACAAGCACAAGCGCCAAAACCATCGGGACCAAGTGGGCCATCGGGACCAAGCGGGCCATCGGGACCAAGCGGGCCATCGGGACCAAGTGGGCCATCGGGACCAGACTATAGTTCAGGTTTTTAGGAGGATTAAACAATGATAAACATCAAAAAATATACGCTGTTATTTACAATTCTTCTATTTGTGTGCCAGATACATGCGGACACAGGTAACACCAATCGTTATGTTGACATTGTATACGGCCAAGATGGTTTGAATGAATCTCCAGCTGTAATCCAACGCATTACAAGACTCGCAAACCTGTTGGAAGGCTCCTCAGACTATCAACTATCCAAAGCCCTAACTCAGGTTGATTGCGAGCTAGCTAAACAGATTGATAAAATCCAGAAAAAAATCAAACTTGCGCACAACACTAAAGCCTCCGTCAACTATCAAGAACATCAACATCTCCTACTCGCCAAAACATTAAAATCCGAACTTGCAAAACGCTTATATAAGTACAAAAAAACATGGGGGCAATTCACAGAAAAAGTGCTTAAAACCGCCCTGGACACAATCACACCAAACTCTGATCGCAATAAACAAATAAAGGAGTTGACCTCCCTATTCTTAGAGCACCTTACTTTTGAGCGAGAGCATATTTTTAACGATTACAAGCGAACATTGCAGTACATGGCCGGAATAGAAAACATATCTACACTCGGCAATGTATACACCCCAGATCGCCTGTTTCTTTATCTGAAATTAGATGCAACCGCATGGGGCAAAATTCGTCACATGGCAAAAAATATTACTGAATCAGTTAATCCACAAGGACTCCTTATCACTTGGATAATTGAGACGGCTATTGATGCAGCACCGGAGATGATAGTTCAAGGTGTAGCACAAGGCGCAGGGATGTCGGCCACGATCCAATTTTCAAAAGAAGACATGGCAAAGGCAAAGGCTGCGCAAGCAAAACTTAAAAAAGCCAGCGACGATAGCAAAGCAAACATAAAAACTCAAAAAAGTATGGCAACCAAATTGCAAAAGGCCGCAGTGAAAAATGCAAAAAGCAGTGTTAATGTGAGCAAAAGCGATTACTTAGCCGCACAACAGGCATCAAACCAAAGCATTGCCTACACGGCTCGCGGAATAAGCGGACACAATGACCGACGCGCATTTCTGGTAGATTACCCAACCGAACAAGTTTGCAAAGAGCTACAATGGTCAGATAAAAAGTGTGCTCAAAATCAATCAGCCTCTGCAAAAACTGTCATGCAAGCAGATGTTCAATTTGAGGCTGCAAAAATGCTTACCCCAGGACTCTCTGATTCATGGTACGACATCCTGGGCAACATCGGATCAATAACGGGTCACTGGATCTATGATCAAGGTAACAAACAGTTTATTCAGGCAGCCATGGGACGACCTTTTTACCAAAAACCTACCAAGAAGAATCCCAAGCCTGCACCACAGTTTGCTTCAGCTTCACTAAATAATATTTTTACCGAATATGTCGCCCCAAGTCGTAGCTACACAATCAGTACAGATGTAACACTCGTACAGGCAACATATCCGTTCTTTGTCGGGGTACAGTTCAACAGAGGGCGACATGTTTCAGGCGCAAAGGCTCGTCAATATCAATATCGATTATTTGGTATCTATGGCGACCTAAAAAAAGACGGAAGCCCAGAACTTAAGATTGTATTTGGTTCTGATGACACACGTAAAAGCCAAACAACACAAGCTGTCCCAACTCTTCAAAAAGCAATAGAGCGCACACCTCTTGCCACCATCGATACTGCTATATCAAAACAGATTGGAACAGACCCTATAACACTGAGCTTTGAAATTGATACAACCTGGGGACAGGCAAGGTTAACGCTATATCAAAAACTAGGTGAACAAAAAAATAAGATTGGCCGATGGATCGAGCCCGGGCTTGATGACTTTATGTCGATTTTTCATGGTATCGGATTAATGTCACCTGGCTGTTCAAGCATCTGGTCTGTGCCAAACGTATCTATAAAATAACTTTCAAATGAAGGTCACTATAATGAATACTCACCACGCCAGGCCACTTATTTTGGCTATCATGGCCATAAGTCTTTGCACAACATTATTCGCTGACAAAGTCAGCGTCACTCAACGAGCTGCGCAGATTAAGCAAATACCCCAACAAGTTGCAGCCAGTCAAGCCAGTATCAAACAGCAACTAGCACAGACTGCCCAACTGGCTACACAACAAGCTGCTAAGGGCAAAACCCAAGTAGATAATCTGTATAAAATTTTTAAAATATACGCTACAAAACTTTTTTCTCCATCGCCAGGCTACCTTACAGACTCACTATACAAGAGCGAAGTTACAGATTTTTTTGGTACCCAAGGTCTCAACTTCCCCTCGGAGTTGATAGAACAAATCGAGAAGTTTTATTTTTTCCTTGAATATACCGTACACCTTGAATTAGCCGGTAAAGTTGCCCAGCTAGCACAACAACACAACATCGATGTACTAAGCACACTAGAAACCTACAAAAACAAACAGCCGTGGAGCACCTTGGTCGCAAAAGTCATGAAAGCTGAAGGTACTAGCTCGATCACAGCACTTAAAACAAAGCTGCAATCTGTTACAGTTTGGGACAATGCAGGCAAACTTACCGTTTACCAAACCAACCATGCAAACCCATGGAAGGGACAAACCTGGCAAGAGGTAAAAGAATCAA
>JABJEI010000025.1 GCA_018663245.1 bacterium
AACCACGACTGGAACTTTTGTTCCCGCCTGTTTCTGTGTTGTAAAAACGGCGTTGTGATTCCATTCATCATCCCGATAATCGGCATGCGCGACACTCACAAAAAGTGTCAGTAAAAAAAAGTTTAGTAGCGTGATTCTAGAACGAGGGACCTTCATGTTGAGCTCCTTTTGCATATCGATTGGTCCAATTAGTTGTCTGGTTTATAACACACAACAGACTGTCAAACAATAGCAATCGATAAGCCCATAAAACTTATCGCATGGACTTACGTAATTTGCCAAGACTGGCTATACAATAAGCTGGACGGCTTTTAACCAATATCCTGATTTCATAAGCAAAACCAGTCAATCACTATACCTAACAATTCCACCTTACAGCCAGTTTAATTGACAAATTGACACAACCCATGCTAGTCTTAAAATAGGACATAGTCTATTTTTTGCTCAAAAACGGAGGGCTATAAATATGAATTGGTTCTCTTTAAAACAATTTTCCATAAAATGGGGTTTGTTTTTTGCAACATTTCTAATGCTTATAAGCTGCTCGCAAACAGTTGCGACGTGGAATCCATTTGCCCTATTAAAGAAAAAAATTCGTGCCTACAAACAACAAAATTCGCCACCAACACTCAAACGCACAACAAGCTTTCACTTCTCATCAGATAACTTTAATACAGATGAAGATGACAATACTCTCTCAACTAGAAATGCCATAATTACACCCAATACATCAACTATCGTTTTTGTTGAATTAAGCGGCCTACCGGCAAAGCCCTTGTCAAAATATATCACCACATTAAATTCTTTATTTACACAATTTGACGGGCACCTATTAAAAAAACAACCATTTATTAACAAAATTAAAACAGGAGGCAGTGTCCTTCTGCTCGAAATTAAACAGCAATATAACGACATAAACGAAAATGCACATAAAAAGAGAGCACTTATTGTTGCAAAAAAGTTACAACGTATCGTTCAAAATTATAATAAAATGTTTGGCACACGCTGCATCACTAAAATTGGTATTGCCTCAGGAAATGTCACAGGAGCGTATCTTTACAAAAAAAATCGCACATACGATGTATTCGGCTCAGTGGTAAACCTAGCCGCTCGAATGAAAACTCCAAAAGAAGATTCTACATCAACAACTTATTCATCTTCATCAAGCGATTGCTTAACAGAAGACATTGATAGCCTAGATGTAACTGATGATGAATCATTAAAAGAAAATACAAACTTAATAAGCTCTCCATCAATATCCAGCATAAGTTCCATAGATGACATAGGTAGCTATATTCGCCTGCCTATAGACAGATATTTCCAAAAACTTATCCTCGAAGATAAAGAGTTGATATGGACCAAAAAAATAATTCGCCCAAAGGGCTTAGAAAGTGGTATCTATATTTATGAAAGTATACAAACCTTACCGCCTCAAAAAATATCTTATAAACACAAAATAAAAAACCATGCACTTACAACACATAAGGCCGTTATTCTGTCTACCGACATTAAAGGCTTTACCGCAATGACAGAAAGTCATAAGGGTAATAGTAGATTAATAATAAACTTTCTACACTACATGTTCTCAAAATTTGACACGGTTCTCGAGAAGTTCAAAGGTACAAAACGTATCAAAACCGTTGGCGATGCTTATCAAGTAGAAATACGATCAAAAAGTTGCCTTGTTGACGCAATACTCATAGCGCAAGAATTCCATAAAGTAATCGACCGCTACAACATACAAACTATAAGAAACAAACGAAGCAAAGTGAAAATGCGTATCGGTCTAGCATTTGGAAATGTCGTCGGCGCTAAAATTGGACTACTGAATCCCGTGTACGAAGTCTTTGGCAAAACAGTAAACAACGCTGAACTAATGGAAAGTTCCGGAACCCCAGGCCACACCCAAATTAATAATGATTACCTAGAAAATCTGAAGAAAAATAAGGGCATCATTTTCAAAAGAAGTCTCTATGATGTCCTAACTAAGAAACACAACATCAAAATAATTGATAACCCATACCACTACTTTGGGAACGACGCTTCTAACAGATTACTTTCTAGTTATAAACATACGGTAACCGTAAAGAAACCAACCAGAAAAGCCTGGTTCTAATAATAATTAATACATTCTTGATCTTAACGAATAACAACACACTCACAACAACCAGCAACTGTAACTCGTTCTTGCACAATATTACCTTCTCGTAACTTTTTGATACACAGAGGATATTTTTCATGCATGCCGATGGTATTAGTGTGCGCCCATTCAGTCTCACCCTTGGACTCTCCAGGCTTCAACTGAAACATTGTTGGCTCTCCAGTTGTCTTTTTGCGATACGCAACATGACAAACATGTAAATCTCGTGGATACACCGACGAGATAGGATCAAATCGCACAGTAAATGCATAGCATGTACCCAGAAATAGCGTCCCCAACACGAACATTAATTTTTTCATTATACCACTCCTAATAAAGTCTTCCTGAAATTATTATTGCATTTTATATAGAAATAAAACAACAATTTTGCAAAAATCCATTCACTTACTTTACAGATTTTACTTTTTGCTTGATACTGGAAAGTGTTCTTATAAAGAGAAAAAATAGTTATTTAAAACGTAAAAATTGAGGGTTTTTTGTATGAAAAAAAATCTGCATCCGGAAATGCTTGAAGTAACGGCAACCTGCGCTTGCGGCCATAGCTTTAAAACACAATCAGTATTACCAGAACTAAAATCAACTTTGTGCTCAAACTGCCACCCATTCTTTACTGGCAAACAGAAGTTTGTTGATACTGCTGGTAGAATTGAAAAGTTCATGAAAAAGTTTGGTGAAACAAAAAAAGCAGCTCCTGCAAAAAGTGAAGAAAAGCCTGACGCTCCGGCCGCTACTACGGACGAGTAATACCGAGTTACAAACGTCATGAGTGATATAAGCAATCAATGGTCAACGATACGTGAACATGTCGATTTGCTAAGCAAAAGACTTGTTGAAGACGATTTGGACTATAAAGAACGCAAAACTGTTCAAAAAGAACACACGCGCCTTCAAAAGCTCCTTGATGCTCATGACACTATGGATAATATTACACAAGAAATAAAGCTGGTAGAAACGCAACTTCAAAGTTCTGATGATGCCGAAATCAACCAGCTTTACCAAGCCGAGCTTAAAGAACTAGCTCAACAACAAACAGACTCCAAAACTCTTCTTGAAGACCTATTACATCCACCAGATGAACTTGATACTTGTTCAATTTTTTTAGAAATTCGTGCAGGTGCAGGGGGACAAGAAGCAGCTCTGTTTGCTGGTAATCTTCTCAAAATGTATACCAATTATGCTCTGAGCAAAGGTTGGCGAGTTGATGTCGCCAACACAAGCACAACAGACTTGGGAGGCATAAAAGAAGTTATCGTCAATATCAAAGGCAAAGATATCTACGGAAGCCTGAAGCATGAGTCCGGTGTACATCGCGTACAACGTGTACCACAGACAGAAGGCTCTGGAAGAATTCATACCTCAACAGCAACCGTTGCCGTTTTACCTGAAGTCGAAACTGACGATATCAGCATTATTGATCCAAATGACATTCGTATAGATGTATTCAGGGCCAGTGGTGCCGGTGGACAACATGTTAATACAACAGATTCTGCTGTCAGAATAACTCACCTTCCTACAGGCGTAACAGTCTCGTGCCAAGATGAGCGATCGCAACTAAAAAACAAAAACAAAGGGATGAAGATTCTTAAAGCACGTATTGCCATGGCTCAGCGTGAGCAGCAACAATCCGAGCGTAGCGCTCAGCGCAAAGAACTTGTCGGTAGTGGTATGCGTGCAGAAAAAGTACGAACATACAACTACCCTCAAAACCGAGTTACTGATCATGTCGCACAGATAACACTCAACAAACTCGACATCGTCATGCAAGGTAATTTGGACGAAATCATTTACGCCCATCTTGAATCTGCCCGTCAAAAACGGTTATCTCAGCCTATAAAAATAGGCTAATTCTAGCTCATTTCCTACAACCAAAACGAAAAGGACCTGCCGGTGCTACAAGCTATAACTACCTATCTTACAACGTACAATCGTTACATGAACTTATTGGGAATCCCAGTTGTTCTAGGACTTGCTTACCTGTTGTCAAACAACAGGCGCAAAATTAACGTGCGCCTGGTAATCAGCGCACTTATTATGCAAGTTATACTAGCCTTTGTAGTTATAAGAACAGAGATAGGACGATCTACTATAAGCTTTCTAGCCGATGCAGCCAATGCGCTATATTTGAGTGCAACAGATGGAATCACATTTTTGTTTGGTAATTTAGCTAATCCAAGCGGTCCATGGGGATTTGTCTTTGCCTTTAATGTTCTTCCTATAATAGTATTTTTTGGTGCATTCATGGCACTATTGTTCCACTTTGGAATAATACAACGTGCTGTATCTCTGGTCCGAATTGTTATACAACCTCTTTTTGGAACCTCTGGCGCAGAAACACTGTGCGCGATATCCAATAGTTTTTTGGGACAAACCGAAGCACCACTTCTAATAAGGCATTATCTTGACGGAATGACCAAATCTGAGTTGTTTGTGGTCATGGTGAGTGGCATGGGTACCTTAAGTGGCGCAATTCTGCTCGTTTACGCATCTATGGGAGTTCCAGTATCCCACCTATTAGGTGCAAGCATTATGGCTATTCCTGCTACGATTTTATTGGCAAAAATCATGCTTCCAGAAACAGGCAAGCCCAAAACGTTGGCCTCTGGAACCATATCCATGAAAAGTCCATCAAAAAACATGTTAGACGCAATCTCAACCGGAACCTCTGACGGACTACAGTTAGCTCTCAACGTTGGTGCAATGCTTATTGCCTTCATCGCATTGCTAGCGCTTGGTGACTCGATTGTCGTCGGTCTGCAAAATTTATTTTACTGGTTATTCTCATTCAGCGTTCACCCTCCGGTTTACCACCTCAAAGATATCTTTGCAGTATTGTTCTTGCCGTTTGGTTACCTACTAGGATTTACAGGAAATGAAGCCTGGATCGCAAGTAAGCTTATTGGTATAAAAGTAATCATTAATGAGATGGTCGCCTACTCACAGCTAGTTAAAGAACAAGTATCACCACGAGCGCTTACTCTGTTGACCTACGTTTTGTGCGGATTCTCAAATCTATCTTGCATCGGTATTCAAATTGGCGGTATTGGAGCGTTGGTACCTAGCAAGCGAGCATGGCTTTCAGAGCTTGGCCTACGTGCCGTTGTTGCAGCAACATTGGCAAACTTCTTGTCAGCCTTGGTTGTTGGCCTTATTACCTAAAACTTTCTAAACAAATCTAAAAAAAGCCTCCGTAGCATTTTGCATACGGGGGCTTTTTTATTAGATTTTGATACGTAAAATAAAGGCTGAAGTCTTGAAATTGAAACTTGTGTAGCAAAATGTTTGCAAAACAAAACAAGAAAATATCACGCCCATCTTTATTTAAATGAGCTACTAAAAGACTGGATCCCCGTTCAAAGCCGGGGATGACAAACTGTGAACTTTTTTAAAACAACTAAGTTGAGTTCGCTTTTAGGCTTCATATAAAGCTTGGCCGGACCCTACTTCGCTTAAAAGCTACGATCCCGCTTCGCCAAGGGTTCGCAGGACAAGGAGGGCATGCAGGCAAGGTAAGAGTTATTTAATAGTGGAGGAGGCATAAGCCTTGCTCGGACAGTGTAATTCCATCAGTCTGCGTCCGTACTTAGAACTTCTACGATTAGGTAAAGTAAAAATTAATAGGATAAAAAAGGAAATTTAAGTCTGAGTCGACGCAAATTCACAAGCATGATGGATAAAGCTTCATTAAACATTATTAGCCAAATTTAACCGAATGCACCTCAGGAACAAGACGGACAACCGTCTCTTCTATGCCAGCACTAAGCGTAAGCTGTACAAATGGGCAACCGACACAAGCGCCGGTCAAGCGAACAAATAAGATATTATTTTTTAGAGAAACAAAAAGCACATCCCCACCATCCATTCGGATAGCGGGGCGTACTTGATCTAATGCAAGTTCAATACGATCAATAATATTCTGATCAGACATTGAGGTCCTACAAATGTTTTATACCCACTCGAGACGAGCTAATTCAGCTGTGTCACTTAGGCGACGACCAAGCGGTATGATACGAGTGTATCCACCTGGACGATCAACATATCGTGGTGCAACTTCTTTAAAAAGTCGAATCAATGTTTCTTGCTTATAAGGCAAAATTGCTTGTGCGCGACGACGAGCATTAAACTCATTACCAACGCGAGCAATAGTAACCAATTTTTCAACAAAAATACGAACTTCTTTTGCTCGTGCTTTTGTGGTAACTAAATGGCCATTGTCAATCAAAGTAATAGCTTGATTGCGTATCATAGAGCGTCTATGAGCTGGCTTTTTATTTAGCTTTCTATAACCAATCTGATGTTTCATCGTATGATCTCGTTTTCGGCTTTATTCTGCTTTACTTTTGGCAGCAAGAGCAGCGTGTAACGCTTCCTCTGGAATATTCATACCAAAAGTAAGACCCAGATTTTTCATACTTTCTTTAACTTCACCCAAAGACTTTTTACCAAAGTTTTTGATGTTAAGTCCCTGTTCTTCGTCCAAATTAACCAGATCAACAATGCGCTTAATGTCAGCATTGATCAAGCAATTATGGGCTCGAACTGAAAGTTCCATCTCATCAATCGGCTTTAGAAGCAGATCAACTGAAATACCTGAAGGCAAGAGAACTTCCTGATTTGCATCTTTGGCAACATCGAGATCTTCTGGCTTGTGTGAAATTTCATTAAATGGAATTTCATCATCAACCAAAAAATGCTCCATCTGAGTTCTGATTACAGAAACTGCGTAATGAACGACATCAATAGGACTTACTGAACCATCTGTTTCAACAGTCAGAAGCAATTTGTCATAATCGATCTTTCCACCAACACGCGCCTTTTCAGTATGCCAAGCAACTTGGCGAACTGGCGAGAACATAGCGTCAAGATAGACCCTGTCGTCATCTTGCAATTTTTTGTCTTCTGGCCATTTTGCAGGTTGATACCCACGACCAGGTTCAACAAAAAATTCTACATCAAGAACACCATCATCAGCCAAATTAGCGATAACATGTTCTAAATTAATTAACTCAATATTATCGTCAGCGACAATATCGGCAACCGTAACAGCACCAGCCTTGTTAGACTTAAGATGCATTTTGCCCGGCTTACCGTCTTTGCTTTTAACAACGATGCCTTTGATGTTCAACGTAATATGCAAGGAGTCTTCAACGACACCCGGCAAGGTTGAAAATTCATTATTAATGCCTTTAATGATGACCGAAGTCACCGCAGCACCTTCAACACCACCAAGTAGCACACGTCGCAACGCGTTGCCAAATGTTGTACCAAAGCCTGGCTCTAAAGGTTGGGCAACAAGCTCACCCTTAGTCGCTGTTAACGACGACTTTTTCCAACCAACACGAGCAATTGTTAAAGACTGGTATTCTTTACCGTCCATATAATCCCCCAACGTATTCGACAAACTGTCGGACTGCGCTCCCATGTATCATCACCATCATTATTTAGAGTACAACTCAACAATCAAGTGTTCTTCAACAGGAGTTGTGATATCAGAGCGAACAGGAAGGCGTAATACCGTTCCTTTTCTGCTGACCTTATCAACCTCAACCCACTCAGGAGTTTTAACCGCAACCGCCATACGTTTGTCGACGACCTGTTCTAAAAATTTCTCTTTACTAACAACGTTATCTGCTAATGAAACAACGTCATTAATCCCAACTAGGTAAGACGGCGAATAAACTTTTTTGCCGTTTACCAAAATATGACCGTGTACAATAATCTGGCGAGATTGTCGTCGTGTTACCACAAACTTCATTCTGTACACAGCATTATCAAGACGACGCTCAAGCAAACTCAAAAGGTTCTCACCTGGTGCACCAGCACTATGTTCTGCTATGCCAAAAAAGCGTTTAAATTGCTTCTCGCGCATACCATATTCACGTTTTAGCTGCTGCTTTTCATTTAGCTGCTTACCGTATTCAGACAATTTACGACCACGTCGCGCCGGCGGCTTTTGCTGCTGTTGCTGACCTTTGTCGCCTGGGGCTCCTGTACGAGCGCCAACAGTAGGTTTTTTCATAATTTATCTACCTAGCCTTACACGCGACGTTTCTTTGGAGGACGACATCCATTGTGTACCAATGGTGTTACCTCACGCAGAACCGTAATATTAAATTTATTTGCTTGGAAAGTACGAACAACTGAATCTCTAGCAGATCCAGGACCCTGTACATTAATTTCAAGATTTTTGATTCCCAGAGGAATCATATCTTTGGCAAGAGTAGTGGCTATTTGAGAAGCCGCAAAGGGTGTACCCTTTCGCGAGCCTTTAAAACCAAGTCTTCCCGAACTACAACGTAGCAGTACATCACCCTCAGGTGTTGTAATTGCTACCAACGTATTGTTGAATGACGACTTGACGTGAGCCACTGCCGTCTCAACGTGACGTTTTTGTTTTTTTGTTTTCTTTTTGTAAGCCATTCTTACTCAATTACCTCTTGAACAATAATGTTATTTTTTCTTGATCGCTTGACGTCGAGGACCTTTACGCGTACGCGCATTGTTTTTTGTGTTTTGCCCACGAACAGGTAGACCCTGATGGTGTCGCAATCCACGGTAGCTATGAATGTCGCGAAGCCGTTTAATAGCTTCATGAACACGCTTATTTAGCTCACCTTCAACAACTGGGAACTCTAAATCTATAATTTTTTGGATGGTAGCAATCTCATCATCACCCAGATCTTTGACACGCTTGTCTAGATCAACTTTGGCTTTGCCCAAAATAATACGCGATGTATTGACGCCGATGCCTTTAACACCAGTCAATCCATATTCAACACGTTTATCTCTTCGCAATGTAACGCCACTAATTCGTGCCATATAAACCTCTACAGAACGTTCTTTTAAACAAGATCAAGTTACCCTTGACGCTGTTTATGACGCTGATTTTTTTTACAAATGATACGTACTATCTTGCCACGCTTAATAACGCGACAATCACGACACATTTTTTTAACTGATGTCCTGACTTTCATAACTCTATTCCCTTAACCAACATTGGTTGCCTGATTTTTTTTATAGCGTAAGACAATTCGTCCACGCGTTAAATCATAAGGAGACAGCTCAAGTGCGACTTTGTCACCAGGCAAAATTCGTATGTAATTCATACGCATCTTACCAGAAACATGACCAAGCACCTCAAGGCCACCTTCAATTTCTACACGAAACATAGCATTAGGTAGTGTTTCTTTAACCACACCATCAACCCTGATTACGTCAGTTTTTGTATTCGTTCTCATGCGACTCTTTTCATAGGTTCGAACGCGTCAAAATACGAGGACCTTGATTCGAGATCAAAATAGTATCCTCAACATGCGCTGCTCGACTTCCGTCAACTGTTTTTACTGTCCATCCATCTTTATCAATAAAGACTTTGTAGTCACCCATGGTAATCATAGGCTCAATTGCAAACGTCATACCATCTCGTAAAATGGGCCCCGTTCCAGGAATACCATAATTAAGTATTTCTGGATCTTCGTGCATGCGCTTGCCAAGCCCATGACCAGCAAAGTCACGAACAACACCATATCCATTAGACTCAATAACTTGTTGAATAGCCGACGAAATATCACCCAGGCGATTGCCCGGTACTGCGCAACTAATTCCAGCATCAAGCGCCTCTTGAGCAACTCGAGCCAAATCCTTAGTTTTTTGGTCAACCTGACCGACAAAAAATTGCCGAGCCATGTCAGCACAATACCCCTTAAAGGACGCACAAACATCTATTGTCACAAAATCTGTATTGCGCAAAATAGTCGACCCACTAGGTACACCATGCACCACCATGTCATTAACTGATATACAGCTTACATGCTGATAACCACGGTATCCCTTCATGCGAGTGTCTAATCCACGTTCACGAAGTTGTTCTTCTATCCAAAGGTCAATATCATGTGTGGAAGCACCCGGAACAACATGCTTGTTCAATTTTAGTAAAATTGACTCAAGCTTGCTTCCAGCTGTTTCCATTTTTTTGATTGCTATCTTGTTCTTAATCGTAATCATAAACTATAAGCAACCCAAATGACGTGTAACTGAATCAAAAATCTGATCAACCAATACGGATGCATCAAATCCTTCGACTTCAGCACCAGTGTTTCTGTAAAATTCAATGATCTCACGCTCATTTTTATGATAATCGAGCAAGCGTTGTCTCACAATATCTTCTTTGTCATCATCCCGATGTAACAGCAAACCATCGCACTTATCACAGGCATTCATCACACGAGACTTTGCAGTCCCTTCAAGCAATGAATAAACCTGAGCACATTTGGAATTACTGCAAATTACTCTGTTGACGATTCTTCTAACAATATCATCATCAGATAACTTCAGCCAAATAATACGGAAAACTGCCGTTTCACCTAGCATTTGCGTCAACATGCGAGCCTGTTCAATTGTCCGAGGACAACCATCCAGAATCACAGGAATATCATGTTCTTTACGATGATCAAAAAAATCTTTTACCATCTGAACAATAAGACTATCTGCTACAAGTTTACCAGAATTCATAGCAAAGGCTATCTTCTTACCCACCTCAGTCTGCCGATTTAGATGGTCCCTGCACAAGTTTCCGGTCGAAACATGACAATAAGAACATCGCTCAAGCATTCGCTGCGCAAGTGTCCCCTTGCCGGAACCCGGAGGCCCAACAAGAACTATGATCTTTTGTAAATCGCGTTGTAATTGATCTGATTGCATAGCGTTATCGTCTCTTTATACGGCCGGTTGTCAGAAATCCTTCATATCGATGTTCAATCAGATACGATTCAATCTGCGATGACACTTCAAGCGCCACACCAACCATAATCAAAAGTGATGTTCCACCAAAGTGGAATGGTAAATAAAGCCACTGCGAAACAATGTCTGGCAAAATAGCAAGTGTAGCCAAATACAGCGCACCAACCAAACCAATACGATTCAACAGATAATCAAAGAAAGTAGCCGTTTGCTTACCCGGACGAACTCCAGGAATAAATCCACCACTTTTTTTAATGTTCTGCGCAAGCTCGGTAGGATTAAATACCAACGCCGTGTAAAAGAATGAAAATGCCATAATTAAAGCAAAGCGAGCTAAATACAAAAATAAAGCGCTACCAGCCATAGCATCAAAAATTCCAAATCCTGACCACGAAGCGGTTAGATATGAAAACAATTTAGCAAGCATGGTCGGAACAGACATAACCTGTGCCGCAAAAATCACCGGCATCACACCTGCAACATTAATTTTAAATGGAATGTATGAGCTTTGTCCGCCATACACACGATTACCAATAATGCGACGAGCATATTGCACCGGAACCTTGCGTTCACCTTTTTCTAAAAAGATCACACAAACAGCCAACCCGATAAACATTACCAAAGCACCAAGCGCGATAAAGATGCTCATTTCACCCTGCTGAACCATTGCAACCGTTCTCTGGATATAAACCGGAAAACGTGCAACAATACCCGCAAAAATAATCATTGAGCTACCATTACCAACACCATACAGCGATATTTGGTCTGCCAACCACATAACCAACAACGTACCGATCATTATGGAAAGCAAGAATAGTGCTCTAAAGCTCCATCCAGGACTTAAAGCAAGTCCCTGCATTTCCAAGTAACCAACATACATAGAGCCCCAAAAAAGACTCAATGCAATGGCTAGATAGCGCGTATACTGATTAATCTGACGACGCCCAAACTCACCTTCTTTTTGCAAAGCTTCGAGCCAAGGAACCGACATAGTTAACAGGTTCATCATGATCGATGCTGTTATGTAAGGACTAATACCGAAAGCAAATAACGTGGCGCTCTGTAAAGAACCACCAGAAAACACATTCAAATATCCCAAAAACCCTTTAGTAAAGAGTCCCGATTGAGTCATATGCTTGGAAAGCAATACCGTGTTTATCCCAACTATTGGAACCAAAGATCCCAGTCTGTAGATAATAAATACACCCAGTGTAAACGCTAATTTGCGTACAAGTTCTGGTATTGCAAAAATGTTTCTAATACTTCTTAACAAAATCACGTTAGCACCCTTTTACTATCCTAGCTCCTGGCCAATCTGGCAACCAAGCTCTTCTACAGTTGCACGAGCAGTCTGACTGAATGCGTCAACATTCAATGTCAGTTTTTTCTCAAGCTTACCATCAGCCAAAATTTTGACTGGTTTGCGTGAGCTTTTT
The DNA here is from genome assembly GCA_018663245.1 of bacterium. GTDB lineage: Bacteria > Babelota > Babeliae > Babelales > JABJEI01 > JABJEI01. Next base: position 12,334 of record JABJEI010000025.1, read on the forward strand.
TTAATTATACCCGCAGCAATAAGAGATGCTCGATCAACAACTGCACCTTCATCAAACGCACCGTTCAAGCGAGAAAGACTTACTATCTCGTATGAAACTCTAAAGCGTTTGTTGTTAAAACCGCGCTTTGGCAAGCGACGAACAAGCGGCATCTGTCCACCTTCAAAAGCTGGTCCAACTCGACCGCCAGATCTAGCGTTTTGACCTTTATGGCCTCGTCCAGATGTTCCACCACGATCACCACCACGTCCAACGCGTTTGCGCTTTTTACAAAGACCAACCCTGTTGTGTAAACTAAGCATCTTAACCTTTCACTATCTCTTGTACAGTTTTACCACGCAGCTTTGCCATATGCTCAGCTGATCGGCATTTTGACAGAGCATTAAGCGTTGCTTTTACAATATTAACCGGCGAACCGTTACTAAGATTCTTAGCAAGAACATCCTTAAGACCAAGCACAGCACAAACTGCACGCATTGGGCCACCAGCAATTACGCCAGTCCCCTTATACGCAGAGCGCAATAAAACATTGCATGCACCATGTTGTCCCTGAATGTCATACGGCAATGTCACACCACGTAATGCGACATCAATCATCGCCTTACGAGCACGAGCAGTTGCCTTACTAATAGCAGAGGATACTTCTCGGCTTTTACCTAGTCCAGAACCAATTTTGCCATTCTGATCACCAGAAACGACAAATGCTGAAAAGGAAAACCGTTTACCACCTTTGGTAACTTTAGTAACTCGCTTTACACTTATAACGCTATCAACGAATTGATCAGCAGCAGCGCGGGATTCTCTCCCACCATCTCTGCCTCGCCTCGTTTTGTTTCTTGCTTCTGCCATAATAAATAATCCCGATTAAAGCTGTAGACCGCCGTCACGCAACCCTTGAGCAAGTGACTTAACTCGTCCATGATAGCGGTAACCACCACGATCAAAAGCAATTCTATCAATATTTGCTGCTTGCGCAAGCTTAGCTAGCTCTAGGCCAACAGCATGAGCGATAGCTGTTTTATCCCCCGAAGGTTTCTCCAAATTTAATGAAGAAAAACTAACTATTGTTCTATGCTGAGTATCATCAATGAGCTGTGCATAAATAGAGCTGTTGCTTCTAAATACACGAACTCGCGGGAACTCACTTGCACGTAATTTTCGTCCAACGCGCGCTACGCGTCGTTTTTTTCTCTGAGAGATCATTCGTCCGTAAGACACGGCTATATCCTGTATTCTATAGTATTATTCACATTAAGCCTTCGACTTGCCGGCCTTGCGTGCCACAATCTCATCATCATAACGAACGCCGGTGCCTTTGTAAGGCTCTGGTGGTCGCATTGAACGAATCTGACTGCATACGGTACCAAGAACTTCTTTGTCGTAAGAACTAAAGGTTAAATTCTGTCCAGATTTATCAGTTGATAAATCAACTCCCTCTGGCAACTCATAATTAATTTTATGGCTGAACCCCAGAGACAATTCAATGTTGCGGCCCTTTAGAATAGCTTTGTAACCCAAACCAATAATTTGTAGTTTGCGCACAAAACCAACATCTGCACCCTTAATCTTATTAGCAAGCAATGCTCGATGAAGACCCCATATCATGTTGGTATCACGGTTCTGAACGCGAGGCTTGAGTGTAATCAAGGCATCTTCAAACAAAACTTCAATATCATCATGCACAGTGTAAACACCAGAAGCTTTACCACCAGAGTAATGAACTGCTTGGCCTTTTACTTCAACCTTTGTGCCACCAAGGGCAATCGGCTTACGTCCAATTTTTGACATGCCTACCCCTTACCAAACGGTACACAAAACTTCACCACCAACGCGAAGTTGAGTGGCTTTTTTGTCGGTTATAACGCCGCGATTGGTTGTCATGATCGAAAGACCAAGTCCACCAATTACGGGCGAAAAATTAACAACGCGTTTGTATGAACGGCGACCCGGCGTACTTACACGTTTAATTTCGTGAATGACTGATTCACCACGAACATATTTTAAGAAAACTTTAACACTTTTCTCAGTTACCTGATCAGTATTCTCAATAACAACATTCAGTACAAAACCCTCATCCTTAAGAATGTTGGCAATATCCTGTCGTATCTTAGAGTAAGGCGCAGACACATGTGGTTTGGACGCCCTAATACCGTTACGAATAATTGTTAAAAAGTTTCCAATCGAATCAATAGACATAATTAATATTCCTTGCAATTACCAGCTGGTCTTCTTGACGCCAGGAAGCAAGCCCTGCAAGGCAAACTTTCTAAAGCAAATTCTGCACACATGGAAAAACCCCATGTAACCTCTAGGACGGCCACACACCTGACAGCGATTACGTTGTCGAGTAGAAAATTTTGGCGTCCGCTTCGATTTTTCTATAAGTGCTTTCTTTGCCACGTCTTATGACCTCTTCTTATCTTGATTTTTTTTCTTAAACGGCATTCCAAAGCTGGCTAACAAAGCCCTTGTGTGTTCATCGGTCTTGGCTGTCGTATTAATTGACACATTCAAACCGTACAACTTTTCTCCAGCAGCAGCTTCTGCTTCTGGAAATATGTTCCACTCTCTTACACCAATATTATAACCACCACGACCGTCGATTTTATCGTTTAAACCACGAAAATCTCGAACTTTTGGAAGTGCTAGCGAAATTAGCTTTTCAAGGAAAACATACATTTGTTTACCACGCAACGTAACTTTGGCGCCAATAGGCATACCTTCACGAAGCTTAAAACCTGCAATAGAATTGCGAGCATAAGTATTAACCGAAGTTTGTCCTGCAATGTTAGTTAAAACCTTGCGAACAAGCTTCAAAGCTCGACTGTCTCTGACTGCTTCTTTGCAACCAATATTGAGTACAATCTTATCAACTTTAGGTACCTGCATAATATTGGAGATACCAAGCTGTTTTTGCAACTCAGGACGAATCTTGCCTGTATACAGTTCAAAAAATTGGGCTGCCTTACTCATTCTGTTTCCTTACCCAACCAAATAACTTTAAAAGCTTTCATCGTGACGTTTGGAGTAACGCACCTTGGAGCCATTTTCTAACAAACGACAGCCTACACGCGTAGGCTTACCAGACTCTGGGCAAATAGGCATTACTTTACACGAAGGAATGTAACGCTCCATCTTTTTAATCCCACCTGTTTGACCAGGATGACGAGCCTTGCGATGTGCCGTAATTATAGCAACACCTTGAACTAGTACTCGATCATTGCGAGGATCAACAGCTAAGACGGTACCCGTCTTACCCTTGTCCTTACCGGACAGTACCATAACTTTATCATTTTTTCGTATACGCATCATAAAATAATTGCCCTTATTAAAGCACTTCTGGAGCAAGCGAAACGATTTTTTGATATCCGCCTGCACGTAATTCACGACCAATTGGGCCAAAAATACGGGTCCCCAATGGCTTTTTATCTTTTAAACCACTAATGATAACGGCAGCATTGTCACCAAAACGAATATAGCTTCCATCAGGACGTCCACACTCTTTGCGTGTACGAACAATAACAGCTGTAACAATCTGTCCCTTCTTAACCTGCCCACCAGGGATGGCAGATTTAACAGAACATCGAACAGTTTCACCAAGATATGCAAAACGTTTTCCAGTGCTTCCAATAACATGAATACACTGTATCTCTTTTGCACCGGAGTTATCGGCAACCTTTAAATACGATTCTTTTTGAATCATGAGGCCACCTTAGCCGTTTGTGTCTGAACTACATCCAAAAGGTACATGTACTTTGTTTTGGATTGTGGACGACCTTGGTAAAAATTAACCGTATCACCAACCTTTGCAAGATCATCTTGATCATGCACTTTATACTTCTTAAACGTACGAACAACTTTGCCGACACGAGGATGCGCAAAAACGCGCTCAACCTGAACAACAACCGTTTTATCCATACTATCAGAAACAACAACACCCCTAAAGGTGCGCTTCATCTGCTCATCAGCCATTAATTTCCTCATTCATAGCAATAGCAGCCCGCTCACCTAGTTTTTGCGCGAATAACGTTAGTGCACATGCTATGCCCTTACGTAGTTTTGCAAACTCACTGGTGTCTTTAGCTGGCTGTGTAACCGAGCGCAATTTAAGCGAAAATAAATCGCTACGCAAGCTACCAATTTTGACATGAAGCTCTTCCAAGCCCATGCCTTTCAATTCTTCTTTTAACTTATTGGCCATCGTTAACATCCTGTTCTATTAGACCCGGACGCTTCACAAAGCGAACCTTCATAGGTAATTTTGACGAAGCCAAATGAAGTAAATCTTTTGACATTCGTTCATTAAGGCCGGTTATTTCGCAAATCACACGATCACGCTTAACAACAGCAACCCATCTATCGACATTACCTTTACCTTTACCCATGCGAGTTTCGGCAGGTTTTTTTGTAACCGGTTTATCTGGAAAAACACGTAGGAAAATCTTACCGATTTTCTTAATTTTTCTATTGATGGTAACACGCAACGACTCAATCTGAGCCGCGCTTAACCATCCAGGCTCAACAGCCTGTAGTCCGTAATCACCAAAAGCAACAGTCAAAGCGCCCTTAGAGCGACCTTTACGACGTCCCCTATGTGTTTTACGGTATTTAACTTTTCGTGGCATTAATGACATGGTTTTTTATCCTTCATAAGCACAAAGATTATGCATCCTTGTACTCACCTCTGCAAATCCACACTTGAACACCAATAATGCCGTATGTGGTCATAGATTCTGCTAGTGAATAATCAATATCAGCGCGCAAAGTATGACGCGGAACTGATCCCATACGAACCCACTCAGCTCGAGCGATTTCAGCTCCACCAATTCGACCAGCGCAACGAATATAAATACCCTTTGCTCCAGAGCGCATTGTTGTAGATGCTGTTCGCTTCATAACTTTTTTGTAGCTAGCTCGTCGAGTCAGTTGATCCGCAATGCTTCTTGCAACCAATGTTGCATCAAGCTCTGGACGCTTAACTTCTTGAACTGAAACTTCAACATTTTGTCGATTCAGTAGCTTAGCGAACTCTTGTCGCAATGCATCAATCTCTTGACCCTTTTTACCGATAACGATACCAGGTCTACCAGAAAAGAGCACAATGCGCACAGCATCACCAGCTTTTTCAATAACAACGTTAGCGATCTCAGCATGCTTTAATCGCTTATCAATAAAGTTTCTTATGCTCAAGTCTTCAAGCAATTGTTCCCCGTATTCTCCACGGGCAAACCATTTTGCTTTCCAATCAAGATACACACCTGTACGAAATCCTATAGGATTTACTTTTTGTCCCACTATAACGCCTCTACGCTTTAACCGTTAAAACGACACTAATGTGACTGGTGCGCTTCTTTTGTGGCATAGCTCTGCCCATAGCACCAGGCTTAAAGTATTTACGTGTCGGCCCTTGGTCTACTTTAATTTCACCAACTATCAAACGTTCAACATCCAAGTCTTCGTGAGCATACACAGCATTGGCCAAAGCCGATTCAACTAGTTTCCTAATCGGAACCACGCGCTTCACTTGATATGTAGACAACCAAGCTAATGCTTGTGACACTGATTTGCCACGGATGACATCCACAATGGGACGCAACTTGTACGGAGAAAAAGATATTCGCATTGCCTTTGCACAAAAATTCATGTTTACCCAACCCAACCGGATTTTATTTTGTATTTAAACCTATAGTAATAACTTACCGTAACTGCGCTTACCCTGCAACTCCGGCTTTACGCTGGCCACTGTGCATTCTGAATGTACGTGTCGGCGCAAACTCTCCCAACAGGTGCCCCACCATATTTTCAGTAATGTAAACTGGCACATGTTTTCGGCCGTCATGTATAGCAATGGTTAGCCCGACAAAGTCAGGTGTTACCATGCTACGGCGCGACCATGTTTTAATGGACTTAGTATCGCCACTTTCTTTTGACTTGAGCACTTTTTTCATCAAGTGATCGTCAACGAAAGGGCCCTTCTTAGAGGATCTTGCCATTTACGTTTCCTTACTTAGCTTTTCTTCTACGGATGATCAACGATGCACCACGCTTATTTTTCTTACGAGTTCTATAACCTTTACACGGCTGACCCCATGGAGAGGTCGGATGTGATCCAGATTTAGAACGACCTTCACCACCACCATGTGGGTGATCGATAGGGTTCATAGCCATACCACGAACCGTTGGTCGTATACCCATGTGACGCTTACGACCGGCTTTACCGATCGAAATGTTTTTAACATCAGCGTTACCGAGTACACCAACTGTTGCCCAACAATCAAGGTGAATCATACGGACTTCGCCAGATGGCATTTTGACCGTACAATACTTATCACCCTTACCGATTAATTGAGCGCTAGTACCGGCACTACGCACAAGCGCACCACCAGACTTAGGTCGCATTTCAATATTGTGCACAAGGAAACCCACGGGCACATTTTTTAGTGGCAAACAGTTACCTGTTTTTGCTTCAACATCTTGACCAGCAATAACAGTATCGCCAACTTTAACGCCTTGCGGAAGCAATATATAACGTTTAGCACCGTTAGCGTATACCACCAATGCAATGCGAACACTGCGATTTGGATCATACTCAACAGAATCAATACGTCCTGGAACATCACGCATGCTACGATGGAAATCTATAACTCGATATAATCGACGAGCTCCACCACCACGGTGACGAACAGTAATACGTCCGTATACGTTTCTACCACCAGTTTTTCTTAGGCCAACAACCAGACTCTTAAGCGGTTTTTTGCGCGTAATGTCCTCGTTGCCAATATATGATTGGAACCTTTGAGAAGGCGTCCTGGGTTTTCTTAGTTTGACTGACATTACTTATCCCTTACTCAACGCTTGCTTCTGCTTGCACGGTCGGCGGCTTCACAGGCACATGAGACGTAGGAATGAAGTCAAGGGAGTACCCCTCCTTCAAAGTCACATAAGCAATCTTTTTGTGAACACCTCTAGTCATATGACGACCAGAGCGCTTTGCCTTACCTTTACGAATGACTACACGAATCGTATCAACTTCAACCTTAAAAAGCTTATTTAAAGCTTCAGATATCAGTGGCTTATTAGCCTTCATATGAACTCGAAGAACAAGTTGTTTATGAACGCTGTTAACACGATATGCCTTGTCACTGATGACAGGTGCAACAATAATATTATAAAGACTTAAATCCATTGTGCCACCATAGCTTTGAAGGCATCAAAATCAGCCTTTTTAAAAACCCAGCAGTCTGCGTATGTCATGTCATACACGTTAGGCTCATCAAACAACGTAACTTGTACGCTATTTATGTTGCAAAACGATGCCTGAGTGACAATGTCACCAGGAGCAACAAACAAGTTGACTTTATGACCAGCCAAACCAAGTTTTGCCAACAATTCAACAGCTTGCTTAGTTTTTGGAACTAAACCATTAATCTGCCAGTCAGCAATAATAATACGTTCTTGGTCAATATACTGAGCGATAATTTTTTGGAAAATAACGCGACGCTGCTTCTTGTTAACACTCAATGAGCGTGTACGTGCCTGCGGTCCAAAAGTGACTCCGCCTCCACGCCACAATGGCGAACGTCTTGTTCCTGCACGAGCGCGTCCAGTACCTTTTTGTCGCCATGGCTTGTGGTTTGTATAAGCCACATCAGCGCGACCCTTTACACCAACAGTACCTTGACGCCAATTTTGCAAGTGACGACGAACGCATATAGCGTATCCAACCCTAGCACGACCAATAGAGTCTTGATCGTCCTTTACAGGTGTTTGCATTCCAAGATCTTTGTAACCAACAACTGAGCCCAAAGATGGGGCAGCACTGGTTGTCTTGTTTTTATCTTTCTGTGTAGCTGTCATGGTTACCCACTCTTCTTAACAAAAACGAACGAACCCGATTTGCCAGGAACAGAGCCTTTAACGAGCATAATATTATGCTCAAGCTCAATTCTAACAACCTTCAAATTGCGTGTAACAACCTGAACGTTACCCATGTGTCCGGGAAGTTTCTTCCCTTTTGGTACTTTTCCTTGCGTACGAGCACCACACATAGCTCCTGGATTTCGGCCTAACCTATGACCATGAGAAGCTGGACCACCGGCAAAGTCGTAACGACGTACAACACCGGCAAAACCGCAACCCTTACTGATTCCAGTAACATCGACAAGTGAACCCGAGCCAAACAATTCGTCATTAAGACGTAAAGCTTGTCCAACGGTAACATCTTGCGCTGGCTGGTCGAGTCTTATCTCTCGAACCAAACCAAAGAACCTTTTTTTGTTTTTTAGCCAAGCAGGATCAAAGTCTTTACCAAGATATCGTTTACGCATACGCGCAACTTGGACGGCATGATAACCATCAACAATCTCATCTTTGATCTGTGTAACAAACCAACCAGTAACTTCTATAACTGTTACCGGTAAAGCCCGTCCGTCTTCTTGAACAAAAATCTGGGTCATACCCACCTTTTTGCCCCAAAGCCCGTTAACCATGCAGAATACCTTTCAATCGACTATTTAATCTCAACATCCACTCCAGAGGAAATACTTAATTTCATGAGAGCGTCCATCGTTTGGTCCGATGGAGACATAATGTCCAGGATTCGCTTGTGCGTTGTGAGCTCAAACTGTTCCCTTGATTTTTTATTAACGTGTGGTGATCTCAACACTGTGAAGCACCGTCGTACATTTGGCAAAGGAACGGGACCGACAATGTCGGACCCGGTTCTTTTAACAGTAACCACAATTTGCTTAACTGATTTATCAAGCAATTGGTGATCGTACGATCTGAGCGTTAGACGAATCTTACGCTTTTTCATGTAAGCAACCTATCAAGACTAATCTAGAATCTTTGTAATAACACCAGAACCAACAGTTCTTCCACCCTCACGGATAGGGAAACGTTGATCTTTTTCCATAGCAACAGGAACAATCAACTCAACGATCAGCTCGACGTTATCGCCAGGCATGACCATTTCGCGACCTTCAGGCAACTGAACAATACCAGTTACATCTGTTGTACGGAAATAAAATTGCGGACGGTATCCACCAAAGAATGGTGAGTGACGACCACCCTCATCCTTGCTCAAAACATATACTTGAGCGCCGAATTTTTTGTGGGGAGTCACTGAACCTGGTTTGGCAATAACCATACCACGCTCAATATCTTCCTTCTTAACACCACGAAGCAGTAGGCCGACATTGTCACCAGCTTGACCCTCATTGAGTGTCTTGCGGAACATTTCTACGCCAGTAACGATTGTCTTCATAGACTTGCCAAGACCAACGATCTCAACTTCTTCACCAACTTTAACCTGACCACGATCAATACGACCAGTTGCAACAGTACCACGACCAGCGATCGAAAACACGCCTTCACAAGCCATCAAAAATGGTTTGTCAATTTCACGTGTTGGCGTTGGAATGTACGAATCAACAGCAGCCATAAGCCTATCAATTGATTGCGTTCCAATTTCGCTATCTTCGCCTTCCAAAGCCTTCAAAGCTGAACCGCGAATAAACGGAACTTCTTCAGCTGGGAAGTCATACTTTGTCAAAAGATCTTTGATCTCTTCTTCAACAAGGTCGACCATTTCTGGATCATCAACCATGTCAACTTTGTTAAGGTAAACAACCAACGATGGAATACCAACGTTTTTTGCCAACAGAATATGCTCACGCGTCTGAGGCATAGCACCATCAGCAGCAGAAACCACTAAGATTCCGCCATCCATCTGAGCAGCACCAGTGATCATGTTTTTGACATAATCGGCGTGTCCAGGACAATCGACGTGCGCGTAGTGGCGCGTATCTGTTTCGTACTCAACGTGCGATGTAGCAATGGTAATACCACGCTCACGCTCTTCTGGAGCGTTATCAATCTGATCAAACGCTCGTTTTTCTGCCTTACCCTGTGATGATAGTACATTAGTAATCGCAGCGGTTAGTGTTGTTTTACCATGATCAACGTGACCAATTGTTCCAACGTTAACATGCGGTTTCGTACGTTCATACGTCTCTTTTGCCATTAAATGACTCCTGACACACCTTCGGTTTATAAATACTTATTTATTACGTTCTATAGCTATCTGTTCTTGAATGTTTTTTGAAACTTCACGATAGCATTCAAATTCCATTGAATAAGATGCACGACCCTTTGTTAAAGATCGTAGATCTGTTGCATAGCCAAACATAGTTCCCAAAGGAACCTCAGCCGAAACTAATCTTGCGTTTCCACGCTCATCCATACCAAGGATTCTTCCACGACGAGAATTCAAATCACCCATCACATCGCCCATGTGCTCTTCAGGCGTTTCAACTTCAACCTTCATAATAGGCTCAAGTAAAACGGAACTTGCTCGCCGCATACCTTCACGGAATGCAAGCCCTGCGGCCATCTTAAATGCAATTTCGGATGAATCAACATCATGATACGATCCATCAATCAAGGAAGCCTTGAAATCAACGACCGGATATCCTGCAATTATACCTGCAGTAAGTGATTCTCGAAAACCTTTTTCAACTGCTGGTATAAATTCTCTAGGAACTCTACCACCAACAACCTTGTTTTCGAATTCAAACCCTGTACCACGTTCAAGCGGTTCCATTCTAACAATTACGTGACCATACTGCCCACGACCACCACTTTGCTTAATAAACTTACCTTCAACCTCTACGGTCTTAGTGATAGCTTCTTTATAAGCAACTTGCAGTTTGCCCTGTGCAACATCGACATTGTGCTCTCGCCTTAGTCGGTCAACAATAATTTCAAGATGCAACTCACCCATACCGCTGATTGCAGTCTGATTCGTCTCTTCGTCATAACTAAATCTGAAGGACGGATCTTCACGCATCATTTTGTGCAAGGAGAGTGTCATTTTTTCATAATCAGCTTTTGTCTTAGGTTCAACAGATGTTGAAATGACTGGATCTGGTACGCTGATTTTTTCAAGAATGATATTCTTTTTCAGGTCGCAAATTGTGTCACCTGTTGTTGCATCTTTTATACCAACAACAGCACCAATATCACCAGCACACAAGCGATCAATTTCTTCACGCTTATTAGCGTGCATTTTAACTAATCGACTAACACGCTCTTTACTGTCCTTTGTAGAATTATACACGTAAGAACCCGACTCTAAAACGCCGGAATAAACACGTACAAAACTCAAAAGGCCGACGTAAGGGTCGGTCATAATTTTAAAGATCAAAGCAGAAAGAGGCTCATCATCACTAGCTTTACGCTCTTGCTGACCATCAGAACTCTTCACAGGTGGAATATCAATAGGAGACGGTAGGTAGTCAACGACGGCATCCATCAAAAGCTGTACGCCTTTGTTCTTGAACGCTGAACCACAAAAAGTAGGAGTAAATATCTGACCGATAGTACCCTTACGAATGGCAGCCTTCAATTCAGCCTCGCCAACTTCTTCTCCGTTGAGATACTTTTCTGCCAAGTCATCATCAACATCACAAGCATGTTCAACTAGTTCAGTACGCAAAGTCTCAAGCTGTTCTTTATGCTCTTCAGGAACATCTTGCCATACAACGTCGATACCCATCTTGCCTTCAAACGTCGCCATGCGACGCGTAACCAAGTCGATAACTCCGTTAAAATTCTCAGCTTCACCAACTGGAATTTGTAGGGCAACAGCCTTACCATCAAGCTTTTTATTAACATCCTTGATGACGGCAAAATAATCGCCACCAACTCTGTCTAACTTATTTACAAAAATAATACGGGGTACGTTATAGCGATTTGCCTGACGCCACACCGTTTCCGATTGCGGCTGCACTCCACCAACACCACAAAAAACAGCTACGGTACCATCAAGAACTCGTAACGAACGCTCTACTTCAATAGTAAAGTCAACGTGTCCTGGAGTATCGATAATATTGACATCAATATCACCCCACTTACAAGCAGTCGCAGCAGACGTGATTGTAATACCACGCTCCTGCTCTTGCTCCATCCAGTCCATAACCGCTGCACCTTCATGCACCTCACCAATTTTGTGAGATACACCAGTGTAAAATAAGATACGTTCAGTTACCGTAGTCTTACCAGCATCAATATGAGCTGCGATACCAATATTTCTGCATTTCGACAGATCCTTAGCCATCAGAACCTACCAAGCGTAGTGCGAGAACGCACGATTTGATTCAGCCATCTTGTGAACGTCAACTTTTCGCTTCATTGCTCCCCCACGACCTTCAACAGCATCCAACAATTCATGAGCAATTCTAAGGCCCATAGTTTTGTCTTTGCGAGAAGACGCAGCAGTTAGCAACCAGCGAATAGCCAGAGCACGATCTCTACCAGGACGAACCTGAACAGGGATCTGATAAACACTACCACCAACACGTCGAGGACGAACCTCAACAACCGGTATCAGCTGCTCGAATCCTTTGTTAAAGGTCTCGAGACCTTTAAGCTCATCGCCACCAGCTTTTTTAACTAGCACGTCGATAGCATCATATACGATACGACGAGCAATGTTCTTTTTACCACGGCACATAACAACGTTGATAAATTTTTGTACTAATTCTGAACCGAAACGTGGATCAACACCAATGTCTCTTTTATAATCAGCAGATTTACGCCTTGACATAACCTAACCTTACGAAGCCTTCGGACGCTTAGCGCCGTAAAGTGATCGACTCTGTCTACGGCCTTCAACACCAGCTGTATCAAGAGCACCACGAACAATATGATACTTCACACCAGGTAAATCTTTTACCTTGCCACCGCGAACAAGCACCAAAGAGTGCTCCTGCAAGTTGTGACCTTCACCCGGGATGTAGGCCGTAACCTCAATACCAGTAGAAAGTTTCACACGAGCAACCTTACGCAAAGCGGAGTTTGGTTTTTTAGGTGTGGTAGTAAAAACACGTACACATACACCACGAGCATGTGGTGCACCTTTAAGTGCTGGACATTTTGATTTAGCCCTGGTCCTGCGACGAGGTTTCCGGACAAGTTGATTAACGGTAGGCATACCTGCGCTTTCCTGCGAGTAAATTTAAAATATGTCTCAAAAAAACAATAACAAATCACATCTGCGTATCTGATAATAAGAAACAGAGACGGCTTAAATTGCAAATGTCGACTATGTCAGTGTAACTTTTTGCATAATTTTTTCAAGTAAGATCCACTAACAAACAAAAAATAAGATACAATCACTAGGGTAATCTTGCAAGCACAGCCCCTGAAAGCAGACAGCAAGGGAGCATCGTAGACTCGTAATAACGATCATGCTACGGTGGAAAGGGAATAATTTGTAATTTTTTGTTTAATAACAAGGTACTTAATATGGACATATCCACAATCTCAGTTGCTTCATCTAAATTTATAAATCTTTTTATTGGTTTATTAGGCTTTGCTTTTGTAATAGGTTTTCATGAATTGGGGCACTTTCTTTTTGCAAAATTATTTGGGGTTGGAGTTCCTCATTTTTCTATAGGATTTGGTCCGCGACTTATAAGTAAAAAACTTGGAAACACAACGGTCAGCTTATCAGCCATACCTTTAGGTGGTTACGTGCAAATAGCCGACTCAATTGATCAAATACCAGGAATGAAGAAAAGCGACCTGTTTAGCAGCAAGCCATACTATCAAAAACTTGCCATAATGCTCGGCGGTATAGGATTTAACCTGATTTTTGCCTACGTAGCTATCATCACTATTTTTAGCGTTGGCGCGCCCGGAAACGGCCTCATACCATTTGCAAGTAGTCAACCAATTGTTAACCAAGCTGCCGACAAAAACCCAGCTAAACTAGCGGGCATCAAGTCTGGCGACCACATCACCAAGGTAAACAACCAACCAACACCAAACGTTCAAGAACTGATTGATCAACTTCATAAACACCCAAGCGAAACCGTACAGTTACAACTTATACGTGACGGCAAAACGCTAACTATACCTGTAACCACAGATAAAGCTGCACACATCGGCATCTCATTCTCTGCGCCTCCAATTGCACCTCATCCAATAAAAGAAGCTATAACAAAAGGTATTGCCGCAACAAACGGACTAATCAAGCAAAGCGCTAAAATGCCTGCCACGTTATTCAAGTCTCGATCGCTAAAAGGTGTTGGCGGACCTGTGATGATTATTTCTAAAACGGCACAAGGAGCCGGTCTTGGGTGGCGAATTCTGTTAATACTGCTTGCCTTCCTTAGCATACAGCTAGCCCTGCTTAACCTGATACCACTCCCAATCCTTGATGGTGGTCAAATTTTGTTTTTGACAATCGAGGCAATAATACGTCGACCGCTAAAGTACAGCATTAAGGTTTTCATTCATTACCTGTCATGGGGATTAATGATGTTACTTTTCTTGGCGCTAACGATTAAAGACATATGGGCTCTCGTCCAGTCGCTACCAATTATCCGATCATTGTTCGGATAGTAGAACACTAAAATAGAGCATAAAAAAGCGCCTAGTGAAAGCATCATCTCTAGGCGCTTCTTTATTAGTCGTAAGCTTTACGCTTTGTCTGTCTCAACCTTTTGGGCTTTGACTGACTCTGCGGGCTTAACCGACTTAGCTTCTTTAGCAACAACTGCTTTTTTCTTAGGAGCTTCTACCACTGGGGTATCTTCAGAAAAACCTGCAAGTTGAGCCGCATGAGGATGTTGATCCCCAGCATAAACTTTTAATTTTTTTAGAACTTCGCGATTTAAGCGGTTCTTAGGCAACATGCCTCTAACTGCTTTTTCAACTAGTTGAGTTGGATGTTTTTCAAGCAACTCTTTAGCAGTAAGCTCTTTTTTACCGCCCAAGTATCCAGAAACGGTTACGTATATTTTACCATCCCACTTATTACCAGTCAGATGTATTTTATCGGCATTGATTACCACAACGTAGTCACCGCCATCTGTGTGAGGCGTAAAGTTAGGCCGGTCCTTACCGCGGAGTATATTTGCTATACGCACAGCCATTCGACCAAGTACTTGGTCTTTGGCATCAACTATATGCCAGCGCGGTTCGTGTTCGCCCTTTTTAAGGAAAAACGTTTTGTTCATATTCATCGTAAAAAAACCTTCAGAAAAAAATGTGAGCCTTTTGACCCATCTTTGTAGTTCGTTCTCTACGTGGGAACAGCTAAGAACACATCCATACAACCATTAGAATAAAAATTTTTTGCCCACTGGTCAAATACAATCAGCAAAAATAATCTTGGCGCCAGCTACACTCTGGTATACAATGAGGCAACATTCTTAATTTAAAAAATCAAAGGCATGCCATGAACAGTTCGGCCCTTGTACTAGCTCCCCCCTTAATAGTTTTATTTATTGCCTACTTAAGTAAAAACATTAAATACTCGCTTATAGGCGGCATAGCCAGTGCAGCTCTACTAGCCACACAAGGCTCAATAACACAATCTATAAGCTTAGTTTTACGTAGATTTTATGCGCAAACTGACCTGAGCAAAATCGGTTCATTTTTTGGTGGCCCAAACCCACCTGAAATGCTGTACATTTGCATATTTCTTACTTTGGTAGGAATCATGATCGCGCTC
The DNA here is from genome assembly GCA_018663245.1 of bacterium. Classification (GTDB taxonomy): domain Bacteria; phylum Babelota; class Babeliae; order Babelales; family JABJEI01; genus JABJEI01. Next base: position 27,857 of record JABJEI010000025.1, read on the forward strand.
ATTACGCACACCGGCGGAGCAAGAGCTTATAGCCAAATAATCTCTCGCAAGCTAAGAAGCGCCCGTAGCGCAGAGCGAGCCTCAATACTCGTGTCACTAGCATTCTTAGTCGATGATTACATGAGCAACCTCATGACAGGGTGCATCATGCGGCCGCTAACCGACAAATTTAAAATTCCACGAGCAAAATTCGCTTATCTGATCGATTCGATCTCAACAACCCTGTGCATAGTCGTACCCTTCTCTGACTGGGCCGCATACGCTGTTGTACAGATACAAGGCTCTGGTATCGGCGCTGCTCATGAGCTACCTCTTATTCTGGGCTCACCTTTTGCCGTATACCTAAAAACGATTCCGTTTATGATCTATTCAATCGCTACACTTGCAGTTGTGCTATTGATCGTAAACAGGTCTCTATCGTTTGGCGCAATGAAAAAGCATGAGATGTTGGCACAAAAAACTGGCGATCTATTTGGTGGCCATCCAGAACATGCAGAAAAAATAACCGCTCCTGCCGGCTCTTCAAATAGCAGCCTGATTGATTTCATTGTACCTATCGCAACGTTAATTTTTACTATTCTTGTTTCGGTACTTATCTCAGGTAAATTTTATCTGTTTGGCGGAACAAACGGACTCTTCCAAGCTATACGCAGCGTCGGGACAGAAGGAGTTTATTTCTCGCTTTTGGTCGGAAGTTTTTTTGCAATAGTAGCAGGTTTTGGATGGGCATTTATAACAAACAAAAATTACACCACAGCCAATATATACGAATCAATCAAGGAGGGCGTTGCCCTGATGGGACCAACTGTTTTTATCTTGTTATTAGCGTGGACCTTCAACAGCATATTAAGGGCAGACCTACATACAGGTGTATATCTTGCAAAACTTGCTAGTGGAACAATAAACATAAACTTAATGCCGTTTATCTTTTTCTTGATATCGTTTGTGGCAGCATTTGCAACCGGATCTTCTTGGGGTGTATTTGCAATTATGATGCCCATCGCGATACCAATGCTAGTAGCCCTAGCCGGCATCTCTGGCGTACCAATGGCCAACAATATCGCAATGCTATTCCCAACACTTGGTGCAATTATATCTGGTGCTATTGCCGGTGATCACGTATCACCAGTTTCTGAGACTACCGTAATGGCTTCAATCAGTGCTGGTTGCTCTCTCATGAGCCACGTAACCACGCAACTTGAATACGCTTGGCCGGTAATTTTTTTCAGTGGATTAGGATTCTTGTCACTTGCTGTTATTCCTCATGCAAACAACCTACTAATCATGTTTGCCTGCACCACAGGTATCACCCTGATAGGAAGTATTGCAACCACATTGATTCGAGCGCGAAAAGGAAAGTTTTTACTTTAGCCTTTTGACAATCTATTAAGAGCATAGAGAGACTTATTTCTAACAGCCTGTTGATTATTTTCAGAAACTATTTTAATTTTTTCCATTTTACGTCCGGGACCAGACAAACATACACCGATTATAATCTTGTCTTCATTATTATTTCCATTCACACATCCCCCAAATAAGCCCAAATAAACAACATCATTATTAGGCTTGATCATAGTAAAAAACACCTTGCTTCCAGCAATTAATTTTTTACCGGCAACAGGATTAGTAAATGTACGACTCGCTTTATCTGATAAGTTATAATTTAAACCACCAAACATCATTGATGCTGTAATCGCACTAATGCAAAGCGTATAGACTATTGTTTTCATTTTTAAACCTCATCACTACACGCTGTATAACAATTTTTATTGAGCTGTAACTTTAATTAAAGTTACTTTGAACCAATTCGTAAATATCATCAACACTACGAGCAAGGTCGTGCGACAAACATACCGCACCCTTGGGTGTAATCCAGAAGTTATCTTCTATGCGGATGCCTATTCCTTCTTTGGGTAAATAAAGCCCTGGCTCAATCGTGATAACATCACCAGCCTCAAGAGGCTTATTGTGATCACCAACATCATGAACATCTAGACCAAGAAAGTGCCCCAGTCCATGAGGGAAGTAACGATCATAATCACCGCGTTCTTTAAGAAACTTACACGCGAGGTGATGCAGTGAAGCGTCCTGTTCATCCGGATTACTTAACCAAAGACCCGGCTTAGCCAAGTCTGCGATGTATTCCTGTGTATCCAGAACAATTTGATATAGCTCACGCTGACGAGCTGTAAACTTGCCTGATACAGGATAAGTACGCGTAATGTCAGCACAATACTGCTCGTACTGCGCCCCAACATCAACAACAACTAAATCCCCAGCCTTAAGCTCACCAGTGCAATCACTGTAATGCAATACCGTTGCGTTATGCCCACTTGCAACAATGCTAGGATAGGCTGGACGAGCTTCGGCCTCAGTAAACACATATTCTATACCAGCACGCACACGAGCCTCAGTCTGACCTGGTTCAATCAGGCTAGCTGCAGCCTCATGAGCAACAGAGGTTATATCACATGCATTGTAAAGAGATTCTATCTCATCATTTGACTTTGAACGTCGCATTGAGGCAATAACTGAAGAAATATCGCAAACATTTTGTTCCATAGTCGGTAGCAGTTGCATCAACTTCCGCTGTACAATCGTCTGGCCAAACCTACTCAGGCCGTCATCAGCTTTAGCAATAAAAATCTTGCCCGCCTTATTGATGATACCACTCAAGTTCGCCAACAAATCTTGCCACAAAGCTTGGTCAAAAAATGGTGTAGGGCTGTAACTCATACCTGCTTTGCCCAAAAATCGAATGTCATCAACGAGAAGTTGCTTCTTCCACTCAGGGCTCAACTCAATGCCACCCTTTACCCAGAGAGAGCGATTTTGTTTGAATTTTGGCAAATACAAGACACTTGTGCCATCCAAATTCAGCAACAACTGCATTCCCGGCTCGTTAATTCCGGTAAAATAGTAAAATGTACTGTCTTGTAAAAATCGTATGCGATCAGATTCGTAGTTTGCACTCAACAACACCGCACCAGTTTTGAGTGATGGGTATTCTTTTTTTAATGATGCAACTAGTTCTTGTCTGCGTTGCGCGTAAATACCGTATTCTTTTTTTTCCATTCCAATATCCCTTGTTACCATCTTGTCACAAATTTCCAGATAAAGAACGACGATCAGAAAGTGCCTGATAAATCGTAAGCCTGTCCATAAAAGCTATTGAGCCTCCGGCAGGAACCCCACGAGACAGCGCACTCACCATGACGCCACTTTTTTTAAGCTGCCCAACAACGTAAATTGATGTTGCCTCTCCCTCTGGAGTCTGATTAAGTGCAAGAATAATCTCTTTAATTTTGCCCTTCTCAACTCGTCTGACCAGATGTTGAACCGTTAAGTCTTGCGGACCAACCCCGTCCAACGGACTAACAAGCCCGCACAGAACGTGATACAACCCGCGATAACTTTCTGAGGTCTCGATGCTAAGTGCATCTTGCCAGCTTTGAACAACACAAACAACGGATTGATCCCGTTTTGACGAAGTACAAAAGCTACACGGCTTTGAACGCTCTATCCAGATAAAACAGTCTGAGCAGCGAATTATCTGATCACGCGCTTTGGTAAGCGCATCACACAAGTTAGCCACCATTCGTGGGTCAGACCCAAGAAGATGATCAACAACTCGATACAAATTCTTGGATGCCAAGTACGGTACCTGCTGCAACTGACGAAGAAGCTGCTTAAGATGTGGTACCGAATTGATCATCTAGACGACCGAAACATATTGCGCAACTTAGATTGAGCAAGCATAAATAACGAATTAACCATCATGTAAAGCTGTACACCAGCTGGCAACGTAGTAAAGAGCGCGGTTAAACCAACGGTCATAACGATACCAGTCATGCGTCCGGCAGGAGTTGCTTTTTTGTTACCAAAGGCTAACTGAACACCCATGCACAGACCAGCTATAATAGGCAAAATGTAGTACGGATCACGTGCCGATAAGTCAGAAACCCACAAAAATGGTACGTGGTACAACTCAATTGCATTACTAAGAACCGTATACAGTCCAATAAAAACAGGTGCTTGAAAAAGCATCGTGAGGCAACCGCCCCCCATACTCTTAAACTGCTCTTTGGCGATTTGTGCCTGCTCGATAGCTAAACGCTCAGGATCATCCTTAAAGTGTCTTTTAACAGCCGTCATTCTTCGCTTAAATTCATCTTGTTTTTTTGCGGCTTGACCAGGATCGCCAGGCATAAAAGGTGCCAAAAGCAAACGTATTAAGAGCGTCAAAAGAATAATTGCTAAGCCAAAATTATTGGTGTAACCATTAAAAAACTTAAGAACAAAAAAGAGAGGTCTCGCAACCGGACCAAGCCAACCATAATTCAATGTACTGGTAAGGCGAGGATCAACGGCTGTAAGCCTTGAAGCTTCTTTGGGTCCTAAGTAAAACGACATGTTCCACTCAGCAGCCTTGTCAACAACAGGGCCTTCAAGAATGGCGATCATAGCTCCATCATTATCAAATGTATGGTAAGCACGCTTCACAAAGTGCTGTGCGTCTTTGGTCATTGCATGCACGGTGTATCTGCCCGATAGACCGAACAACGTCGGCTCAACCCAGCACGTACCGCTAGACTTACCAGTGATAGCTTTACGCTCAAAACCGGTTGTAAGTCCCTGAACAAAAGAGGCTCTATACCTGCTGTTTGCAATAGGTTGTGGTTCATTCAAAAGTAGTCTTGCTTGAACTGGATTGCTGCTATCACTAGCGACAAGTTCAAGTTTTACATCAACTTTATCTGAATCTTTGTATACCGTGTATGTCTTTTTGATTTCGGCTTGATTTGTTTTAGCGGTGTAAGAGATAACTTGAGTATCACCAACCTCTTTATTACCAACCATGTTATAGCGATAAGGAGTAGCCTTATCCAATGCAACCTCAAACATGCGCCATTCGCGCTGCTGAGCAACTGGAGCAACTACCGTACTAAGTTGATCACCACTTGGTGTACGCAACAGAAGCTGCTTGATAGTACCGCCACGATTAGTGAACACAAGCGTCTGGCCGCTATGTTTACGAACTTCAATCGTCTGTTCATCAAACGATTTTTGATCATCAACAAAATCAATCTCTTTATTGAGCGGTCTATAAACACTGTTTACAGGGTAATTAACGTCGTTGCCAACATCCTCACCAAGCTCTTTTTTGATAGATTTTAGCTGTTCACGTAAATATGATTCTCGCTCAGATGGATTCATCGACCCACCAGCACTCTCATGCGAAGGTACCGATAATTGTTGCCCAGACTGAGGAGCTTTTTGTGATAAATTGTTTGGCGATGGCTTGAAGAAAAAGTGCTGTACAACAGCAGCAGTAATCATAGCCAAAGCAAACGGCAGAAGAAGTTCTCTAAATTTCATAGAGTTTAAGCCCTGATAAGGTAAAAGAAATTGAAAAATAAACTAACATAGAATATGGTTAATGCTACCATAAAAAGAGCTTTCCTTCCAAAAACCTAACATTATGGAGATAATCTTTAACAACAGCATACGAGCAACATAAAACTGTATGTTAGCATCATTTACAAAGAAGGGTGGATATATGAAGCAGGCCAAACGAACACGGATTGGTGCTCTTGCACAATCACTTGAGGTCGAACGATTTGTTATTAGATTTTGGGAAAAAGAGTTTTCCATAAAATCAAGACGCTCCGAAGGTGGTCAACGTTGGTATACAAAAAAAGATGTTGATCGATTCTGCCTAATCAAAGACCTTTTATATAAAAAGAAGTTTACTATCGCCGGAGCTAAACAGTACTTAAAAAGCAGCAACAGTACCAGCCCCGAATCCATAATTCCCTCAATAGTAATGCCAACACAAGAATCACAAAAATCATCTAAACAGCTAATTTTGAAGCTAGAATCAATAAAAGAGCAACTCATGCAACTTCAACAATCGCTTGAACTTTAACACCACTATCGCATGCTCTACAATACAATTTCGTATAAGCCCTGGCTAACATCTGCATAAATTTTAAAAGGCCAAGCATGTACAAAAAAAAGGCGCACATTCATTTTGTTGGCATCGGTGGCATAGGTATGAGTGGCATTGCCACAATTTTAGCTTATCAAGGCTACACCATTAGCGGGTGCGACCTTGACATAGAACAGCAAAGCGTACGACAGCTAAAAGATATGGGCTGCTCAATTTTTGAAGGCCACAACTGCTTTAAAGAGCAGAACATCACGCCAGATGTTGTAGTTTACACATCAGCGGTAAAGCCATCACACCCTGAGATCCTTGCGGCACAAAAATTAGGCATACCAACAATCGGGCGTGCATTAATGCTAGCCGAGCTAATGCGCACAAAATACAGCGTTGCCATTGCAGGCTCACACGGAAAAACAACTACAACTTCGATGATCGCACATATCCTAATTGAGGCCGAAAAGGACCCAACAGTAATAATCGGTGGTCATCTAAAAAACATCTCTTCCAATGCTCGATTTGGTGATGGCGATTTTTTGGTAGCAGAAGCTGACGAAAGCGACCGATCATTACTTAGACTACACGCAACACTAGCTGTAATCACAAACATCGACCTAGAACACCTGGAAACATATAAAGATCTTGATGACATAAAAGAAACCTTCAAGGCTTTTTTACTCAACCTACCATTCTACGGCAAAGCAATAATCTGCCTGGACGACCCGAATATTCGCTCGCTGCTCCCCCTACCCTCAACAAAAATAATCTCGTACGGAATAAACGAAGACGCCGACTACCAGGCTAAGACCATTCAACTAATGCCCGAGACTTCCTCATGCCAGATTTACAACAAAAAAGCCGACCAAATAATCGGTAACTTAACTATCAACATGGCAGGAATTCATAATGTTTCTAACGCTCTTGCAGCAACCGCTGTTGCCCTGGATCTAGACGTATCGTTTGAACAGGTCACTAAGGCTCTGGCTAGCTTCAAAGGAATCGACAGGCGCTTTACTTATCACGGCACCTATCGCGACGCAGAAATTTTTGATGACTATGGGCACCATCCCAAAGAGATTTACTACACCTTGATGGCCGCTAGAAGACGAGCAAAAAACCGCCTGATCGTTGTTTTTCAACCCCATCGCTATACTCGTACATCAAAATTATGGGACGATTTCGTCAACATGTTTAAGAGTCAACCGATCGACGAGCTGATAATAACCGATATCTATTCGGCCAGTGAAGAACCGATAGAAGGCGTCACAAGCAAAAAAATGTGCGATGCCATTACACAAGCACAAACATCATACCCTGTGACCTACGCGCCTTTTAGCAAGGATTTCAATAACATTAAGGCCGTGCTGGATACCCGCATAGCGCCCAATGACCTGGTCCTTCTTTTGGGTGCAGGTAAACTGAACCTTTTTGCGGCCCAACTAACCGACTCATAAGACTGTAAACCCATCACACAACATGATTATAAATAAAAAATCATTACTATTCTTACTAACCATTGCTATTATTATTGCACATTTGCCATACTTATCATATAAGTAGCAATGATACAAAAATAAGGAGCTTATCATGCAAACAAAAAAAATAGCATTAACTCTGCTAGCAGTGACCTTGCTAAACGCAATAAGCCTGCAAGCTGGTGCTGGATCATTTTTTGGAGGTCTTGGTGCTGGTGGAATTAGTGGATTTTTATTAGGTAAATCCACTAATAACTCTGATGACTCTTCAAGAGTAAGAACACTTGAACAAAAAGTCCGAGAGTTACAAGAAGCAAACAGAAAGCTAATAGCACGATCAAGCTAAATATGAACTATATAAAAAGGAAAATATCATGGAAATAAAACGTATAACCCTACTCGCCCTACTAACATTAGCTGGCCTAAGCACAACTCAATCACACGCTGACAGCGGTGGATTTGGTAGCGGATTTGCTGGTGGTATGTTTGGCGGTATGATGACAGGCGCAATTATGAATAGTGGCTCTCGACGCAACTACAGCAGTGACCGTTCATACACCAAAGCACTTGAACGCGAAAACCGCGACCTCCGTAGAAGTCAAAGAGATCTAGAAGATCGTCTTGATATTCTAGAGAAAAATATTTAAATAAAAATCACTACCCGGCTCCTACTAAGTAGAAATCTTAGGAGCCACAACAATCTCAACCGTTTGATTCTTACCCGGCCCGGACTCAACACGAATAATGCACAGCTTTGTCGGTTTTTCAAAAGTCATAATCAACGGATCGCCCTGGTTAACACGTGTAAATTCACGCCACCCTAGTCGCTCCATCTGTTGATGATAATATTTCTGTACCGTGCCAGCTAGACCTTCAATTCTATACGATAAAAAGATTGTACCTGATGTATCATCACTTGAAGTAGCAACAGGCCTAACACCCAAAGGCACCGGAACATCTATCAGGCGAGCCTTGTTTTGAACAAAGCTCTCCTCTTTTTTTGTGCTTTTTTTATGCGAACCTGACCCACTACCCCCACAAGAAGGCAATAAAAACAGGCACAAAAAAACGCCCGCCAGTACAAGACTGACGGACGGTTTAATATCTTCAAAGTATGTTTTAAAACTCTCCATAAACATACATTTAACTCTTTATTTTGTATCCTTAGCTTCTTGCTCAGGAGCAGCTACAGATGTAGGCTCAGGCGCAACTTCAGCTGTTTTAACAGCTTCTATAGGCTTAAGGAAAGTTCGCTTTCTATGCATTGTTTGCTTAATTTCACGCTGCTTACGTGTAAGAACTTTTTCTTTAACTCGAGCAGCCTTACCAATGCGTTCACGTAGAAAGAATAGCTTTGCACGTCGAACATCGCCGTGTCGCTTTACTTCCATTTTTTCAATAATAGGCGAGTAGTAAGGGAAAATACGCTCAACAGAAATACTGTTAACAGCAATTTTTCTTACAGTAAACGATGATGATGCACCATTATTGTGCATAGCGATAACATCGCCCTCAAAAATTTGTGTTCGCTTCTTGCTTCCTTCATTCACTTTTACATAGACAGCAACTGTGTCGCCAATCTCAAAATGTGGAAATCCGCGATCACTAACCCCTAATGAATTAATTGTTTCACGCGTATATTTCTGCGCTCTCATCGATGTTCCTCTAATCTCATTCGCAAATTTTACTACAAAAATAGTATTCGGGTGCTTACCTTCATAAAGTTCACCCTCTGAGTGTACCACAAATTATTGATGGTACCAAAACCATAATTTAGACCGGATTGATCCCAAGCCAGCGATCAAAAATGATGGCTGCCGCTGAGCGTACCGAAAGGTGATTATAATTAGAAAAGCCCTGTACCGGCACCAACAGGTAATCACACCTGTCAATCACGCTTTGATCAAGCCCCTGCCCTGTACCCAAGATAAAAACAACTGGACGGTCACGAGACCACACCGTTGCTTGATCATTAAAAGTAATCATCTCTACGCCATTTACAGGTCGTGCTGATGTAGCAATTAAGATCGGCTCTTTACCATGCTCATTACGAACTTGCTCAATAGCCTGATCTAAAGAATCTTTTACAGATACCGCATTAATAGCTTGATGGCGTGCCTTGTTGTACGATATGCCAACATCTGACTTCCAAAAATCAAGCAGTTTTTGCACAATTTTTTTCTGATCAACTAGCGGAGTTACCAAAAAGTAACCTTGCAAGCCGTACGTTTGTGCAGAGCGGGCAATGTCATGCATGTCCAGCGAAGTAACCGAAGTTGTTCCAACCTTACCATGCGGCAACACAATCTGGTCGTGCATTAAAACTACATAGTGAGGCAAAATATGCTCACGAGCACGTGTAACATCACTTTCTTGGCTAACATGTGATCTCAGCCAACCAAAATGATCTACAACTGTTTTTTGTGCAGCTTCCTGAGCTCTCCACTTATCTACAGCCCCGTGATCTCCAGAGCGTAATACTTCGGGGACAGTCTGTCCCTTCCATTCGACTGGAGCACAAAATGCTGGATAATCAACAAAAGCATCCGAAAAAGAATCTTGCTCAACAGAAGTAACTTTACCAACGACTTCTGGTTCAAGCCGTAAAAGACCCTCAATCAGCATCATGGCGGGCAAGTCACCACCCATCAAAACAAAATCACCAACCGAGATAACCTCGTCGGCATAATGCTCTTGTGCGCGCTCATCCATGCCCTCGTAACGAGCAGGAAGCAGCATCAAATGATTGTGTGTTTTTTTTATACGTTTATAAAGATCGCGTAGTTGAGACTGATCTAATTTACGCCCTTGAGGCGAAAAGAAAATTTTGAATGCTTTACCATGCCTACCCTCAACGTCATTAACAGCCCTCTCAACGACCTCAGGTCTAATGAGGACTCCAGATCCGTAGCCGAAAGTTGGAGCATCTATTCGCTCTTTTGGAGCACAGTAATCAAAAAAACAGGTAACTTCACTTGAAATCCGCCCCGACTCCTGAGCTCGACCAATTAAACTTGTCGTTAAAAATGATTCGTATAGTTCAGGAAAAAGCGTAACAACCGATACGCGCATTACGCCCCTGCGTCTACTACGTGGAAGTCGGCCAGTTCTTGAGCAGAAACAGCACGTGCAACAGAGCGCAATGCCCTTAGCACAGCACCATCACGACCAATAACTCGCGCAACATCGACTTCATCAACGGTTATCGTAACCGCTAATTTACCGTCTTGATCACGAACTAAAATAGACACCTTATCGGGATGTTCTACGATTTGCTTAATTGCAAACCCAAGTAGTTTTTCTACCACAGTGTCTCCCTTGCTCCTGTCACAAATTCGTGACTTACAAACAAAAGTTGATTAAATGCAACAAAGATAATTATTCTTTGCCTACAAATTGACGTGCATATTTGCGCACTGAATCGGACATAATCGCCCCATGAGACAACCAGTAGTCAACACGTTCTTGATTGAACGTTATAACCTTGTTGTTCAGAGGATCAACTGTTCCCAAAATTTCTAAAGCTTGTCCATCACGAGCTTTCCGACTGTCTGTTGCGACAATACGGTGAAATGGCCGATGTTTTTTGCCAATGCGCGAAAGACGAATCTTGACTGCCATTGTTAAGGCTACCTTATTAATGTGTTTATAAAAATATACGGACGAACGGGTATTTATCCAAAAAATTTACCCAAACCACCCATTCTCTTTAGAAGTTTAACAAATCGCTGGCTTTCTTCAAACTTACGCAGCAATAAATCAATATCCGATTTTGTCGCACCCGCTCCATTAGCGATTCTACGCTTGCGAGAAGTGTTAAGGATCTTATGATACAGACGCTCTTTACGCGTCATAGAACTTAAGATTGCTTTGAATTTTTTGCTCTCTAACTCAGCACGCTCCATCATCTCTGGTGTAATGCTTTGTCCCATGCCTGGCAGATGTTTCATGATAGAGTTCATAGAACCAAGCCGTGACATCATTCCCAACTGACTAGCAAAATCTTCTAGCGTGATTGTACCTTTACGGTAAGCACGCTCCATGGATTTGCGCTCATCAACCTTAATTTTCTCTTCTACTTTTTCTACCAAGCTGACAACATCACCCTTGCCAAGAATACGGGATGCAATTCGCTCAGGACGGAATTCATCCATATCCTCAGGTCGCTCGCCAACGCCTACAAAGTAAACCGGCTTCTTTACCTGATACGCAAAAGCAAACGCAACACCACCTCGAGCATCACTGTCAACTTTTGAGAGCACAGCCCCATCAAAGCCAACAGCCTTATCAAAGGCCTGGGCTATACGCATTGACTCCTGCCCTGTCATTGCATCAAGCACCAGCAATGACTTCTGAGGCTTAACCACATCAACAACCTGCTTAAGCTCCTCAAGCATAGATTCATCAACATGTAGTCGACCTGCAGTGTCTAACAATAAAACCTGTATACCCTGCTTGCGAGCCTGATCAACACAATCCTTGGCAGCGCTAACAACGTCTGATTCAGGTGAACGATAAAACGTAACACCCACCGACTTAGCCAAAACTTCAAGTTGATCAATTGCAGCCGGTCGATAAAAATCAACAGATGCCAACATAATTGATCGCTTTTTACCACGCTTTTTTGCCTGTTTTTGCATATAAAATGCAAGCTTTGAGAGTGTTGTGGTTTTACCTGAACCCTGAAGCCCCATCACAATAACTGTAGCCGGAAAGGTAAGTGCTAAAGGATCTTGATCTTTTTTGTGAGCAGAACCTAAAAATTCGACCATCTCGTCATGAACAATTTTGATAAACTGGTCACCAGCCTTCAATGAGCCCTTCAGCTGCTGTCCAACAGCTTTTTCCTCAACCTGACCAACAAACTGCTCAACAACCTCAAAAGGGACATCAGCCTCGATCAATGCCGACCGAACTTCTTGCAAAGCCTCTTTAATCGTATTTTTGCTTATAACACTCTGACCAGTAACTTTATTGAGCAAAGCACCGAACTTACTAGATAAAAAATCGAACACCGTTAGACACCCTTAAACAAGATTTATTTTGTATGTATGCACAAAAAGTAGCATAAATAATCTGCAAAGTCTCTGTTAGTCCGTCATTTACAACTGAGTACATTCCGGTTAAAATGAAGCAATAATGAGCTGTACGAAAAGGAATAAAGAGGCATAAATGGCTAAAAAACTTTTCAATCCTACCATCGAATATCCAAATATTTTACTGGTAGGTATACACACGCCCTACAATAAAGCTGGTGACATTCAGTCATACTACGACGAGTTCATTCACCTGGTAGAGAGCAACGATATAAGATATAAAGTTACTCACTTCACAAAACTACGCTCCATTGACCCTGCATATTTTTTAACCAAGGGTAAGCTGGAAGAGCTAGTTGCAATATGCAAAGAAAATAAAATTGAAGAAGTGATACTGTCTGAGCCGTTATCACCAAATCAAGAACGCAACTTGAGCGATGCGTTGAATGCAGCTGTATTTGATCGCACTCGACTAATTTTAGAAATTTTTGAAAAAAGTGCCACAACCGCCGAAGGTAAAACGCAAGTATCCATCGCGATGATGCAATACTTCAAAACTCGCCTGGCTGGTCACGGAATACACATGTCCCAACAGGCCGGACAAATCGGTGTAAAAGGTCCTGGTGAAACGCGCAAAGAAAAAGCAACACGCTACATTGATCTCTCGATTTTGCAGCAAAAACGACACTTGATCAAGATGGCAAAATCTCGAGAAACACAGCGCAAACAACGACTCTCACGTAACGTGCCTCAAGTATGTTTGGTCGGTTATACAAATGCGGGTAAATCAACAATCCTAAATGCCACAACCAAGAGCAACGTACTAGCCAAAGACAAGCTATTTGCAACGCTGGACACAACAACACGCGAACTGTACATCAAAGGTGTAAAGAAAGGCGTTATCTCAGACACGGTAGGTTTTATACAAATGCTCCCGCACAATCTGATAGAAGCCTTTAAATCAACACTTTCTGAGCTTCAATACGCAGACTTACTTCTACACGTGATTGATGCCTCTGACCAAAATATTGAGTACCACATCCAAGTCGTCATGGAAATTCTTGAAGAATTAGGCCTGGGCGAAAAACAAATACTACATGTATTCAACAAGGCTGACCGCCTTGAAAACCCCGACCAAGAGCTACAAGCCATGCTGGACATGTATCAACCAAATGTCATTGTAAGCGCAAAAACAAAAAAAGAACTTGCTCCTTTACTAGATTATCTGGCAACATGGAATACAACAAAAAAGGCATAGATAAACGGTAAGCCTGAGCCACAAACCCAGGTGTAGGAGAGTACCATGTGGACCACTGCTACTCACAGATCAAGGCAATATAATAACTTTAAACCATTCATTGGCAAAAAAAGACTGATCGGCCTCTTCCTGCTGGGAGGAGCCTACATACCCTGCATTCGCGCATGTACTAATCAAGATAGTAATTGCAGAATTTTACAAAGAACAGCTAGCCAAAAGACCAAGTTTCTTGCACAAAAAGTACAATCACAACAAAAAACTATAGCTGATCTCAAACAAGAAAAACGGCAACAAAATCAACTTCTTATTGATTTTTCCATCCCCAAAAATGATGCCGTACACAAAGACACCATAAAATTAATGAATTTTCTGCAAAAACAAAATCAAAAACTAGAGAAAACGTTAGACCAACAAAAACAAATAATCGAAAGCCTCAGGCAAAGACATGAAACTGATGCAATGCGCTTCAAGTATGTAATCAAGGCCATCGAAGGCAAAAATAAAGTTGGTAACGACTAAAAAAGTAGTTAAACCAATCATAAAAAAGAGGGAGCCCGTGAAAAAGACAATCATGCTAAATTTATTAATCGTTGCAACCACATTCTCATGCAACACACGGGCAATGTTTAGTAAAAAAGTGAATAAAAAAGATTTGATTCTGCATGGACAAAAAACAATAAAAACACCTGACGGCGATCTAACTTGTCTAGTTGCAAAGCTTGGCACAACAGAATTTACCTGCTTACAAGCAACAACCTTTAAGCGGCTTTCAGAAAGTGCTTCGGATAAGGCTGCTAGGGCAATAAAAAACATAGCAACACCAATTATAAAGGCAAAAAGACAGGTTCAAGTTATGTCAAACACCATGGAAGCCGGGCTGAGGAAGGTGCAAGAGCATTGCGATACAATCGAAGCAAACCAAATAAACATATTAAGCCTAAAAAAAACAATAGCCGACCAAACGAATAGATTAACAAAACTTGAATTGCAGTTTGCCGAACTTTTGGCACAGAAAGAACCGACAAGTGAATCGATTCCATCAAATAACCTCATACACAAAAATCACTTTTCAAATAATATTCAACTAAAGCTCAATAACCCAAACGAATTTCAGAAAATAATAACTGAATTCCGAACATTTAAAACAACCATTACAGACAAATTCTCGGGACTAGAACAAACATTCACAGGCCTTAAAGATCAAGTTGCCGAATTAAATGGGAATTTACAGGATAATCTACTCGGTGGATATGACTGGGAAGTTTTGCACGAGTACACACCTAAATCTAATGAAAAACTAGCTCAAACAAGCAAAGAAATTGAGCTAGTCTAAGGACTAAAAAATAAAATAGATAACCCAACTACCAAAAAAGGGACCCTCATGAAAAGGACAACCATGTTAAATCTATTAATTGTAACAGCTGCAGTCCCATCCAACATACGGGCTGTACCACCAAAAACAAAGAACCAAACATGCTTGCACGTATTCCTACTACATTTACTATTCGCGACAACCTTATTCTCACCTGACACGCAAGCCGGAAGGCCTAGAAATAGAAGAAATAAAGGTAAAGCAACCAAGCAATCGCTTGTTGATCACAATCAACAATCATCAACATCCAATCGCCAAACAGCGGCCGAACATACACAAACAGGAAGTGAAGAAAACCCTAGCTTCCCAATGAATCAACAAGAGTGGACCGACCTTTGCCACACGCTTGCTCAAAGTGAATATTTTTCTAGTCTAACCAAACCCCAACAAGATCAAATCACAACTTTGAAAAAGCAAATCGCTGACGTTCAAGAAACTGTAAATAAAAAATTTCCGATCATTTCAAGCCAAATAAACATTGGTACAGACCAGCGATCAAAACTGGAAGATAACCTTACAACGGTTAGCAACGCTCATTTTGAAGATTATCAACAGTTCGAAGAGTCTTTAACAGAGTTTTACAAACAAATAGAAAAATTAATATCTAAGCAGAGTTACACTCAAAACTGCAGTGAAGCTAATTATGAACTTTTAAATGAAAAATTGAACCTCCAGAAACAGTCGCTGCAATTGATGAAAGATACACTAGAAAACGACCAAAAAGATAACAACACTAATTATAGCCAAATGCGCCTTCGCCTAAATGCCCAAATGAATAATCTGTCATTGTTCCGCAAACAATTAAACAGACGTCAGATAGAAAACGACGAACACCTGACCATTCTTGATAAAAAGCAAAGAACCCTTCACAACAACCTTTCCTGGCTCGTACAAAAATATAATAATGATCAAGTAAAAAATGAGTCAAAACTAAACCTAATTATAGACAATAATCATAGAGCAAAATTTGCAAACGAACGTGAAACACGAGTCCTACGCAATCAGTTTATTCTATATTCTTCAGAGCCAAAACCTAAGACCGAAAAAGAAAAAACGCGAAGAATAGCTGCTGTAAAAAAAGCTATAGGGCCCGCAGGAATGAGATTTGTTGAGTTGCTAAAAGATGCACGGCTTGATACCAGCAACAACGGTACAACAACGACCGGTTGGGTGAATAAAATCACTACCAGAGTAATTCGTAGCAAGCGAGAAGCTATCTTACTTAATATTCTTAAAAAGGCTAAAGAAGAAAATCGCTCCGCAACAGAAATTCAAAAAATATTTAGAGGTCACAAAGCTTATAACAATTATACAGCAACGAAACTTGCCACAACCAAGATTGAAAATTTCTGGATTGGTAAGAATAGAAACGCTGAACTTAAAGCTGAAAGGCTCAGCGCAGCTACAACAATCCAACAGTCATGGAAAAAACATAAGAAAGCAGCTCAAAATGGGCTTAAATTGACCAACTCAAATCCTAGCTCCAGCACAGAATCTGATAGCAACACAGGCGATAAGCAGGTATAGTAAAAATCATTAACAAGGGGGCGTCGCTTGACTCCCCCTCGTCTTATCAACTTAAAATTCAAGGCACGAGGCTCGTCTAGTGAGTAATCAACCAACAATCCAACAGACAAAGCTCAACAAAGAACAACATAGCGCAGTTACCCACAAAAACGGTATCTTGCTTGTGTGCGCAGGAGCAGGCTCTGGCAAAACTCGCGTCATTACCATGCGCATTGCACATTTGATTGTTAACAACCAGGTTGATCCACTAAGCATCGTTGCCCTAACTTTTACCAACAAAGCGGCCAAGGAAATGCGCCAACGAGTTCAAAAACTGGTTGGTGAAGGTAACATCAGTCGCCCTTTTGTTGGGACATTCCACTCATACTGCCTACGTTTACTCAAAACAAACAGAGTAATGCCCGAACTGGCTTCATACTCAATCATGGATCAGGACGACAAGGAGCTGCTCATAAAACAGCTTGTTAAGCACCGAGGCCTTGAGAAGCAACTAAAAACAAAATCTGTTAGCGCCTATATTTCGGCCAAAAAAAATCGTGCCGACATTCAGGAATGGACCTACAATCCTTGGTACAGCTCTCTTGAAGAAGTTGCTAAACAGTACGAGGAAGAAAAAGAGCTCTGTCGAGCGCTTGATTTTGATGACCTACTCGTAAGGGCACTCGATCTTTTTAAAAAGTACCCGGCCTTCAAGCAAGGGTTCCAATGCAACATAAGCCACGTGCTAGTTGATGAGTACCAAGACACCAACGCCATCCAGCATGAACTACTCAAAGAGATGACACTTGATACTAAGAAAAAGTTTGTTGCTGACTCCCTGTGCGTAGTGGGCGACGAAGATCAATCGATCTATTCGTGGCGAGGAGCAACGGTTGCCAATATCCTAAATTTTGAAAAAGATTTCAAAAAAACAAACCGTATAACAATCTCCCAGAACTACCGCTCTGTACAGCCTATTCTTGAAGCAGCAAACAGCGTAATTTCAAACAACACCATGCGTAATCCAAAAGATCTTTGGTCCTCTAAAGAGGCCCGAAACCGCTTGATGCAACTCACCTGCCTGTCTAACTACCAGGAGGCTGACGCCGTTGCATCCTTCGCAACGCATGTAAAACGATTCAATGAAGGGTCTAGCATCGCAGTGCTCTACCGCTCACACTATCAGTCACGAACACTTGAAGAAGCACTCATTAAAAGCTCGATCCCATACGTTATAATCGGGGGAATTCAGTTTTATGAACGCAAAGAAATTAAAGATATGCTGGCCTACATGCGCTTAATCGCCAATCCGTTTGACCGCATATCATTCTCTCGAATTATCAACACACCGTTACGCGGCCTTGGTGCAAAATTCAAAGAGCTGTTTAGTGCGACCTGGGCACAAAATTCGCTTTATAATTCTTGGCAAGTTGCTCAACTCATGATTGACCAGGGAATGGTAACTCATTCCAAGAAAAAAGCGTTACAAAAAGTTGTTGACCTGTTCACCGGACTAGACGCAAAATCTCCCGTACATGCAACAGCCCAAAATATTTTACAAAGTATCGGATACTACGAATATCTACAGGATCAATGCGAGCCTGATGTAGCCCGAACAAGAACCGAAAACATGCATGAGCTCCTGGGAGCTATCGCTCACTTTGAGCAGCAAGGCCACACAACTATTCAGGCATTCCTGGACGAAGTTGCGTTGCTTCAAGAGCACACTCTAAAAAATAAAGAAAATCAGACAACCCCAACAGTACAGATGATGACACTGCACGCAGCCAAGGGACTAGAGTTTGACAACGTCATCCTGGTCGGACTTGAAGAAGGCCTACTGCCCAGCTCACGCAGCATTCACGATGAGCAGTCCGTTGAGGAAGAACGTCGGCTGGTTTACGTAGGAATTACTAGAGCACGGGAACGTGTTCTACTTACCAATGCACGTTACCGCACAACCTACGGCCAGATGAATGAGCAACTACCTTCCAGATTTTTGGACGAAGTTCCAGAGCAGCTTGTAAAAAAACATGAATGCTTTGGCTGGACAAGAGGCAACTTCTCATCACAGTTTGCGAACTGGCTGGGAGGTATGCCAAGTAACGACTTTACAGTAGAACCTCTACAAACAGAGCAACCGTGGCAAGCTCCGCAAACCGGCCGCAAAAAGCCAAAAAGCCCTCAGGCCGTACAACGCTCAGCTCCACGCCAAATACAACACTCAATTCCACGACCAAAAAGAGTAGCCAGCACTAAAACTGGCTGGGCCATCAGGCAACAAGTTACACACGCGGTATTTGGTCAAGGAGACATCACGCACATTGACGAACGAGCGGATGGAAGTGCTCGTCTCACAATTGCATTTGCGATTGGTATCAAAGTCATTGACGAAAAGTTTATTCGTAAAGCCTAAGCCTATTTAGTGATTTGGACTAACCACTCGTTGTAGTAGCCGTTCAATACGGCTACCACTAATCTTGATAGGCACGGCAAGTGCCCTATCATCGTGCGACATTAGTCCATTCTTATCTTTTAGCAGTGTCTGCAAGTCAGTATCGTAGGTCAATATGATATCTTTACCTATCACCTTGCCATTGCCCAAGCGAACGCCCGGTCCAGGCACAATAAAATGTCCCTGATTGTTGGCCAATACCTGATACTGCTGCTCCTGCATGGTGAAGTTGTCGCGCAAATACGGACCCTTCCAGCTGTCAGGGTACAAGAGATTCACAGCCCCAACTTCGGAGCCCACAAACGAAACAACGTTTAAAAAGTCGATATAATTTTTTTCGTGCTCAAAATCAACAATATGGCAGTCTTTGTCAACCTTGTTTAGAGCTTTTTGTAACAACTGAATATGTTCACCCACAACCATGTCAATATGCGTCCGACTCTCTTTAAAGTGCCGATAAATAGAAAAAATAAAAATCAACGAAAACAGCGCAACAGCAGCAATGGTTAACCCGTTCCAGCTTTTTACTTTTTTGATTATAGTCCGTATCACCTTATTCATAGCTACTCCCCCTCGAGTGTGCAATTCTTTTCTTCTTCTACATGAGAGTAGCAAAAATCTTAATAGAAAATAAACAGTTGTAAGATAATTTCATTAAATACGAAACAATGTTTTTTGTTAAAGAACATTGATACCATCGACAAGCAAGGCAATCTTGGTTAGAGTGTATGTTGCACATAAAAAGAGGAGTTTCTATGAAGAGCGTTCTTGATGCCCTTTATCACTTTTGTGTTACAACATTACATATAACCCAGATAAAGGATCTTGTAGAAATTTCCTTTTTCATGCTTATTGCCTACAATTTTTCATCATGGTTAAGTCGTAGTAAGCGACGACCAATGTTACTGCAGTTTTATGGCTACAGTGCGATGATTATTGCTACATACGCATTCAACGCCAAGGCGGCCCACTCGCTGCTTATCTGGTCGGCACCCGCGTGTATCATGCTTGCTCTTATTTATCACCAGCACACATTGCAACGAAGCTTCATTCCATCAAGAAAGATTGGCGCAAAAGCACTTACAACTAGCGCCTGGATTGACGACCTTGTACGAGCGCTTGTCCACAGCATGCATGCGGGCAAAAAAGTTATCTGCTTGATTGAACACCGTGATGACCTCTCACTTCTGTTTGAATCACCAATCCGTGTAAACGCAGCCATTAGCGCCAAGTTAGTTAAAATGCTGGTTAACTCATCAGACTTTAATCAACAACAGTACCTGTGGGTAGACTCGCAAGGACTCGTAAAGGCTGTAAACGCAACAGTTAGCACAGAAAGTCAGGCTATTTTCCAAGACAGCCGACACAGTCAACATGCTGTTATTGCCGACAAGACCGACAGTATTGTTTGCATAGTTGACCCAACTGCAGGCAACTTCACACTGCATGCACAATCAAAAACTTTAAACGGTATTCCAGCCGCCCAGATAGCACCGCTGCTGTGCGCTTATCTTGGGTATCGTGTAAATCTTAGCTCGGAGAAAAGCTATGCAAAGCCTCGCAGCAAAAATCGCATCAAACTCGATCGTTCGTAAAAGCATGGCTTTAATTCTGGGTTACAGTGCTTGGATAATGGTCGCCGATTCCCACATAACACGGGTCAGCCTAGATGTACCAATATATCTCTATAACAGCCAGTCAGACCAAATAAGTACACCTAATCACACCCTGGTTACTCTTTCGGGTGCTCGAGAGCGCTTAGCTCACCTTGACTGGAACGAGGTCGCCTTCCACGCAGATGCTCATACCGCAGACCCGGCCGAGGCTACAATTGAACTCTGGCCAACCGATATACTTTTACCCTCGGGAATTAACGTGGTAGACTACAAACCGGCACAAGTTCGCCTAACAAAAATTGTAGCTTAATATCCCGATAGTTCAACAGTAGATCACATGGCAGAGCAAGAACGATTATTTGGAACCGACGGTATTCGTCAACAGGTTGGTACTTACCCTTTCACCATCGTCGAAACATACAAAATCGGCTATGCCTTAGGCAAATGGGCTGTCAGAAAGTACGGTCAACACTGCACTCTTCTGCTTGGCCACGACACGCGCGAGTCATGCGCATGGCTTAAAGCAACCATGAAGGCTGGTATACTCTCGCATCCGATCCGTATTTACGATGCAGGAGTACAACCTACACCTGTCATTGCAAACCTAGTAACACGTCAAAAAATCTGTGCGTGGGGCCTCATTATTTCTGCCTCACATAACCCCTATCACGACAACGGACTCAAAATTATTGACTCAATCGACGGCAAACTCAGCTTGCATGATGAGCTGGCAATTGAGAAAATTTTTTATTCAGACAATGTAATACCCTCATACAAACATTTTGGCACAGATCGACCATTCTTCTCGACAGAGACAAAGTATATAAACAACATTATCAGTATGTTTGCACCTGATATGCTTTCAGAGCTGACCATCGTACTTGATTGCGCAAACGGCGCAACAAGCTTCCTTGCCCCAAAAATTTTTACGCTACTTGGTGCAAAAGTACATACGCTTAACGCAAGCCCAAACGGACGCAATATTAACTTCCGATGTGGCTCTACTGATCCAAAAACATTGCAAAACACGGTGATAGAAAACAACGCCGATATTGGCATCGCTTTCGACGGTGACGGCGATCGAGTAGTCATTGTGGACATGAACGGCAATGTAAAAAATGGTGATGATATTTTAAGCATCTTAATGAACAACAAACGCTACAAAGGTGCTTCCGGACTGGTTGGTACCATCATGAGTAACATGGGTCTCCAAAATCTGGTAGAAAAAAACAACCAAACCTTTTATCGCACAGCAGTTGGCGACAAGTACGTCATTCGCAAACTCAAAGATGAAAATCTTCAGCTGGGTGGCGAGCCCTCAGGGCACATTATTATGGGTGACTACCTGTTCACCGGTGATGGCATTTACGCAGCACTTAAAGTGCTAGAAACCATCATTCAGACAAACAACTGGGCATGCACAACTTTTGTGCACACACCAAATCGCCTGATCAATGTACCTATCAAAAATCGTAAATCACTTACCGATGGCCCCCTTGCAGACATCATCCATCAGCACGAACAAAATCTGCCTGAAGGACGAATTCTAGTTAGATACTCAGGCACAGAACCGCTTCTACGTGTGATGGTAGAGAGCGATGATGGTCAGGTTGCACACAACGCCGCTGAGCAGCTGGCTACAATATTGCAAACACACCTTCACTCATAAATTTACGTATATCTCTTAATAGTTCATTCGTTGAATGAAATAGATCGTTTTGGTTAATTTAGGAAAATCCTTAGTTAACATTGGCTAAAAATATAATTAAAATTATGTTTTTCAAATGAACTACCCAAAGACTGGATCCCCGTTCAAAGCCGGGGATGACAAGGAATTATTTTCTTTAGAACTATCGTCAACTTTGCTTCATTCTTATTTTACATACAAACTATACGTATATCTCTTAACCCCTAAACTAATCGGGGCCCTGTATGTTTGGACTTCTTAAGCGTCTATCTAAAACGCTAGTCAACAAGTTAATCTCTGTTTTTTTGAACGGCCTTTTTACAATTCTGCCCCTGGCGCTAACCATCGGGCTATTTGCCTTCTCGTTCAGACTACTTAAGCGATGGCTCGAGCCTATCACAGCACTAACCCCTGACTGGCTCAACGTAATCCCGCATGGCGAGATTATGGTGGTTATTGCTGCGGTGTTTATACTAGGAGCAATCCTAAAAACATTGATTCTACGACAAATGGTAAGGCTGTTAGAAGCAATTGTTGCCCAAATTCCTCTAGTCAGACCAGTCTACTTCGGGCTTAAGCAACTAGTGCAGGCCTTCAGCCTACAGGATACCCTGACCTTCAAAAAAGTTGTTTTGGTAGAATTCCCACGCAAAGGAGTCTTTAGCATCGGGTTTTTGACTGGTCAGGTAGCAAAGCAACTTGCACCCGACCAACAAAAGAAATTTTTTAATGTATTTATGCCTACAACGCCTAATCCAACCAGCGGTTACTACATCATGCTAGCCGAAGAAAGTATCACCGTTGTCGACCTTACCAGGCAAGAAGCCATGGCCCTGATTATTTCCGGTGGCATCATTCAGCCCGAACGATTTACTGACTAATTTATTAGCCCATAGCAAAAAAACTTATTGCTGTAGATATTCCCGACCAAAACGATACCAGTCCCGAAAAGGACCCCAACTTTTTAATGAGCACTTTTGGCGCAATCATCGCCGTCGCAAACATCACACCTGAAGTACATACAAGGCTTAACCGCACTTTGCGACGTTCTTCATCATCAGAAGCTTGTGCATACCTGCCAAGTATTTTAAAAGGCAAAACAACTGCCGCCCCCAAAGTTACTAATGCTCCATGTTTAATTTCACGTTGCTGCTGTTTACGAAGCTCTAAAGGTGTAAGTTCTTTTTTGGGTTCTTTCTTTGGTTGCGCAAACACTTCTTGAAGTTGGCCCATAGCCGATGTGTTTTGTACCAAAACATCGGAATTGTGTCGCAACTGCTCACCCTGCTCCTCATTCCTTTTAATAAGCTTATTAGCAACCGTTTTCAACATGGAATTTTGCTTCAACAACAACTTATTAGTTTCTTGGGTACCTTTTTGATATATGATGAGTTGCTTATCCGTCACAGAAACGAGAGGACTCGCACCTTGCGATAAATGCGCATTATTACCTTGATTTAACAAAGCCGTAAGCCTTTTATTCTCAGCCCTTAGCGCTGCATTATCACGGTCCATTTTTTCATTATAGATAAACTCAGTTGAATCAGATCTACCCATGCTAAATGCGTCAGAATAAGACCCACAGCATAAAATAATAGCGATCATGAATAGTAATATTTTATTCATAAAGAAAGTCTCACGAAAGTTGTAACCATAAATTAATGTTTCTTCCTTCTACACTACTGTAATCACACCGTATCCACAATGGCACAATTTTGCTATTCGCTCTAATCCAATAGCAAAACCTAATAGGCCTAATGAAGCCATCGTACTACGTTTCGTCAAAAGCTTTCTAACTTCCAGATTTTTAGTCCAAAGAGAAATTTTAGCCTGATTACAAAGAAACGGGATCACTGTTGTCCAAGTATGCTCACGAAGTTTAAGCACGAACTTTAATTTATTATTTTCGTGAGATTCAGTAGACGTTCCTGTCTCTTTATAAGTACGATGATTTTTTTGATTTTTTTTATTTTTTGAATTTGACGATAGACGCATATCACCTAGCGATCTTGACCTTTTAAGTAAAGACCCACTTTTTGAATCTTGAAGTAGTTTAGGTAAAAGACCCTTGTTAGACGCTTGTGTGGACGCTTCTCTTGATTTTTTAAATGGAAAAATTTTATTAATTAATGTTGGCAAGGCAAATACCAACGAACATGCGCTAATATAATTAATACCCCGTCCAGCAGATCGCATCTCTTCATTCTTATTATCAAGTTTCTTTTTGTTCTCTTCGTCTTTCTTTTTCAGCTGCTTTTCATATTCTTCTTGTTGATGTTTATAAGCATCCACAAACTCTTTTGTCACAACTTCAATTTGGGATGGTGGCTCTACACTTCCTTGCTTACCAATTGCACTGATTGCTTCATGATGACTTTTTAAAATTTTACGATCATGTTGAACCGCATTCAATATAACCTTATTAACTTCATCTTGTTCATGTAGCTTTCGTTGAATATCATCCATCTGCTTCTGCTGCTGTTGTTCTGGCGTAAGCGTTACAGGCGCTTTTGGTGGAGATGGCGCAGCAGCAACTTTTTTAGGAGCTTGTTTTGGAGAAGGCTTGGCCTCAGGCTTAGAAAGTGGCTTGTTGCCAACAACCTTTTTATCTTCCTCAATCGCAGCTTCTTTTAACTTACTATCATCTTTTTTAGGCGCTTTTTCTTGAACTAGCTTAGCCTCAGGCTTGCCTAGCTTAATTTTTTCGTCATCTTTTTGAGAAACTTTGTTTGTAATATTAACTGTGGTTGTATTGAGCTTTTTAGGGCCTTGCGGTAAATTTGCCGCCAACGTTGTATTGTCGCCAATCATGCCATTGAAAGAGCTAACACAAATAGCTGTCAGTATAAAAAAT
>JABJEI010000027.1 GCA_018663245.1 bacterium
CATCAAACGACTCTATGGCAGTTTTAAATTTACCACCGGAGCCAGGGAAAAGCTTTTTAGCCCAATTGAGCATGCTTTTCATGTTGCGTTGCACAGCTGCTGGGACATCTGTGCCCGGTAGTTCAGTGAAGCTACCGTCGTGGTTTAACTTGATTGATCCTTTAGAAGCCTCTACAAGAACAGCACCAACACATCGGTAGGCACTTTCGAAGGAATCTTTTTCTGTTGTAGATAAAGGTACTTGCTTGTTGGCAATAAAGGTGTTGAGCCAGCGCATATAGCTGGTCAATGTTCCACGTTGCTTGCTGTCGCACTCGGGCTGTGGGCCTTTGTAGACCTCGGCTTGCATGGTTGGTGCAATAGCCATGCACAGAACTAAGGCACTGAGCCAAACAGTATATTTTTTCAAAAATTTCATTTAACTATCTCCGTCATTTAAATTACAGAACTAAACAGGCTTAGAATGAGATGCCAAGCTTACCAAAGAGCATCCAACTATCCATGCTGTAGTTATTACTTGAGTATGCGTACGATCCACCAAGGCCCATGAAGACAGGGTATTTACGCTCGCTCCAGTTGTAGCCTAGGCCTGCGTACATTGTCTGTACAAACTTACCTGGGTCAGAAGCTGACTCCATGTCTAGGTCTACTGCTTTAACAGCTGTGTAGCTTGCCAATGCAATAGGCTCACTTGCAAAAACGTTGCGAATGTCACGAGCGATGTTGGTTTTACCTTCACCAGCTTCGTCTTTTAGTGCCATTGTTAGTTTTGTGCTTGTTAGCTCAACTTTTTCTGATGCACGAGCGTATACGTTGTAGCCGAACTCGCCTTGGAAGTGACCATTCTGGTAGTTGAAGTTACCGTCTAGAGCAAATTCCATACGTGGATTTACATCAACTTCACGAGTGAACTCATTGATACCCGAAGTCGCGACTACAGCGTTGCTTGCGCTACCCTGTGCCGTTGCCTGAGCGTTATCTTTGTAAACGGCCATGTAACGTGACCATGCTTTACCTTTTAAATCGATTGCGCGTTGCTGTGTGTTTTGGAAGAAGTAAGCGCTACGGATATTACAGTTGAAGTACAGGTCGGCTTCTTTGTCGTGCCAGATTTCCATGTGCGCATTAGCACCGTAAATAAGACCGAAGTGTTTGTTGTTACCGATTACTGGTGAAAATAGATACTCAGGGTCGATTTTCTTGCCGGTTGGGATACTTGCTCCCAGGTACCAGCCGTAGGCTCGTTCAGCTGTGTCGATCCAGTTGTAGCCCAAGCGAACTTCAACGTCAGCTACACCCCATTTTGCGATTCCGCCGTCTTTAATTTTGCCGTACTTCCAGTTGCTTTGCTTGAAAGCATCTTTGATTGTGGCAACGTGTGCAACACTGTCCAGGCCTACTACGCTGTCAGTTCCACCACCGGTGTCGGTGACTTTTTCTTCCAGGCGCATATCATTTTCAACCCTTATGATTGGAGCCGAAATTGAACCCCACCAAGAAGTTGTGTCTTTGCGCTTTGAGAGCCGTTGGTGATAAGCAAGAGCAAAACCCCAGACCTTTTGACGAGGTTTGAAGCTAACTGTACTTGCGAAGTCGCCGTCTGAAGTTGTGATGTTAAAATGTTTTGCGTCTAACTCGCGGTCCATGCTGTCGCTTGAGGTGTCTTCGGCAACGCGTAGACTCTCTGCGGCGTGTGGTGCGAAGTATCGCATCGATTCTTTGTTGTTTACTGTTTGTGACCAGAGGCCAAGTATGCTGAGCATGCCGCCATTTTCTGCATTGTGTACAGCTATGCGATCACGATCGCAAAAGAATTCGCGTTCAGGCGAAGCTGATTGGAACTGTGGTCGGAAGTGCATGTATGATCTGCTTGACACATCGTCTGCTATAGCAGCACCCATGGTCAGAGCACTTATTAAAGATACCTTGAGTATTTTTTTGTACACGTGAACTCTCCTTTTTTCAGTGAACTATGATCAGTATTTTTTATTTTTGGTAAATAAATTATTAATTTTACTCGTCGGACACGCTCCCCTAACAATAGAAGAAATTTTACATCCTATTATTATTCTCTGATAACAATAACTCATTTCTAACAACGATTCCCCTTATTCGTCAACCCTTTACTACCATTGTCTGGGCCCATGCTATACTTTGTCTAAATGATGAAGCAACATTTTATGCAAAGGTGCAAGTAGTGGCTCAATTTAATCGTGTCCGTGGCACGCAAGATTTTCTTGATATGCGTCTGTTTAATCATACGGTTCAGACTATTAGCAAGCATGTAATTCGTTATGGTTTTCAAGAAATTTCTACTCCAATTTTGGAACAGACTCAACTTTTTAAGCGCATCTTGGGCCAACAGACTGACGTTGTTCACAAAGAGATGTATACATTTGATTCTGGTGATGGGTCGCACGACACTTGCTTGCGTCCTGAGGCAACAGCTTCGGTCGCGAGAGCCTTTGTAGAAGCTGGTATCGCAACGGTTCCGTGGCGTGTTTTTTCGTCCGGGCCGATGTTCCGTCGTGAACGTCCACAAAAAGGGCGATATCGTCAGTTCCACCAGTTTAATATTGAGGCTATCGGTGTACCATCGGTCATGGATGATGTGCAGTTGATCGCGATGCTTGACCATCTGTTTGACCAGGTTTTCAATATTGATGGCTGTGCGCTACAAATAAATTTTTTGGGGGCCAAGGAGGATCGAGCGGCGCACAAAGTAGCATTGATGGAGTTTTTAAAGGTCAATGTTGAACAGCTGTGCAAGCGATGTGTTGAGCGCGCTACGAGCAACACGTTGCGTGTGTTCGATTGCAAAAATCCTAAGTGCCAAACGCTACTGAAGGATGCGCCGGTTGTTACCGATTATTTAAACCAAGTTTCGCAAGCTGAGTGGCAGCGGGTACAGGATGGCCTGCATGATATGGGTGTCTCATTTGCACACAATCCTCGCCTGGTTCGCGGCCTTGATTACTACGCTAAGACGGTTTTTGAGTTTGTTTCGGGTGACCTTGGCGCACAAGATTCTTTTTGCGCTGGTGGCCGTTACGACGGTTTAATTGCCGACCTTGGCAGTAAGCAGGACTACCCATCCTTGGGTGCTGCTATCGGTATTGAGCGTTTGATGATTATGCTTGAGGAGCAGGGTGCAGATGCTGGTCAGCATCAGTTGCCGCTACACTTGATCTTGCCAATGAGTGCAGAGCAAGAGACGCTTGCGTTACTGCTTGCCGACACATTACGTGCGGCTGGACTAGTTACTGATGTTGTTTATGGCAAAGACTCCATGAAGAGAATGATGCGCTATGCTGACCGTGTTGGTGCTGCGTATGCTGTTATTGTTGGGTCCAACGAACAGGCCTCAGGTACAGTGACTCTCAAGAACATGAGAACGGGTGATAATATTGAAGTTAAGCAGGTCGAGTTGGCTTCATACTTACTAAGTCTTTAGCGAGGCTTGCTGGCCCTCTCG
>JABJEI010000021.1 GCA_018663245.1 bacterium
ATTGAGCAAACTTGCTACGCCGTTCACGCCATTCATTTTGCCACTCTGAATCAGACGACAATCCGCCAAACAGAGTCAATTTAGGATCATCCAGCGGGTCAACAACACAAAATTCTGATTCTGCATACAGCTGAGCAACACAGTCAATCGCCGAAGCCCGTTTCCTATGCTCTGCAGCTTCCTTTTCCTGCTCTATGGCAAGTACACGCTCCTGAGCTTCCCGCTTTGCCCGCTCAATTTTTTGCTGTCTTTTATGTTCCAAATTTTTAAGCCGGGCACGCTCAACCTCAGCTGGATTTGGCTCACCAAGCACACAGGACTGTTGGCCAGATGACTCTTTATTGCCCTGCCCGGATGAAACTTTATGCGAGACCTCCTCATTATCCGAGCCAAACAGAAGCTTTAAGCCTAATACAACAGCTGCAGTCAATCCTGAAACTTTCGTTCCAGCCTGTTTCTGTGTTGTAAAAACGGCGTTGTGATTCCATTCATCATCCCGATAATCGGCATGCGCGACACCCACAAAAAGTGTCAGTAAAAAAAAGTTGAATATCATAACCCTAGAATGAGGGACCTTCATGTTGAGCTCCTTTTGCATAGCGGCCGGTCCAATTAGTTGTCTGGTTTATAACACACAACCGACAGTCAAACAAGAGCAATTTACAAGCCCTTATTTATCCAGTATTTTTATTTCACATTGACATTTACTTTCAGCCTGGTAAACTAAATAGTGACAATGGAACAGGCGACTAGTTCCGTAAATATATTAAATGGGGTGTAAAAATGAAGATAAAAAACATACTTTCAAGACTTTTACTCGTTGCGACCATGCTCACAGCTGTCCCATCACAAGCTGGAATATTTAGTAAGACGAAAGCGTTCTTAACAAATCATAAAAGTACGCTTGCAGGTTCAGCTTTATCCATGAGTGCGGGTGTAGCCTTAGCAAAAATCTTGCCCAAATATACGAAAAATGTTTCATCTAAACTTAATTTAACAGATTCCATCCTTAAAAAGATTATTCAAAAGCATCCTAAAGCTTATGGAACACTTTTTCTTGGAGCTATAACCGCATGTTACTTCTTAGAAAATAGAAATCAAATTCTGCGCAAAGCTGCAATTAAAGGCAACTATCGCAAGGCTTGGTTGTCACTAAAATTAGGTGCCAACGTAAATGATAAATTTAACTACACCATGACACCACTCCATCGGGCGGCACAAAACGGATACACAGAAATGGCAAAGCTTTTTCTTGCCCATGGCGCTAAGATAAATGCAAAAAATTTTGGGGAAGAAACGGCTCTATCTTTAGCAATTTCTGCAGGCCACATTGAAACAGCAAAACTACTAATAGCCAATAGTGCCAACATCAATACTACAGATACATTGGACAAAGTTACTCCGTTACACAATGCTATAATATGCAACCATAAAGACATTATAAAGCTCCTAATTGCCCACGGCGCCAACATTATTGCAAAAACACAATCTAACTTAACTCCCAGAGACTACGCTGCACAATTTAGCGCAAATGCAAAAATTGAAACGCGTTTCAAAGACCTTGAACAACTTTTAACAGATCTTTCCAAGCAAGCTAACAAACAAGAAAAAGCACTGTTCTTGCAAGCAATAAGAAACGATTCCAAACTAAATCAAGATACCGTTGAGCTATTCATCCAAAACCAACTTATGCGCAAAACTATAACGCCAAAACTTGTTTACAGCGCACTAAAAAAAGATAGCCTAAGGCTATTTCATTCTGGCGCATTAAGTAGCGAATGGCTCAAACAAGCTATTTCTACTCTTTCGCCAACGATAGATGAGCTGTCATTCATCTGGGATAAAAATTGGAAAAATGCCAAAGCGACACCCCTATCAAAAGGACTACAAGCTCTTTACCATCATTCTAAAAAAATGGCTTACAAAGCCTACGGCAAAACTATTAATGATTACGGTATAACCTTAAAACGACTATCAAAAGGCGGTACCAAGTTAAAAACCAAGTCGATTAAAACCACGTCTAAACAGTTTGGTATGGGCATTGCGCACATCATCGCTAGTTATTAAGGGCGATAAAAAACAGTCAATATTAAAATATTTTGTACTACAGGGCTCGATTAAAAATTGGGCCCTTTTTGCATTATTGCTTGCCCTCTTGATTAACCATTTTATTTATGATTACGTTATAGTCGTAATATATACACTCCGAATACAAACTAAAAATGCACTCCCACCAAATTAAATGTGTACACTATAGAATATGAAAAACGTTCAAAAACTTATACAGACTGTTTCACAAAAGCTGCGCCCTGCTTATTCAGTAGCAGAAGCACAAGCTATCGCCTGGTGGTTAGTTGAGAGTGCAAGCAACAAGAATAAAGTTCAACTACTTACTCAGATCAGCCCGTTAGAGCCTGCAGTTGAGAGCAAGGTCATGGAGTGGCTTCAAGAACATCTTGAGGCGCACAAACCAATTGCTTATATTTTGGGGCATATACCTTTTTTGGAGCTCGATATTCTTATCAAGCCTCCTATTCTAATTCCACGCCCAGAAACAGAAAGTTGGGTAAGCCAGCTCATAACCAACCTTCAAGATCTACCTACCAACAACCTCAAAATACTGGACCTTTGCACCGGTAGTGGATGCATCGCTTTAGCCCTAGCAAATGCCCTACCACAATCGCACGTCACAGGAATCGACATAAATCCACAGGCTATCGCCCTGGCTAGTAAAAATGCGAAGCACAACAACATTGCTAACGTAACGTTTTTTGAATCAGATCTTTACCAGGCAATTGAGGCCACACACAAATTTGACCTTATCACTGCTAATCCCCCTTATATTGCAAGCGATGAATGGGACGAGCTAGAGCCCTGTGTAACCGAATGGGAAGACCGCCTAGCGCTACACTCAAAAGACAAGGGATTGCATCTAATCAAAAAAATTATACAGCAAGCTCCAGCACTTTTGGCTCCAACACGGTTGCCTAGCATACCCCAACTAACACTCGAGATTGGGTATAAACAGGCAAAAGCGGTAACACAGCTCTTACAGTCTCACGGGGCAACACATACACAAACTCAAAAAGATCTGCATGGCAATGACCGAGTTGTCATGGCCTGGTGGTAAAAACACGTAGACGCCCAAAAAAAATATCCGTAAACTAGATACCAATAAATCGTTCTCAACAAAAGGCCGCTCCAATGGGTATAATTCGAAAACTCTCAATACACGAAGCACGCAAAATCGCTGCTGGCGAAGTTGTTGAACGACCATCAAACGTGGTTAAGGAGTTGCTCGAAAATTCTCTGGATGCCGGTGCAACCAAAATCGATATCGTACTTAAGGACGGCGGCAAAAGCCTAATTCAAGTCACCGACAACGGTTGTGCAATGTCCCCTGAAGACGCTCGCATGAGCATCGAGCACCACGCGACAAGCAAAGTACAGTCAGTTGACCAGCTTTATTCAATCGACACATTCGGCTTCCGTGGAGAGGCACTATCAAGCATTTGTGCTGTAGCTCGGGTTACACTAATCACAAAACAAGAACAGGACGCAAGCGGAATACAGCTTGAAATCGCAGAAAGTCGCATACAAAGCGAGTCTGCTGTTGGGTTCCCGACGGGTACACAAATTAGCGTACGAGATCTTTTTTATACCGTACCTGCTCGCAAAAAATTTCTTAAAAAAACTGACACTGAATTCCGACAAATAGTACTGCTTTTCCAAGCGGCTGTTCTGGCAAACCCTAACGTGCACTTCACACTTACCAGCGATGGCACCGTGCGTTACAACTGCCCTCCAGTTCCCAAGCCTATCAACCGAGCCGCTCAAGTCTGGGACACAAAGCTTGCACAGCACTTGTTAGACGTTCAACATACAGTTCAAGGTCACAAAATAAGTGTTTCTGGTATTATAACCGACCATGAATACAGCCGGTACGACCGCAACAGTATCTTCTTTTTTATCAACAAACGTTGGGTCAAGAACTATACACTCGCCCAAGCGTTGGTCAAAGGTTACCAGGGTGTACTACCTGACCGTAAGTACCCTAGCGCAGCCATTTTTGTAACAATCATCCCTGAGCATGTTGATGTTAACATTCACCCTCGCAAAGAAGATGTTCAACTCCTACACCCACGCGTAGTACTCAACGGTATAACAGCAGCTGTAAAAGAAACGCTGGAACAAAACGTCAGCAATCGAATAGCAACCAGACCAGCAGAGCAAATAAGCAATACCGCTTTACCGCAATCCTCTTACGTTCCTGCAACACCTCTAACAAACAGCATTCAACAACCAGCATCTTTTGCCCGCAAATTGGCCACGCCAGGAGCAGAACTAACCTTACCAACTAAACAAACAATTACTGCGCAACAAGCTCCAATAACAGTTGCAAACCTTGCTCCTTTCCCTTTAGCCCCAACTCAATCAATTGCTCAAGAAAGCAATAATCAGGCAACGCTTTCTACCCATCCGGTTCAGTACATCGGTGTATTTGATCATACCTATATTCTTGTAGAGCAAGAGCACAATCTGATTTTAATCGACCAACATGCGGCCCATGAACGCATTCTGTACGAGCGCTTTAAAACTCGCTTTCAAGATAGCCCGATAGTTGGCAACGCATTCCCAACTATCATCGAACTTAGCAGCAATGCGTACAACACCATGACAAAACACCTGGCTATGTTTAAAGAATTAGGAATCGAGCTCGAGAGCTTTGGAGACAATCAGCTAGTTGTAAGAGCTCAACCTGTTTATACAAAAAATATCGACATGAAGGAACTAATCAATGAGGCTGTCGTTATATTTGACACAACAGAAGACACAGACAGCCAAGCATTATTTAAAACAATTACCGAGAAACTCCGTGCGACCATGGCCTGCAAAGCCGCGGTTAAAGCAGGAGACAAACTTTGTGACAAACAGATCAAGGAGTTGATTGAACAGCTAGACAAATGCAATAATCGTCTCACTTGCCCCCACGGCCGTCCAACCAGTTGGACTTTAAAAGGAACAGAAATTGAACGCTTTTTTAAACGACGCACGTAAACTTTGTATCACAATTACTGTTGTTCTGATGGCTGCAAGCGCACAAGCTGGACGTGGAAATTATAATAATAATCAACCATCGACAAACCCGTTAGATAAAAAAATTTATTGGTGGGCAAATACTCTTGGTCTAAAAAGAAGCCTTAACGCCCTTACAATAACTCCAAAAGATAATTCTGGTAACAACTATTCTAAATTTCGTGCGGTCGTAAAACGAGACTTAAATTCAAAAAATTTATTTGTCGTAACCGGCCAACAGAATGTCCAATTAAATAATGGAAACTTTGTCTGGAAAACCGTAGTTACCAAACAAAATAACAATAAATGCTATCAACTAAAAATCTACATACCCACAACTTATCCTAAATGTTTAAATACAGCCGTCTCAACAACAATGTCTAAGTTAAAATCGCTAGCAATATCACATAAACAGTAAACTCTAACAAAAAAAAGGAACATAAATTGAACGCTTTTTTTAACGACGTACGTAAACTCTGTATCACAATTACTGTTGTTCTAATGGCTGCGAGTGCACAAGCTGTACATGGCAGAATACAATTAGGCCCTAAAAGCAAGCCGCTAGCTAAAAAATATGCCTTTAAATTGCTCAACCCACATCGCGCAAAACCATCATCAAAATACGATCCCAATAAAATAATCAAAAAATGGTCTGCTAAAAACAACTTTTCAGCCCTAATTTTCCCATTCGGAAAAAAATATCGCACTAAAGTTGAAAAAATCCCTAAACTTCCAAAGATTATTCGTATAAGAAACCAACACCTAACTAAAAATGGATCCTGGAAGACTCTCAAAACAAGCAATGGCCCAAAAAAATACAACGCAGACCAAACATCTGTACATATAAAGAACACAACCCAACTTATAAATGTCATCAACAAAAAGATGCAAGAAATAAAAGATCGCACAAAAAAGCGTAACCAAGGCGCTTCTAAACAAAACAAGCTACAGAGACCTAAAAAAGCTCGGAAAAATAACTTCCCTACACAAGGACGTCACTCCAATATCAAAAGGCCGCAGAATTGAAAAATTTTGTAAAAAACTGGCGAAATCTATGCCTTGCCATCATCGCCGTTTGTATAGTTGGAAGCACGCAAGCCGCTCGAGGACCACGATCAGGGCATAACGAAGATAAGCTTACTCAAACCAAAATTAAGGTTCTGCTAGAAGAACAAAGTCGCGGTATTGTTAGCTCACTTCATCTACCATACAAAAAAGATTATCGTGTTAAAATTCGGCCTTCGGAACATGACAGTTTATGGATGCTGCACATCGAAGGTCAGTGTCGTAAAGTAAGAAAAGATAAATCTATTCGCTGGAAGACTATTTTTGGCAAAACCTACTACCCAAAAGCAGCTACATATTTACACTATACGGTCACAAAATTCGTCGATACTCGCCAGGGTAATAAGCTAACAAAAATCACTTTATATAAGGCCATTTACGCTGTAGCTAGACAAATTGAATGCTATAAAACGTGGAAGCTAAAGAAAGCAAAAGATCCAAAAAACCACTCTATTTTTATAATTCCGTATCAATTTTAATCGTAATATTTAGGAGGAATATTTATGTACCTAGTCGCCAATTGGAAGCTATACCGTCCATTTGATGAGGGTATGACCTGGTCAATGCAACATCGCAACCAACTTCACAAACTCGCACAAAAATCCAAACTGGTTATCTGCCCAACGCATGAACAGCTCTCAAGCATCGGCACAATTCTGCAAGATACTGATGTTTTGTTAGGCGCACAAGACTGTGCAACTCAACAACAAGGTAGTGCCGTTGGAACAGTCTCTGCATACTCTTTACGTGAACTAAACTGCTCACACTGCATCATCGGTCATAGCGCTCGAGAACGTCAATGTTGCGAAAGTTTAGCCGATATAGCAAAAAAAATGACCTGTCTTTTTGAACAACAGATCACACCAATTGTTTGCATCGGAGAAGCCCCAGGCAGCGATTGGCAATCACAACTCATGACGCAATGCGAAGCAATCTTAGAGCTGGTCAGGCAACAACGGCAACACCACTTTATCATCGCTTACGAGCCGATGGACGCAGTTGATTCTCAAACCGCGCCAGACCGCAAAAAAATAACCGATATTTTTACATGGTTACGACAAACATTCGACCGGACAGGTGCACTCAATTATGATCTTCTGTACGGCGGAAACGTTAATCCACTAACAATCGGCGCACTTTCTGACATCCCGTTCCTTAACGGTGTACTCGTTGGCCGCGCAAGCCTAGAAATAGACTCGATTACAACACTAATTCAACAGCTTAGTCCGCTTCGCGAATCTTAAAGCGCTGCATCAACTCCTCGATAGTGTCACGGAAGCCACCGTACTCAAGCTCACCGTAGGGTAGCATAGCGGCACCGGACCAACCTTGGTCACGAATATGCAATGCTTTTTCTTGCGCCTTGAGGCGTACAAGGTCCCATGCCTTCGAATCAAAAAAGTCGATGTATCCGGCACTGAACTGTCCCAGCTTGTCTACCGAAAAACCCAGAGCACTCACTATTGGCAAACAGTACATCCCGCTAGCAGGTGTATTGATAGGTACCGGCATTAGCGGCATCACGTGCGACCCTCGCGAACCACCCCCAACGTAGTGTGCCTTAGCATACGGCATTAGTAACTCTTCAGGTGCTGGGAATATACCTTGAGTACGAACCAAAACTACAGGGTCGTCCTTGCCAGTATACTTGCCTGCGATTGCGTGTAAGCGCTGTGCCGAAACTGCAGCAGCCTGCTCGTCGTAAGTTCTGGACCAGATACTGTCGATACCAAAGCGTTCATTGTCTCGCAGTAGCGCAGCAATTTTGTAGCCATCTTCTGGGGCGTTGAGACGTACAATACTGTCCTTGTCGGCATGATTCATGTCGATAACGTCAAAAGCAAACCCTTTGATCATTTTTGGCAACATTAGCCCTGCACAGTACATCGGGTCTGCAAAAGCCAAGTACGTCGGCAGGTTATAAGCTCCAGGACTGCATTTGTCGGCAGCAAACAGCATGAATGACTCTGCAGGACGGTGCCCAGAAAGCTTATGCTCAAAAGTTACTTCTGCAACTCCTGGTCCGGCACCCCGTACATTTGAGGACGGTGCATCAACCAACAAATCCTGACCGGCTCCGTACAGGCCATGCTCACTTGCAATTTTAGTGGCCTCAATGAAT
Source organism: bacterium (assembly GCA_018663245.1). Classification (GTDB taxonomy): domain Bacteria; phylum Babelota; class Babeliae; order Babelales; family JABJEI01; genus JABJEI01. The sequence goes on from JABJEI010000021.1 coordinate 8,264, forward strand.
GTATCCCACGCAAATTGATGAACACCCGTATCATTTTTGCCTGCAGTGTGTGACATAACCAAAATTATGTCATCCCCGATGTGATAGGCCATTCCATCAATTAATAGGTTGTCTTTAACAGCTTGTCGCAATCGACTTGAGGCCTTTTCTACCATAGCTGTCAATGGCTTGGTATGACCTCCAATTGACCCAACATCAGCCTTAATGACCGAAAGTGTTAACTCCATTAACTCTCCTTTTATGCATTCATAAGGGTACGATTAACGCCACCTGCTAAAAAATATTTGCTGCCCCGCAAACCATAGTCCGCCCTTACCAATCAGACGTAACCCATGATTAATGAGCCACAATCCGGTAATGAGGGCAATAATAGGCAGAACAAGCGGCATGGTTAAAAACATAATTAAAAGCATGCCCGCGGTTATAAGTAGATAACCTATGATTTTATTTGCTAGCATGTAAAAGCTCCCGTAATAGCTATAAAAAATTTAATTCTATGGTAACGTAAATAATTGTATCAGAAACAATCCTATTTATTTTAGCATCTTAATCAATCGAGATTTCCATGAAAAGCTATTTACTAATCTTATCCACTTTTTTGACCATTTTTCCTGCGTTTCTTTTGGGCACCAACCCGGACAATGATCTAGTCGTTCTACGTCCCATTCCCATCCGTCCCCCCTCAAGACTAACTGTACTTACTAGATTCACTCTAGAAGAAACTGGACTAACTCAAGAAGAAAGCGCCGCAATAGAGCTACGTGATATCCTTACAGGAAGAACCAACCACTCAATAACGTCTCCTAGAACCAACAATTCCATGACGCCTACTAGAACAACCACACCTATAAACTTAGGCCAGCCAGACAAAGAAAAACAAAACTGTTTACAAAAATTGGCCAAAAAAAATAACATCCAACTTTCGCAAAAGCCACTCAAACCTAAACCAAATTCATCCAACAACAAGTTTTGTCAGTCAAACCAACAAAGTACACATAATTCTCAGAGGCAATATTCCCTGCCGGAGCCACAACAAAGGCACCAAAACTATCTGCAAAATAATCAAACAAGCCTTGTATCCCAAGACATACAAAACATTCAATATAATCCGAATAATCCAAATCCGTATCAACAACGGCAACAATGGCCTCAGAACCCACCGAATCCTTACAACAATCAGTTCAACCATTCAAACCAAATAAACCATCGGTTAATACAAAATTCTCAGAATTATTCGCAGCCGAATCAGACAAACTACAATCCAAATAATTATCAACAACCACAACAACGGTACCAAAACTATCCGCCGAACAATCAAACAAGCCTTAGATCCCAGGACAGACAAAACATTCAATATAATCCGAATAATCAGAATCCGGATCAACAACGACAACAATGGTCTCAGAACCCATCAAATCCTTACAACAATAATCAGTTCAACCATTCAAACCAACGGTTAATACAAAATTTTCAGAATTATTCGCAGCCGAAGCATACAAACTGCAATCCAAATAATTATCAACAACCACAACAGTTGTCTCAAAACTCATCGAGTCAATGCCGTAATCAGAACTATGCAATCAATAAGAAACCGCAAATATATCAACAACGATCCAAAAAGTTTCGCACTGGATCTAATAACACTACGCAGCTGCCCTTAAGCAATCACAGCACAAATAAAGGCAATAAGCTTAATCAAGCTAATTATGAAGCTTATTGTCGCAAGCAAAAAATGCGTAGCCTAGCACAAAAAGAATGCAATTCTAGCGTTCAGAGCTCTTATCGCAAAAACAATTGATAACGAATCACTCGTTATCAATACACAAAAATAAGCAAAAAATGGCATCTCCAAGGGGATTCGAACCCCTGTTTTCGCCGTGAAAGGGCGACGTCCTAGACCAGGCTAGACGATGGAGACAAAGAAAATGGCGAGCCGCGTTGGATTCGAACCAACGACCCACAGCTTAAAAGGCTGTTGCTCTACCAACTGAGCTAGCGGCCCTCCCATGTCAATTAATGTATAAATACCGGTCCTATTTGTCAACAATTAGCTTGCATTAAAACAGAATCCATGTGCTGATGTAGCAGTAAATGAAGACACCTACGATATCCATAAGCGTTGCAAGGAACGGCCCAGCCGAAAAAGCCGGGTCTATATTTAGCTTTTTTAGCATGATCGGCATCGCACTTCCCAACACAACCGAAACTGTCACAATCGCCGACAGGGACGAGCTAACCGCAAAACTTGGCCAGAAACTTTGGCATACATAATACGCCCTTGCAAATGCAACAACACCCAGAACAAAAGCCAAGGCAACTGCCATGAGAATCTCGCGTCGTAAAAAACGCATCATATTATCTTTATTAACCTCGCCTGAGGCCATTCCTTGAATAACCAAAGCCGAAGTTTGCGAACTTGAGTTACCTCCGGTACTAATGAGCATCGTAATAAAGTACATCAAAAGACCTGCCAAGGTTGCCTCGTAACGCTGTATAATTGTACTCGAAAGGGATTGTGCCAGTAATAACAGAATTAGAATGCCAGAGCGCTCAAAAAAGAGCCGCTTAAACGAAGTTTCAAAATAAGTATTTTTTATAGGATGCAATGCAGACATTCGGTATAGATCTTCTGAGGCCTCTTCGCCAATGACATGGACTAGAGTCTCGCCCGTTATAACACCCAAAAATCTAGACTGTCCATCTACAACCGGCGCAATATCAAGGTCGTAGTGGCGCATTTCTTTTGCCACGTCTTCCTGATCAATATCTGTTGTAAAAATAGCAGGACTAATCTGAGCAAAAGAGCTTAAAAGTGTATCCGCTGACTTGAGCACAAGATCTTCTAGGCGAATATAGCCAGAAATGATTCCTGACCCATCAACCAAGAAAATAAGCCTAAACACCTCTTTGCGCGGCTGTAACTTCTGTATTGTCTTAATTGCTTTATCAACCGTCAGATTACTATCAAAGGCCAGCACATCCGGGTCCATTATGCCGCCAGCTGAACGTGGATCAAATTGCAATAACGATAGAATCCTCTCCCGTTCTCTTTTACGCAAAAGCTTCAAATATCTTTGAAGCTCTCCACCAGATAGCTGATTAAAGAGATCTGCCACATCATCAATTGACATGGTACGAAGAATTCGTATTATTTCTACATCTTCAAGCAGAGCCAGCGAATAGCGCTGCATCTTGTGGGTAAAATAGGCAAAAAATGCTGCTTTATTCTCCAGATCAAGTGATGCAAAAAAAAGGCGGAACTTGTCCCAAGACAACTCACCCATCAATGCAACACCATCTGCAGGGTGCAACTTAAGAAAGTCCTTCCACAACTTTTGGGCTTTTTTTGTTTCGCCTTCAATAAATTCATCAAACACAAGTTGTATCTGATTTAGTAGTTCCCACTCCATGGCCGCTCCCACTTTCAAAATAGCCGGTACCATGCTAGCATAGGCAGCATTATCCGATAATTCTAACACCATCAAAGTGCATTGTCCATTTGACTTTAACGTACTTGTTTATACAATTAAAAGGTGATTAAAAATTTTGTCGTTGCTGAAATCAAGAGCTTTCATGACACTCGTCAGTCCCCCTATTATTGAGCCTGGTAGCACCTTAACATTCATAGCTACACCAGAACACGATTTGTGTCGCCTGGACTCCTTCATTGCACAACACATACCAAACCATTCTCGCACCTTCTTTAAAGGTTTGATCAATGGTAGCTATGTCACCGTTAACAATCAGGTCGTAGCCAAGTCAAGCAGACCAATAAAAACAGATGACAAAATCACTGTAACATTTCCAGTGCCACCCAAGAAGGATATTAGCAATCTAATAACCGACGACCTTGGCATAGAAATTGTTGCTGATCTAGAACATTTTATGATTATCAACAAACCTGCTGGACTTTTGGTACACCCACCATCATCAAAAAGCACCGATATCACCCTTTCTGACTGGCTAGTAGCGAGATTCCATGAACTGGAAAATGTCGGTTATTCTGACAGGCCTGGTATCGTACACCGTCTTGACCGAGCAACATCTGGTATCATGGTTGTCCCCAAAAACAGCTGGTCTCACTTGCAATTTGGAACGATGTTCCGCACAAGAACAATTCACAAAACTTACATGGCATTGGTACGCAAACACCCTGAACGTACAGGCAAAATCGATTACCACATCACACGTCATCCAGCACACAAAAATCGAATGATGCACTCAAGGGAAGAGGGTCGAGTATCGCTGACCAACTACAAGGTTAAAGAGTACTTACAAAACAGTACGCTTGTAGAGGCTAAACCGGTAAGCGGACGCACACACCAAATTCGTGTGCACTTTGCAGCAATCGGCCACGCACTAATCGGTGACCCAATTTATGGCAGCAAATCAAAATTTATTAAACGGCAGGCGTTGCACGCACAAAGTATCTCGTTTGAGCTGCTTGGCACAACTTATGAATTCTCCTGCTCAATACCAGATGATTTTGAAAAACTGATAGAAAGAGCCCGAACTTCCGATATGTAACAATTGGCCTTCCAACTAAACTCGGCAGGCCAGCATTGATTCACAAATTGTGACAGCAGTCGCAAAGCGCTCAATAAATCGACTAACTAATGCCGCCTCATTCGATATATACAAGTTTTCACGATTGTGACGGCACGCCGATGAGGTCAAGTTACAAGAACCAAAAAGCACCAAACTACCACCACCCGGTAAAGCCATATTGTTATGAAAAATTATGACTTTTTCGTGCATTAATTTCTGGTAAAAAGGTGTCTGAACTCGCTCGTGATTATGCACAGTAATACCATTATTGCGCAGATAAGAAACCTTGCTAAAAGGGCAATCAAAATTGCCACCATCAATAATCAACTCAACAGACACACCCTGCCCAGCCTTGCGCACAAGAGCATCTGAAATTTTTTTGTTGGTTACCATGAACTGCATAAGCTGAACTTTTTCTACTTCGTTTGCAATTAACGAACAAAGCATGCGCTCAATCGGGTCTTCTGGCGAGAACATAAGTTGACTAACTTGGCCCTCTGGCGCCTCAATATAATTCTGAGCAAATGCCCTCCAGTTGTAGGCTGATGTCTGTCCAAACAGACTACACGCTAACAACAAACATAATAAATATCGTCTTGTAACCATCATCATGCCACCCATCTTTTTGCCCCACATTTACCACGAACTAGATTTATCATAGAGAACAGCACACTGCCTACCATTGCGTACAACAAAGAGAATAGATTATGTATATAAATGTGTTTTTTGCTCTTGAAGGGCCCGTATTCGCTTATTTTGCTTAGTCGTGACCCTACAACACCCAAAGGAAATTTAATCATGAAAAACAGAATTCAGCACTATTCCCTCAAAACATTCCTGATTTTGGCCACATTATTGCCACTCATGTGTCAGGCAATGGAGAATGGTAGCAGTAGTACTCTACCAACTGAGGCAGAACTAAACGCGCTTGATGCACCACTTGCCCAACTCAAATTAAAGTACATAGCCATAGAGGATATTAGAAAATTAAGTCCTGCGGACCAGCATGCCATAGCTGCAAAACTTTCACTCATTGGCAAAATAAAGTACGAGCTTAACGCATTTCCAAACAGCACAATTCTTGAAGTCCCAGATTATTCCCCCACCAAAGCCTTTAATCTTTTATCAGCCCTAAAAAATCTAGGTGTTGGTGACATAAAGATTATGAATGGTAATAACGTAAATTGCTGTCAGGCAACTTATAACATACAAGATTTACGAGACGAAAATCATGAAGACTACAAATCACGTTTACAGCTCGCAAACATAGCTCTCAAAAAACGCTCCATTAAATTGAAAAGTCTAAAAACCGAACGTAAAAGTTTAGATGATTATAAGATTAAGCTCGAAATAAAAGACTGACTCAGACGGTCCAACGAATCTCAACCTCGCCACCAAGATCACCACGCTCGTTGCGCATTCCTCGCACACTAACATCGTCAGAGAGAAGATAATCAAGCTCAAGCAATACATCCTCTTGTAACGAGAAGTTTTTTTGCACCTTAGCCCGTATTCGCTCATCCCATTCAACCTCTAGCGCTGCGCGTAGACCTCCTCGGCCAGACTGATCAGCAAAACTTGGTAACAGGCGAACATGCTTGAGTGGACCCAGCAATGCCTTGAAGTAACGCTTAAACTTAGACGCTGAATGCTTGGAGCTAAGTAGAAATTTGCCCAGATTTTTTATAAGTAATGTCGGCATAACAACATTCAAAGATGCCTCATGAGAGCCCGCAAAAAGCAACGATACAATCTGCTCCTGCGAGAGAGCAGGCACAGACTCAAAAGCAACGCGTGGATTCTGTGCCGAACCATCCAACGACAACGTTACCCAAAACCTGCCGGCCTTGCCCTGTGCTGTGAGTTCAATCGGAGGGTCGTAAGTACGATTTGGCTCAAAATTTATATTACCCTTGGTTATAGCAAGCGCCTTGTAAGGGAAGATTAACTGCCCCCCAACCAGGTTTATGCTACCCAATAGTTCTGGTGACTCAAGCTGACCAACTACCTGCAGGTCAAGCGCTGCCCCCGTCTTCAAAAAAGATGTTTTGATATGGGTTGGCTGTGTCGTGTGCATTGCGATATTTAATTTTGCGTTTCTTAGTGCAAGCGGCAGCATTCCCAATGCTAATCCAACCATGCTTGAAGAGCTTTGGCTTGAGAGTACATTCATACCAAACAATGAACGATCAAGTGCCAAAGATGCATCGAGGTTCATGCCATCAACAGCTCCATACCCAAGCACCATATAACCGGAAACTAACCCAAACAGATTCTTTTTCCAACTTACAAAGCAACCATCCATCAGGATTGGCATGTGTGCAAATATCGGCTTCCAATTATCATCCAGCCAGACTGCGGCATGATCACACTCGATCGACCCTTGATGGAATCGTGCGGCCAGATTGTTTAGCACAATTCTACGATTCTCTTGATCAAAAGATATATCAAGATCCATATCACGCACAAAGTTGTAAGCCCGAAGCATGCGAATTGCCCCATTCTCAAGCGTTGCCCAGATGCGAGGACTCGTACCCGGTGTAACACAAACACGGAACACTCCGTGACCAGGAATATCATGCCCACTCACAGCCTCAACAACACGACGAATGAAGCTGTGCTCAACATGGCCGCGATAACTACCCTGTTCATCTCGATCAAGAGCTACAAGCTCTTTTTTTTGCTTGTTAACGGTTAAACGTGCAATCCGCAAGCATGGTTGCGTAGCAAGCTCAACGCCATACCGGTAAGAACCGGATGCAAATTTAACAAAAATCTTTTGCTTATCATGACCTGCAGTACATGAGATCTCATGCTCCTGCTCTCGTCTATCTACCAGCGTACAGGTACCGTTTCCGCTTCCAACACCTTGGTCGTCAATCTTGTATAAGCCAAACAACGCCTGCTTATCAATACGCCACCCAGGCTTAGTTGTCCCCTTTAAAAGGTTTGCGTTGTGTAAACTCAAGCGACCTGTTTTATATTTATGATCAAAATTACCATCAAGCTCAACTGTACCGTACTGCTTGTGCTGGCAAATTAATCGACCCACCGTTTCTGTCTTGTGCTTATCAAGATCTATACTAACAAGATCAAGATCAAAATTGCCGTATCCAATATTTTCAAAAACTATCTGTGTGCATAAAGTTTTTTTGATGTCGCTCAAGTTGCATGCACCCTGCAACTTTAACTTACCCCGAATTTTATGCGCATAAGCTGGTAGTGCAAGCTTGGCAAGATGACCGATATCAAATTCACCCGAACCTTGTATCAAAAGATCTTCCCCCTGACGGGTCAAATTAATGGGGTCAAGGCAAAGAGATCGGTCGCTGTTATAACAAGCACAATTACCTTTATTGCCGTCCCACTCACCCTTCATAAATGCATGTACAGCGTCACCACCAAGTTCAGGAACTTGAAGCCTTAAGTGCCACTCATACTCTGTCTGTTTTAAACTTGGGACATTGATGCGAACCGAACCGCCCAACTCCTTGGCAATGATACGATTCCCCCATACAAAATGCCCTCCAGACAAATAAAGCGTACAGGCAGTACCGCTAGGCATAGGCTTAAACTCACCGCTTCCATCAACAGTAAAAACCAACTCATCGTTATGACCTTTTATCGAGACTTTTGCATGATCAGCCTTTGCAAAACGCAGCTGAGCCGGGACAACACTCCCAAGACGGGCTATCGATTCTTTAACATGCTCAACAAAGCTAACCTTGCCATCCTCAACATCCGAAACAAGCTGTGCATCACAAGCCCAAATCGATATATCAAAAAACCGATCTTTAAGAAGTCTTGGCATAGACAAAACAGCAGTAAAGTCTGTCACCTTACCGTGCCATCGATGTTTTTTTTCAGAAATTATTTGGGCATGAGAGCAGTCAATTCGCCCAACAAAAAGATTGAATCCTGTAACCGTCAACTTAACATCTGCACACAAGCAGTAGGACAGACCTTTCCCAATCAAACGACCCAACAACGAATGAACCGCTGGATCATACTGCAAGTAAAATAGCGATAAAAAAAGTCCAAGAATAAGCGAACAGATGCTTTTTAGGGCAACCGCTCTGTAGTTCATGACAGTGATTCCCATCTGTCAGAACACCACTGATACAGGCGCAAGGAGCTAATCTCACCAACCGGGCAACTTAAAGCGTACGAACGATTCGCGCGATTGTCGGTTACGTATATACAGCCAGAATTCATGGTGCCATCCTTTTTAAACAGCACCTTATGCCCTGCAAAAGTAATTGAATTGCTAATCTCTACCTTAGGTCGAGATGGAGGGCCTTTTACACCAGGCAAGGCCCCAAACACAACGCCACTAGGCAAAGTGTAAGTTGTGTTGGCATATCGATACGTACGAGAACTTGTATTGAATACAAGTTGATGAGGGCGAGCAGTAGCAACTGCCCTTTGCCGCAATGCGTGCAATGTTGCCCGCAAGCTACAAAGATACGAACGCGCAACTAGCGAATCACGAGGACGAACAACAACAATCGTCAGCGTTGCAAGTAACACAAAAAGTGCCAGCACAACCAACAACTCTATAAACGTAAACCCCGAACAATGTTTAACCTGTTGATTCATCATTCTACTCAATCGTTGGCGTAGGCTACCGACAAAACTTCTTCGATCGTAGTTATACCAGCTTTAATTTTTTCTATACCGTCATCAATCAAACGTCGCATGCCATCTTTAATAGCCTGATCTTCAAGTTGGTTGTCCGATGAGCGTTCATTGGTTAATTTAGCCAACTCAGGTGTCATCGTCATAACTTCAAAAATCGCAATTCGCCCTTTGTACCCAGAAGAGCATTCATCGCAAGCAACCGGTTTATAAAATGTAATACCATCTGCTTCTTGCTGCGTTATACCCAAACGGTCAATCTGCTCGGGAGTAGGCTTGTAGACCTTTTTTGATTTATCACACAGCTTACGCACCAAGCGCTGTGCTGTTACCGAATCAATTGTTGAGGCAATCAAAAACGGCTCGATTCCCATGTCGATCAATCGCGTGATTGTAGCAGGCGCACCGTTGGTGTGAATCGTACTAAGCACCAGGTGACCGGTCAGTGCTGCTTGGATAGCAATCTGTGCCGTTTCAAGGTCGCGAGTTTCACCAATCATGATAATATCCGGATCTTGACGCAAAATTGAACGCAAAGCCGCCGCAAAGGTTAGCCCCACTTTTTCTTTTACCTGTACTTGAGCAATACCACCCATCTGATACTCAACCGGATTCTCAACCGTGATGATGTTATCTTTGGGTGAATTTAACTGATTAAGAATGGAGTAAAGTGTAGTAGTTTTACCCGACCCGGTAGGACCAGATACTAAGATAATTCCGTTTGGTCTGCTAATTGAGCGACTAAGGACTTTATAATCACGCTCACTCATTCCCAAATCGCCAAGCGGTACAAACGACTTGCTCTTATCAAGAAGACGCATCACAATTCGCTCACCAAAATTAACCGGCAAAATTGAAACTCGAATGTCTATCGCCTTATCGGCAACTTTAATCTGAATTCGCCCGTCTTGCGGTATGCGTTTTTCGGCAATATTTAGATTGGCCATAATTTTTATACGCGAAGACAAAGCTGCCTGAATTCTTTTAGGTGGCCTAAGAATCTCATGCATAACACCATCAATTCTGAAACGTACCCGCACCTCTTTTTCAAAAGGTTCAATATGAATATCTGAGGCCTCTCTCTTAACCGCCTGAAACAGAACGTGGTTAACAAATTTGATAATCGGGGCATCAGTTTCCATTGCCAGAATATCGCCTTCATCAATCTGATTAAAGTCTATAGAACCCTGATCATCAACTTCTTGCTCGAGGTCATCCATGACCGCCTGAGCACCCTCTAACGGATAGTATCGATTTACCGAATCCATGATTACTGGTTCGGGAGCAACCGCAACATTAACTCTGCCACCCAGAACTAATTTAATGTCATCAAGTACAGCAAAATCATACGGCTTAGCAGTAATTACCGTTGGCACCGTATTGTAAATAATCGGAATAACACTGTTACTGCGTAAAAATGCAAGTGGTATTTTTGCTAGCTGCGCAGGGTCAGCCTGTATGTCAGAAATCGAATCAAGAAATGGCAGAGAAAATAAAGTAGCATAACCTTGCGCCAATTGCTCCTGCGTTAAAGCAGCACTTTCGATAAGAATTACTTCAAGGCGTACACCACCCTGCTCAGCCTTAATCCGAGCATTGGCAACCTGCTCATGCGTCAGAATACCTGTTTCGACAAGTACCTGACCGATATCATTCTTGGCCATGCAACAACTCCATTCTGGTCGATCACAAAAGTCTTTTTGTCTCGTAGAAAAACATACCACACCAGACAAACGGTGCCTAGCCTCCGGCCTTGTTGCAGCAGCACGACACGCATGGTATCTTAGGAATACTCAAAAACTAAGATTAATTCGATCTATTCTGGAGAATAAAGCTGTGTACAATCGTCATGCTTTTCTGATTGCTGTTGTAACGCTTGGAATACTTTTGCCAAACTGTGGTGGAAGCAAAAAATCTCCTAAACAAGTAAAAAAAACAACTAAGCGCGCAAAAGGCAAAAGCCTACATCCGCGTATCCGTACCAGCATAAAAAACATGACAATTCAGGAGACTCGCCAAGAACGTAATCGAGTCGCTCGCGAAACAGCCGACATTGCTCGACTTATCGCCCTAGACAATCGCATCCTCTCACTCAGCAACGACGCTAATGAAATCAAAAATGTACGTTTTGAGCGGGCACAAGCCTACGAAGCAAACGAAAACTTTAGACGATCTCGTGATGCATACCAAGAATTCATGATGCTATACCCGGGCAGTAAACAGGCTGAATTTGCCCATTTCAAGGCTATTGAAATTGGCACCAATATCGCTTACAACAGCGCTTGCGACCAGACTCCAACAACAGAGACCATCACCCAAGCACACGAATTTATAAAAACATACGGCCAACAATCAGAGCATCACGACCGAGTTGTAAAATTACTTAAACATTGCAACAACCGATTACTTGAATGCGAGATGGGCGTCTGTGGATTCTATTTACACACCTACCACTATTCAAAGAAACCTGAAGCTCTTACTGCTGCAAAGCAACGCCTTGAAGAGATCAAAGAAACATTTAAAAACACAATTCCAGAACTGGATAAGCGCATTGAACCTCTAGTTGATCGCATAGCAGAACTTGAGGGCGGCAAGCCCAAGAAAAAACCACGTAAAAAAAAGAGTGAGACAAGCAACGATATCGATTCGGTAATCCGACACAACCCGTTAGAAGGTGTTCAGGAAATCACTATCGGCAAAAAAAATAAATCCAAAAAATATGTAGACCGGTTTTAGAATGCACAAATCGGTTATTGGTCTACAAGGCGAAGAACACGTAACAGAATTTTTGGTTAAGCAAGGTTACAGCATCCTAAAGCGAAATTACCAAAAACGTTTCGGTGAAATAGACATCATCGCAACACAAGGACATACAATCGCCTTTATCGAAGTTAAGCGCAGGCAGTCAAATCGATTTGCTCTCTCGCAGGTTATTAATCCTACAAAGCAACGCAAAATCGGACTTACAGCAAAAAGTTACATCAGCGAGAACCCATCCGACCAGCCGGTTAACTACCGATTCGATGTCGCACTAGTTCAACCCAACATTGGCGACCCGGAACAATCAATGCATATCGAGTACATACAAAATGCCTTCACAATCTCACACTGGTAGGTTGATATGAACTGGCAGCATCATGCCAAACGTGCAATAACCGGAATCGTTTTAACCATATTCGGTTTGACTGTATTTTTCTTATGCCCACCTGTTTGCACCACAATTTTTTTAGTCGCGGTTTTGTTCTGGATTTTGCTAAACGAGTGGCCACCTTTAATGCCATACCCGGCATGGGCAAGAGTTAGCGGAACATTATTTTACCCTGTTGCAGGCTTCGTTTTTATGGCTTTATTGAACCATAGTCCTTACCGCAATCTACTGTTTGCAACTATCTTTCTGCCATGTTTACACGACACCGCAGCTTATCTTGCAGGCTCGTTGTTTGGACGCATAGGGCTATCACGTTTTAGTCCTAACAAAACTTGGGAAGGTGTAGCTGGAGGATTTGCTGCAATTTTTGTAGTTATTCACAGCTTTGCTTACAACGCAACCTGGGGTTATTCTTTCCTGATTGCTGCAGCTGTCTGTGCACTATCAACTGTAGGCGACCTGTTTGAGTCTTGGCTTAAACGTCGAGCTCAGATCAAAGATGCGGGTCAATCACTTCCTGGACTTGGAGGCTGGCTTGACCGATTTGACTCTATTATATTTACAGCGCCATTTTTCTGGTTATTACGCGCTCAAATTGCCTGGTACTTCTTTGACCAGATTATTTAAAAAAGCTACCTTTAAAGGGTTGTTTTATAATCACAATTTAGGAGGTAACCAGCAGTGAATCGCTCATCAAGAGTTAATGTTATCGCTTTTGCACTTCTATTATGTTGTAATGTTTTTGCTACATACAGCAACCAACAAAAAATTCTGCTCCCAGAACCAACACAAAGCACAAAAATAAAAGATTCCAATGAACTTGCCACCAAAAATCTATTTGCATCAATTCATATAAAGTGGACAGAAACCGACCTGTACTGCTGCAAGGTCCTAACCGCATGCTACCCAGAACAAACTCACAAAGTTTGGCTAAGCAACTTCCCATACCAAAATATTGAAGCAGAAAAATTCATTCAAGAAGCACTAGAAGAGATCAATCCAGCACTTGTACAGCCAGCAGAAATTACAGCCTGTGTTGCCCACATGCGAGATAAGTACTCTCAGTTGAGTAAGCAGCTTGTTGGTTTAGCAAATGTTTTTGATGGTTTAAAAAAGCATCTTCCTGTAAATCAGTAAACCAATCTTCTCGTTCTTTTTAACAACAGTCCTTTTCCTGTAGATCCAGTAATAAAATCCTTCCTTTGCCTGCCCGGCCAAGCTTTATGCAAAGCCTAGGTCATCCTCGTGCATACGGGGATCCAGTTTTTCAATATCTCATTCGAGGCGGTTTGCAAAGCAACTTTTGGTTGAATTTTTATCGCTATTAGCCCACACCCCCCACATTTTACGGATAAAACTTTTAGTTCTGGATCCCCGTTCAAAGCCGGGGATGACCCTTCTTCGCCAAAGGCTTCGCAGGGCAGGCAAGGGAGCTGTTTTTTAGGCAAAGACGGAAGTAACCCTTTGTCTTGGCGAAGCCATCTAAAAATAAATAATTCCGTTGAGCGTGTCCTGTTGAAGGAACTGCAGAGCGAAGCTCGAGGTTTCAAGTTACTCGCGCCGGGTTCCAAGGTCCCCCTTGGCGCCATTGTATGCAAGGGGTTAGGCGAATAACCCCTTGCTAAGGTATTTAATGAAAATAATGTCTAGGAATATTGTTAAAACGTAAGAAAAAATACTTATCAAAAGCATATCTGGATAAATCCAGACTTCTTTTCGGCACGAGAGGGCCAGCAAGCCTCGCTAAAGACTTAGTAAGTATGAAGCCAACTCGACCTGCTTAACTTCAATATTATCACCCGTTCTCATGTTCTTGA
>JABJEI010000028.1 GCA_018663245.1 bacterium
AAGTCTTGCGGTTGCTCTGGCTTAAAAACTTTTGATGAATTTTTACTGGTTGTGGATTTGGCGTCAACGTATATTGTTACTTTTGTGTTGAGTCTAAGATTGTTTTTGGGATTTGACGATTGTTGCATTGCATGCAGATTTTGGAATCTTTTAACCCCTTTACCAGCGTGTGTGATTTGTGCCGTCAAAAGTATGGCAGCAAGAAGCCGTCCCCAGCTTAGTTTCCCTAGCATTGTTGTTCCTTAATTTACTCTGGAAATAAAGATAATACATCGTAAATGCTTTTCAATCTTATCAGAGAACTGTTAGGAACGTCTATTTTTTGGCTGTGGGCCACGATTATTTTTTGTACGCCACGTTTACAAGCATCTTCAATTTGTACTTGAGCTCGGTTGGTTGAGGCGATTTGGCCGGTAAGATTAATTTCACCAAGAATGATAGATTTTGGGGGTAGAGGTTTTTGGAAGTAGCTAGAAAGTAATGCACAGGCAATGCCAAGATCAGATCCACTGCCTTGAATCCGTAGGCCGCCGCTTACTTTAACAAAAATGTCCTGCATGCTGAATCTTATTTTAAGGTACTTCTCAAGAATAGCACTGATCAAAACAACCTGTTTGTGGTCTATTCCAGAGACTACGCGTTGTGGCATGGTCAGCTTGCTGGCCACAGTTAATGCTTGGAGTTGGACGATTAGTGGGCGAGAGCCCTCAAGTGAGCTTATAAGAGCAGAGCCTGGTGGTTGTTGTGCAACTTCAAGGAATTCTTGACCGATGTTTCCGGCTTCTCTAAGGCCATCGGATTCCATAGAAAACAGGCCAATCTCATTGATAGTTCCAAAGCGGTTTTTAACTGCGCGCAGTACGCGTGTTTGCCAACGGTCTTCACCTTGTAAATAAAAAACTGCATCAACCATGTGCTCTAATGTTTTTGGTCCAGCAATGTTGCCAGACTTTGTGATATGGCCGCTCACAATGATGCTGATTGTGTTCTCTTTGGCCAGACGCATTAGCAGGAATGCTGCTTCTCGTAGCTGTGCAATGCTACCAGGAATCACACCAGAACCGGATGAATAACAGTTTTGTATAGAGTCGATAATTACCACATCAGGCTTGGTTTCTTGTGCTGTTGCAATTATCTGCTCAAGATCGGCTTTGTCAGAGAAGAGTAGCTGCTCATTCATGCAACCAAGCCGTTGAGAACGTAGTTTCACTTGCTCTAAAGATTCTTCAGAAGAGAAGTAGATTACTTTGTGTTGGTCAGATAGTTGATTAGCAACCTGTAGGAGTAGCGTAGATTTGCCTATGCCTGGGTCTCCAGTCAAGATCATGAACGCCCCGGGTACAATTCCACCACCCATGACGCGATCCCACTCATTAAGTTTTGTGAGCATGCGTTTTTGTTTTTCTGTTGTTACTTGTGATAACGGTCGAAGTTGCACTGGCGCACCCTGGGAGTGCGCTCGGCCGGATACGCTGCTAAGAGGTGAGCTACTAAGCTGGGTAAAGCTGTCCCACTCCTTGCAATCAGGGCATCTGCCAAGCCATTTCAAACTTTGGTATGAACAGCCAGTACACTGGTAGTTTTGCTTGGCACCTTTGCCTTGAGATTGTTTGCGCATGCTTTATTTATTTATGGTAAAAATTGGGCCATGATCAATAGAGAAACAGTCGCGACAACGGGCCTCGTAACACTCTTGTGCACCGATAACGATTACAGGATCAGATGCTTTAGCAGGTTTTCCGTTTACTAGGCGTTGAGAAAAATGTGCATCTTTTGTGCACTTAACGCACACTGCTTTGAGTTTTGTAACATGATCTGCCAAGGCAAGTAATGTTGGCATAATTCCGAACGGTAGTCCTCTAAAGTCCAGGTCAAGTCCTACAGCAATTACACGTTTACCGCTTTGTACTAGGTCCCAGACTGCGGGAATAATGTCTTTAGGGAAAAACTGTATTTCATCAATTCCGACAACTTCAACAGAGTTATTGATGTACTTCATCATAGACTCTGCATTGTCTACTGCAATTGCCTCAATTGAGCTTCCGTCGTGTGAATTTACCTGGTCATTGCTTGAGCGGTTATCAAAGTGATGTTTGAAGGTTCTGGTACTTTGCTGAGCGATGCTTGCGCGCTTGACTCGGCGGATTAGTTCTTCAGATTTTCCTGAGAACATAGAGCCACAAATAACCTCTAACGTGCCTTTGGTTGGGTTGTTTTTCATGATTCTCCTTTGCTAATTAACTGTTGTTAGTGGAAGTTAGTCTATGATACCGTTAATTTGTGATTAGGGTAATCTCTGTGTAAGGAATATCATGAAAAAAAGGGTCAT
Source organism: bacterium (assembly GCA_018663245.1). GTDB lineage: Bacteria > Babelota > Babeliae > Babelales > JABJEI01 > JABJEI01. The sequence goes on from JABJEI010000028.1 coordinate 2,330, forward strand.
AATCGGGCTTTTTGGAGTCGCAACTTTTTTTTGTTGTGCATTGCAAATTGATGATGAGTCTTGGATAAATCGTTTTTCACAGTTGTCTTTTGGCAATCAAGAAAAGCTTGTAAACATCATGTACGGCTCTATAGTTGCGGCGGCTGATGTTGTATATCGAGGTGAGGCGAGTCCGTGGCTAATTTCAAAAAATTCTACAGATCGTAACCAACAAACGTTGTGGGATCAGGCGCATCTAAGATTAGTATCGCGTGAGCTTCTGGAGTGTAGCACCAGTACAGTTGGGGCATTGATCACGTTGAAAGACTTAAGTAATCCAGCGTTACTTTTAAAGCGGTTACAAATTATTGAACGCTATTTTGGGCATCAATTCCTTGTGAACAATCTTGGGCAAGGGTATTTTTCTCGACATACGCCTGTGCTTAATCCTGGCCAACATGTTCCAGCCGTAAAGGACTTGGGGCAGCTGTTTAGCTACGACTGTTTGCCATACGCATTATAAGTAATCTAAAGCGCCTGGAATGCCGCGGGTGTGTGTGCTTTAAACAGGCATGACATCAGTTTGTTTTTGAGTCGTTCGCCTTTGCTAACAATGCATTCATTTTGTTCTTCAAGAGCAAAAAGTGGGTGCTTTGCTTTGCTAATTTGGCTATGCATTGTGCGAATTTGACTTGGGAGCATACTGGTTGCAACCAGGTCAAGATAGTTTCCAAATCGCAGTGTTAGCGACCAGTAAAGATCGTCAAGTTCATCCATCGACTGAATTAAGCCTAGTTCAACCAAGCCTTCTAGCTTGCGACCTAGAGCCTTAAACTGTATCCAAGCATCCATCGGATTACTTGGGTCCCAGGTTAGTTTATTTATAATCTGTTCTAAAAATCTCAAAATCATCGCTTGTAGGTCATGCGGATGGGTGTGTTGCTGGTATGCAATGTTTGCTTGTTGTGCAACTGTGCTAGCCAACTCATCTACAAATTCGTCTGGAGAGGCCGAAAACCACGAAGAAAAGGCACCTTGAATTGCGCCAGTAAAGTCAGTTTTTAGTTTTTTGAATAATGTTTCATCAGGTTGGCATTGCTTGTATACGGTTTTTTGTAATACATCTATTAAGTCATCTAATGCGTATGTGCTTATGCTTGGGACTTCTTTAGTTTTTTGGTGGAACAGGGCAAAAATAGAGTTAAAGTATCCACGAGGTTGGTCTTGCTCATACCCAAGCCATAGCAACTGATTCAGGTGATAAAAACTGTATGGGAGAATGACTTCTGCGTATTTTGGATGGTTGTACGATACGCGAATAAACTGCTCAATTGCGTGTTGGCTTAATCCGTCGATTGGGGCTAGCAGGCGATCAAGCAAAAGCTCTTCCTGGTACCGAACTTTGGGTTGTACATCAATCACACGATGGTGTTGATTAGAGCGCTCTCTTGTGCTGTTGGAACTCATTTGTGGTAGAGTATGGGACGTGGCTGATGTTTGTATGCTCACGAAGCAGGCAAACAGAATCAGATTGAAGTTAAAAAAAATATTGGTATATTTTGGAGCTTTTGCCATGTTCATACGCGAACTCCTTGAAAAAATACGAAGACAACATTATAAAGATGTAGAATGTCTTACAAAGAGTACCACAAAGTACTGCGTTGGCCAGTGTGGTACGCGGTCTTGTCTTAGCGCAAGGGTTTAGTTTATGCCTCTGTATACGTATAATTCGCTTGCAAAGTCTGGTAAAAAGGTACGAGGTCGTATAGACGCAACCTCAGTGCAAGATGTTAGACGTCAACTCGCAAAAATGGGCCTTTATCCGGCCTATATCGCGTTGGTAACCGGAAAAGGTAAAGGCTTTTCATTGCGCGACATATTTTCGCGCTCGGTCCCAATCAAGCAAAAAATTATTTTTACCAAGCAGTTGTCTGTACTTTTACGTTCCGGTGTTCCGTTACTTAAGTCACTAGATCTTTTGGTTGATCAGCTTGAGGGTAGGCTACGAAGAATTGTTGTTGACCTGCGTGATCGAATTCGTGAGGGTGAGTCTCTTGCGTCTGGTCTTGAACGTTATCCACGTGTTTTCCAAAATATTTACGTTCAGTTGGTGCGTGCCGGTGAGGCTAGTGGCAATTTAGAGCTTATTCTTAACCGATTGGTGGAATACCTTGAGCGTCAAGAAGAGGTGCGAAAAAAAGTTTCGGGTGCCGTACAGGGCCCAATGATTCAGTTAGCCGTAATTGGCATGGCTGTCGTTGTGCTGCTGACTTTTGTTGTTCCAAAGATAGCTGAAGTTTTTTCTGGTGCAGGCAAAGATTTGCCCGGAACAACGCAGTTTTTACTTGCTATTTCTGGATTCCTTACAGCTTATTATTGGTTGATAGGCCCCGCACTTGTGGGCTTGTACGTGCTGTATCGATGGTGGAAGAGCACGCCAGCAGGTGGAGTGTTTGTTGACAGAGTTAAGCTTCGTTTGCCCATTGTTAGGTTCTTTACAAGGATTGGTGCCGTTGTACAATTCAGCAAAACCCTTGGTATGCTTCTTGAGAGTGGTGTGAATCTTGCCGAATCTTTAGACATTGTTGTACGAATTATCGACAATCAGGTGTTGGCACAAAAAGTACGTGAAGCTCGAGATAACATTGTTAAAGAGGGTAAAATTGCACAATTTCTCGCACAATCCGGAGTCTTTCCGCCTTTTGCAATGTACCTTATTAAGACGGGCGAAGAGAGCGGCAAGCTGGACGAGATGTTGACGACTGTTGCTAAAAATTACGAAGCAGATCTTACTGAATTTGCTGATGGATTGGCGGTGCTGTTGCAACCTGCGATGATGATTCTCATGGCTGTCATAGTTGGATTTATAGCGATAGCCATCATGCAACCTCTGGTTGGCATGAATGAGGCGTTGGTTGGTTAATAATTTTTTTTAGTAGGAGTACGTTATGGTAGCAGTTAATCGGCGCTCGGCGTCGGGTTTTTCGTTTATTGAATTGATCGTGGTTATCACGATAATGGGTATTCTGGCTTTAGTCGTTGGTCCAAAGTTATTTACCTGGGTTAAAAAAGCCAGCTTTAACAGTGCCAAAACAATGTTGAATAATTTTGATGTAGCTATTGAAGCATTTCATTCTGACACCAGAACATATCCGGTTATGCTTAACGACCTAATCTCAAAACCAATGGAAGCAAAAATTGCTGCCAAGTGGGATGGGCCGTACATGAAGAAGGATGACATTCCAGAAGATCCATGGGCCAATGAGTACGTTTATCGCAAGAACCCGTCAGGTTCGGCGCATCCGTATGAGCTGTTTTCGTATGGGCCCAAAGGCCAGGAGGCCAGTGAAGGGGACTGGTTAAGTGTCTGGAAGAGCTAGACCCGGATTTTCATTTTTAGAGTTGATCGTTGTCATCATGATCATGGGTCTGATGGCAGCGGTTGTCGTGGTTAGTCTACGGCCGGCCTCCTCGAGTAAAATTCGTAAGGGTTTTGTCCGTGATCTAAATTCGCTTGCATATTCGGCGCGTCTTGCTGCTCTAAAGAGTAATCAAGCGCATCGTGTATACTTTCAGTTTGTAGACAAAACTATTAAAGTTCAAAGTGTGAATAAGGCAAAGAGCGAGCTAGAGTCGGTCAAGTATACGGCACTGTTAAGCAGTCGACCTGAGTTGGTTAACATTCCCGAGCAAGCATCTTTTGATGCATTCTTTGTTGAAGGCAAAAATGAGATGGGAGCGGCTCAATTAAAGGATGCGTGGTTCTTTGTTACAGGGCAGGGTTTAGCACAAGAGGTAGTGTTGCATGTCAGAGATGAAGCAGCAAAAACAGAGCACAAACGGTACTCACTGGTACTCAATCCTTTTAGTGCCCAGTTCGAGTTATTCCAGGGGTTTGTTAAACCGTAAGCCTGGCATGACTTTTGCTGAGGTGATGGTAACTGTTGTGATTGTGGGTACTGTAGTAACCTCGCTTTTAGCGCTACAGGCAAACCTTATGCGGGTGACGCTTAAGACTCACTATCAGTTCCGTGCTGTTAATGCTATGACAGATTCAATGGTTAGAGCATCGCAGATGGACCTCGAGGGCCAAAAAGAGGTTAAGGAGCGTCAGTTGAGTGATGTTGACATGAAAATTACCTACAAAGAACGCAAGCCTCGAGATAAAAAGTTGTCTAAATTGCCCGGACTTTTGGCCAATGTTGGAACGGCTGAATGGCACCTGTTTGGTAAAAAATACAAACAGACGCTTGTTGGATTTTCATTCAGGCAACCAGAGCCCAAAAAAGAGGAAAAATCGTGACACGTTCAGGGTTTTCTCTTGTTGAAGTTATGCTTTCTATTGTAGTTGCCAGCATGATTGGCATTGCACTTTTTATGACAATTAATGCGATTAAGGTCGGCTCAAAGATAATTGAAAAAAACATAAGTACCGACATGCGAGAGCAGACAATTATCAATGTCATGCGCAAAGATATGCAGGCGATATTTTATCCAGATTTTGAGTTGATCGTTAAAACAGAATCTGTAGAGAGTAAGACTAAAGCTGTTACAGGCAAGGCTGCACAAAAAAACAAGCAAGATGAGGCGAAAAAGAAAAAATCGTACGATGCATCTGGTTTGGTCATCAAGCAGGGTGAGCAGGGGAATATGGAGTTCTCATTCATGACGCGTAATAGCGTTCAGCCGTACGGTAAGATTGGTCCGCGGGTTAATCGTGTGACTTATCGTTTAGCAAAAGATCCGGGTCACAAGCATTTCTGTCTGACGCGGCAAGAGCTGCACCTTAAAGATTTTAGAAAGTACAAACGAGATAACATCGAGTACAAAGATAAGGCTCGCAGTTATAAATTGGCTCGTGATATCAAGACATTGAAGATGGTTAGCTGGTATCGCAAAAAAGAAGAAGAGAAGAAAAACAGTAAAACAAAAGAATCTTATCATAAGCCGAAAAATACGGACAAAAAAATTCAACCTTTTTTAGAGGCCACCCAGTGGCCAGTCTCCAAGGATGGCAAAAATATGCCTGACTTGCCACACTTCATCGAGTGTCGATTTGTGCTGTGGGATTCAGTTAAGGAATCGGATGTGGTTTTTGAAATGCGGGTACAAATTCTGCATGATCAACACAAGCCAAAAGGCGAGAAGATTAAACAAAAGTCAGGGGCAAAAAAGAATTCAACGGCTAAGGCCTTCGGCGGTAATCCCCGTGTGCGAAAGGTCAGATAGATGAATAAACAAGCACGTTCTGGCTATATTCTCATGTTGGCACTAATGACAGTTTCTGTTGGTGTTGTGATGGTAACTTCGCTATACCAAGTTTCTCAAGTTTACTTGAGCTTTTTGCGTAGAGCTCGACTGCAACATGAAGCCCGTGCTGTCGCCTATTCTGGGCCACAAATTGTAAGAGCTCAGTTGGCAAAAATTTTGCTAAAAGAGCAAGAGGATAAAAAGAAAAAAACTGAGTCCTCAAAGTCTAATGATAAAATCCCTGGTAAACCGAAAAAAGCACAGCCAGAGCCGGCATCAGAAACCAAAGGTTTGGGTCCAAGTCAGGAGCTGCTTTTGCTGCTTAATTCGTGGCAAACATTTGAGCTTGATGAGCGCAAAGATGGTGTTGATGCAACACTAAAAATATATTTATCTTGTGAGCAGGGCAAGGTTGACCTCAATCATTTAAGTACAATATTTAAGAAGCAAGAAAAGGCAAAAAAAGATTCTATAAAAACAGCGTCCAAGCAAAAAGAAGAAGAGCAACTGTTCACAAAATTCTTTGCAAAGTTGGGCAAAATAGGTGGCGGACAACGCGTACAAATGCTCAAGGCCCTCAAGGCGACGTTAATCAAGCGAGAGTATAACTGGTACGATGCAACAGAGCTTCTTGATAACAAAGAGCTTAAGCCTCTTGCTAGCCAGATCTACCCATCTGCACCTGAGCCTAAAAATTCAACGGTCAAAGAGGTTAAACCTAAATCTTCTTTAGAGAACCAGATATCAATTAATGATCTGTTTACCGTGGATACTAGTTCTTCTTGTTTGGTCCCTTGGGCTCTTTCAAGGTCTGTGTGTGTTTTACTTGGTATACCTGCACTGAGAAGTGCATCTGAAGAAAAGTTAAAATTACTTGCTTCAAAACCTATCGGCATCGGTAAAGACTCTGCTAAGGTATGGAACGCGCATTTGGCGCCATTATACAAAAAGAAGTGGAGCGCCCTGCCAAAACTTGCTCAAAAGCTATTGAGTAATGAATGTGGAGCAACGGTTTTTTCTGTGGTATCTTATGCCTATGTTGGAGGAGTCGTTCATGGAGTGTGGACTTTAATCAGAATGGTTCACACGGCACACAACAAATCGAATAAGCAGGAAGCGCAAGTGCGTTTTGAGATCGTGAAAATGATAGATATCTGATCTTGGGAGATCCGGGTTGCAGTTTAAAACTGAAGCAAAGGTCGGTGCTTTTATTCTAATTGCCGTTGCGATCTTTTTTTACATGACTTTTCATATTGGCGTTTTTCGCTTTGACCGTTCAAATTATACACCATACACCGTTCACTTTAAGGACGTCGCAGGCTTATCAAAAAAAGCTGATGTGAAGGTTTCTGGAGTTAAGGTTGGTTGGGTAGATAGTATGAGTTTGACACCCAACGGTGTTGCGGCACATTTGCGTGTGTTGAAGTCTATCAAGCTACGTGCTGATGCTCACGGCGTTGTACGCCAAGATGGTTTGATTGGTAAAAAATACCTTGAATTAAGTACGGGTGATCTTATTTTGCCGGTTCTCAAGTCGGGCAGTACGCTTAGCAAGCCAAGCAGAGATGCTGTTTCTGTTGACGATATCATGTATCAGTTCAAAAAAATTACAGGCAATGTTGAAAAAGTTTCATCATCGCTCAAAGAGGTTCTTGCTGGCCCAGAGCGTGAGCGTGAGCTCAAAACAATGATTCAATCTATGAGTGATGCGGCCAAAAAACTAGCCTCATTCTCTGACAATATTGATCGTCTAGTCTCTGAGAATAATTCAGCTGTTTCGCAAATGATCAGCGACTTTGGTCATCTTGCAGCAGATATCAAAACCAGTGTTCCTCGACTTGCACAAGATGTTTCACGTGTTGCCAATACTCTGAATAATGACGTTTTACCTCATATTCGCACAGACGTTGGTCGCATGAGTGACTCGTTTGAAAAAGCATCTAACGCAGTTGCTGACATTTCTGGAAGTGCCAGAGAAAGCTTTGATAACATCGGTGATGTTGCCAAAAAGATAAACGACGGCAAGGGAATGCTAGGCAAGTTGGTTAACGACGAAGCTGTTTACCGTGACTTTAAGGCTGCGGTTAGTGGAGTTCGTGATTACCTAGAGCAGGGAAGCAACCTGGGAATCGTTGTCGACATGCATAGCGAGAACTTCTTCCGTCCAAGTCATGAGTATGAGCATCGTAATGCCAAGGGTTATATCGACATGCGGATTCATCCGTCCGATACTTATTTTTATAACGTTGGTTTAGTGACCTCGTTGATTGGTGTACCTGAGATACTTAAAACTACCACTACAATCAAAGATGAGAATGATGTAGAGCTTCTGGCAAGTGCGCAATATGCTAAAGATGTAGCGGCCCCAGTACTTGGCCAAAAGCTTGACGTATCGTATGGAATTAACTCAAGCAAGTATCGTTTGTCGTTGCAGTTTGGTTCGGTTTATGGCGACTTTGCCTTTAGAGGTGGTTTGTTTGAATCTACCGGTGGTATCGGTGTTGATTGGGAAGTTCCATTTAAATCAGACAATATTCGTTGGGTGACCTCTCTTGAAGCATTTGACTGGTATGGAACCCAACGTCTTGACGACCGTCGACCTCATCTGAAGTGGATC
>JABJEI010000011.1 GCA_018663245.1 bacterium
GGGGCAGCATCTGTCTGTTGATGAGATATCTGAAATTGTTGGCGCAACTCAGCTGTATTCTGTTGTACATGGGGCGCATGAGGGTGTAGAGCAGATGTGTGAGGCAACCATGCAACTGGTTGAAACCTCCTACTGGCACACAATTTTGGGCAAAGTAAGCAAATCGCTTGAGCTTAACGTAATTTGTGCGAGCCTTGTTGAATTTGGTAGTGCCTGTGCGGCGACCTATCAAAAGGTGGCTAAAGCTGCCGATTGGCTTGATAAGGGAGTCGCTGCAACTGTAAGTAGCGCAGGAAATGCGTTCGACTATGCTTCCAAGTTGCCGCCTGAGCAGTTGCGTTATCTTACGCGCCCAGCGGCTGGTTTTGCAAAGGGTGCTGGCGGTTCAGTTTCTGGTCTATTCCATGTCGTCTGTCATCCGTTGGAAACGGTTAAGGATCTGGCACAGATGGCCGGTAATATTGCTTATTTTATGGTCGATTATTTCCCGCTTCCACGCGTGGCAGAGTTTGCATTGACAGGTCGAATTGACGAGGTAAAAGAGCTATGGCGTGCACATCGGGCAAAATATGGGCCAAAGGAGGCAGCGCTAAAGCAGTTAGTGATTGCTGAATGGGCAAAACCAATGCCAGAAAAGCTGCATGATATTGCGCTTGTGGCTGGCCATCTGATGACTGATTATTATATGATTGGTCGGTTTTGTCAGGTTATAAAAACTGTGCGTCGGGGGAAGCCGTGGGTTTGTCGAACTAACCTCGGCCACCCTGAAGCCGCTAAAGATGTCTGCGATCTGTTTTGTAACAATGCAGGCGTTTTTTTTGAGGAAGAAACATCAGTAATGCGGGGCGTTAGTTTTACTCATGAAGGTAAAACAGTGACGCGTGGGTGTACTGGGAAGGGTTATCGTAAACTTTCAATGCATGAAGCGCTTGAAGATATGGGGCACAAAGTAAAAGGTAGCGGCAAAAAGGGTTGCCCGATAGCGCAATCAATTCAAAGAGGTGGGGCGTCGCCAGAGCAATCGGCTAGGCTGGCCAAATATGCCAGTTCATATGAGTCGAAATGGGCCGACACTATTTGGGCCAAGCGAAGAGGTTTCAACGGTAAACCGTTCAAAAAATTGTATAAAATTGCAGCAGATAATGGTCTGCTTATTCAGAGACAAAATTCACTCATAATGCCTGTAGGTGAATCATTTAGAAGATTGGTCATTAATTTTAACGATCAGATTCGGTGTCCGGTTGTGCTGCAGAAGCAGGGAGCTTCGCGGTTTAGAGTTAATTCACAATCTTTATTTAAGGTTGAGGCGTCTGAGTTAAAAAAGAATTCTATTCATGGTGGGCATATCGACCCGGGTGGTTTGTATCGTCGGATTGGGCTTCTTGATTATGAGGTGGAGCATATCGACCTTGTTAGTGGCATGACCAGGGCACTCGTGAAGACTACAAATGGCGTTACTCAAACCAAATTAATGTTCCCTACAAGTTGGTCTGGGGAGGTTATTCTTGATCAGATAGCCCAGGGTTGCTGCAATATCGATAAAACTATTGCCTGTGGCGATGGATCATTCAACATCGAATGTTCAACAAATGCTGGCCTGCGCATGCAAATGCATGTAGACCAATCTGGAACTATAAGAACATGCACTCCGCTGGAAAGTACAGCAACTTACTGGGCAACCCCTGAAGCGTTTAAGGTATTTCGCTCTAGCTTGCAGCATAATGCTACTAATCTAGCACCAACACCTGCGGAAAAGATGGCACTTCAAATTTTGCGTAAGCGATTTTCTGGTGATGAATTAGCTCGATTTACCTTGGAAGATCATCTTGGTGAGGCTGGTGTAGTTGCCCGACTAAACAGCCAATTGCGTTTGTATGATACAGGCTGCGGAATTGTGCCTATTAATAAATGCGTAGAATACGATGAATATTTTGTTATTTTGTTTGAAAAATTTTATGCAAAACAGAGTATATTATTGCATTCTCAAGCCGGTATAGCAGGACTGTATGAAGGCCTGGAAGTGGAGGTTAATGTTGCGCATGTTTTTAATCATAAGTATAAAAGAAAAAAGATCTCTGGTGGCCATTGGGATCGCAACAGCGGCTTGAAAAAGTCGGGCATACTTGAGGTGGAAGATATCAAAAAGGGGATTGACGGTTGTTACAAGGGTAATGCAAAATTACTTAATAGATCATTTTATGATGGCAAAAGTTATTTTGGGGATGATTGGACTGCTGAGCAGATAGCGCAAGCCCTTTGTGAGGCTTTGGAAAATATCACCTCAGTTGAGTTGGAGAAAGGAGCTTTACATAAAATGTATGGTCGAACAAAAATGGGTCTTGAAATAGAGATGATGGCTAGGTATAAGAATGGCAAGATATACGTGAATAGCTTTTATCCAAAAATAAATTAAATAAGGCGTTTGTTGTGCGATTATCATATATGTATTTAAACACGCGTTACAAAAGATACGAAATGCTAGCTCGTTCTGAAGATGGAGTTAGGAATTTATGTTGCTTTTTTTCTGCGGTGGGGATTGATTATCTATTGAAGATTATTGGTCGTGATGAGATAGAGGGGAGTTCGAACTATGACTATATTTTCACGGTTGAACCGAATATTTATATGGGTAACTGGCTGTCTCACGGGTTGATGGATGAGCAGGTTATTATTGTAAAAGATGATCACAATATTTTTTTCAGAACGAGCAAGCAAGGTTTTATTGATTTGGTACATCAGTGGGTTGAGGTACGCAAGCAACAACCACCAGGTATTTCGATTGAGGAGATTAAAACCGATGTTTGGCAGGTTAAGTCGATGACAGATCAACAGGTAGAGCATTATAGAGCAATTGCTGATCCTATGACCCGATTGCTACCAGATGATACAGCTGGTAAGAGTAAATTAAGGTCGTCAGTTGTAACTGAAAATCAAAGTCAAAAAGATCGATTAATGAGATTTTTATGCTTACAAAATGGTGAAGATGACCTTTTTGTTATGTTTGCACGCTCAAGAGACAAGGGAATTGGCTTTTTATTTTGTTATTTGCATGAACGCTTGAGAAGTACATTTCAGGTTGATCAAAGACAGTTTTATATGCTTACTGATGGCCTGTTTGTGTACATTGGCTTTAAGCAAAACGGCTTGAAACCCGATTATCAAGTGTTTGCTGAGGATGATCCAGAGTTGCTGTCGTTTAAAGATGATCTATACTATCATCCCTTCAAAACGACCAAACAAGGTTTTGATAATATTATGCAGGAGTTGCATACGATTATTGAGGAGTTTCCTTCCTATGGATTCTGTATTCAGGAAGTAGCTCCAGATGTATGGTCAGTGAGTGAGCTTACTGGTTATGGTTTTACTTTGTATCGAGCGATTGCTGAGCCAAGAACAGGATTTTTACCTTCAAGCCTTAAGTCAGGGTTGCTATGACCAGTATTTCTGCCAAAGGCGAAGGAAATTCATCGATGAGATTGCTGTGTATTGAGAAGTACGATTCTGACAAAATTTCGCATTACTGTTCCCTTGCTCGTTCAAAAGACAGGGGTGTCGGCTATTTGTGGGCATTTTTGTTCGAAGTAATCGAGACTAGAAAATTAGATGAATTTTCTGAGATGATAAGCGCTTTGGAGCCAGAGGGTTCTTTTGGTTTGTTTTATATTTTTACGATCGATTCATATGTTTACATTGGCTGCAACAAGGATGGTTTAGGGGTAGAAGATCGGCCACTTTTTAAAGATGATCAAAATTACTATCCGTTTAGAACAACTAAAAAGGCTTTTTGCGATTTGGCATATCGATGGTTAAAGCTATATAAAAAAGCATCATCAGGAATATCGATTGAAGAGATTGCTCAAGATGCCTGGCAGGTTAACGCTTTAACTGAAGAAACGGTGAAGCGGGTCCAAAAAATAAAAAAATATCGAAATGGTGCCATCATAGCTGATGATTGGAAGAGTAAGTTTAAATAAGACGATAGCTTGGTATAATAACTAAGCGGAAAATAAGGATATTGGTTAAAATCTACCCAGTTTATTGTATAGTCAGTCTGTTGGTAACTTCTTTTAAGATGTGCAAGTAATAACTGTATTTTACGGATAAAATTTTTAGTTCTAGATTCCGTATTCACGAGGATGACAAGGAAAAAGACTTAATCAGGCTTTGCTACAGCTTCGCCGTGCAGGCCCCGTTGTCGAGCCCGGTTCCAAGGTCCCATTTGGCGTCCTTGTCTGCAATGGGTTGGACGAGCAACTCATTGCTAAGGTATTTAATGAAAATAATGTTTCGGAAAGAAAAAATTGTTGTTAAAAAGTATGAGAAATGTCGGTTCTTTTCATAGGTACCGTGTATACTTTTTATTCAGGAATCAAACAAACGTTGTTTGGTAAGGAGTGCCAAAGGTGGAAAAACGTTTTGAAGTTTTGCCTCATATTGCCGATATCAAAATACGTGTACGAGCCAAGAGCTTAGAAGAGTTATTTCGTAATGCTTTGTTTGGAATGTTCCAAGCCGTTGAGCCGCGAAGTTCGCTTTGTGTAGAAGTGAACGGGCTAATTACGTGTGATGAGCTACCGGTTAATCGTACGATATCGATTATTTCGTATGATCGAGATACCCTTCTAGTAGACTTCCTTTCTGAGGCTCTTTATTTTTCTGATCTTCATAACGAGGCCTATTTTGATTGCACGTTTACCAATTTGAGTGACACGCAGCTTACTGCAACTATTTTGGGCGTGCCGATTGAAGGCTTTGAGGTGGTGGAGATTAAGGCTGTTACGTATCATGGACTACACATCGAGCAAAAAGACAGTACGTGGGAAGTTGAAATTATTTTTGATATCTAAAAAGGTGCGGTTACATGGAAAGAAAAATAACGATTGATGACCTTGTGCGTCTTCGGGATGGTGTGTATCAAGTTCCCGTTACCTACCGGAAGAACATGCGTGTTCCGGCGTATGTTTTTGTTGATGATGAAATGATTCATGATGTATTGCTTGATCGCGCGATTGAGCAGTTGATCAACGTTGCCTCGCTTCCGGGTGTTGTCAAGGGCGCTTACGCAATGCCAGATATTCATCAAGGCTATGGATTTCCGATAGGTGGTGTTGTTGCGACTGACATAGATGAAGGTGGGGTAATATCACCTGGCGGTATTGGGTACGACATAAACTGCGGTGTTCGCTTGTTGGTTGCAAATATGCCGTACGATAAGATCAAAGGCTCAATGGAGGAGTTGGCTCGCGCACTCTACCAGGCGGTTCCCTCTGGTGTTGGTCGTGGAGGAAGCCTACTGCTTTCATCCCAAGAAATGAATGATGTTTTGCAGTATGGTGCTGCTCAGATGGTTAAAATGGGATATGGTTTGCAATCAGATCTTAATTTTTGTGAAGAGGAAGGTGCGCTGGCGTCGGCTGACCCAGGAGCTGTTTCTGACCGGGCGCGACAACGGGGACTCGACCAGGTTGGGACACTTGGATCTGGCAACCATTTTATCGAGATTCAACGTGTTAGCGATCTTTTGGATGAATCGATTGCACGTACATTTGGTCTTGATGTTGATGCAGTAACCGTGATGATTCACTGCGGTTCACGAGGGTTGGGGCACCAAATATGTACCGATTATGTTCGCAACATGGTCCCGCATTTGCAGGAGTGGGGCATTAAGCTTCCTGATCGCGAACTTGCCTGTGCACCATTCAAGTCGGACGAAGGGCAACAGTATTTTGCAGCCATGAATGCGGCCGCTAATTTTGCATGGGCAAATCGGCACACCATCGGGCACAACATACGGCAGGCTTGGAAGTCTGTTCTTGGCCAGGATGCAGAGTTGGCTACGGTTTACGATGTTTCGCATAACATCGGTAAGCTCGAAACACATCTTGTCGATGGTGTCACAAAAAAACTATTGGTGCATCGTAAGGGTGCGACGCGGGCCTTTGGGCCGGGGCGTCCAGAGATTTGCGAGCGATACCAAGTTTCGGGTCAACCAGTATTTATTCCAGGGACGATGGGTACCTCTTCATATGTTCTCGCAGGTACAGCAGAGGGCATGGAGGTTGCGTTTGGTTCAACATGCCATGGCGCAGGGCGTCGGATGTCTCGTACAAAGGCAAAGCGCACAATCAGTGGTCAGCAGTTGCGTAAAACGCTTAGTGAAAAAGGAATCATCATACAGTGTGAGTCTGACAGAGAAGTGGCGGAAGAGGCTCCAATTGCTTACAAGGATGTCGATAATGTTGTACGTGTGGTCAGCAATCTTGGTATTGCTCGTTTGGTTGCCCGCCTGGTTCCATTGGCTGTGATTAAGGGAAGTTAATCTGCCTTGTGGCTGCGCTCAATCGTGTGATATTTTTTATTTGCTGTATACTTGCCGTATAAGAAATTATTGAGAATTATGGAGATACTTGTAACAGCTGGGGCACGAGTTAATGACAAGGCAATCAATAAGCATTATTTGTGCAATTTTTTTTGTGATGGGTACAGCCCAGGCAAAGGTTTTTGATACTTCGCAAGCGGCGCCTCTTTTTGGGCATCCGCACATCCGTTCAACAAATCGTCCGTCATGGGTTGGAGGCGATCTCTTTTTTGTTAGAGGAAGCTCTTCGCATACACCAACTAGCACCAGGGGTGATCTTTACTCTACATTATTTGGCGAGTATGACTTGGCTCACTTAGCTCGGTCTGTAGTGAGTGTTGGACTTGCTGATACAAATCCTTTGAGTGCTGAGTGGAGTACTGCAGCAGAAATTCAGTGGAACATGGCCGGTCGCATTTCGATGGTCGGAACCAGTCTTGGCTTTCATCAATCGTTTGGCGTGTTGGGTGATTCATCCTTTATAAAAAAGCTTTCTGTCGGCGGTTCGATTTCTGTTTTTAAAGTACGAGAAGCTGTGGACTTAACGTTGAGCTCTGATGCTCGATCAAGTTTGCGCTTAGGGCCAGGTGATGAAGCGCTTTTGCGTACGCAACAGGAAGCAATTCACAAGCTTATCGATATAACGTCGTTGTCACGTAGCAGTATTCAAGCTAGTGATCTTGATTTGTATATACGCTTTGGTTCAATGTTAGATTATGAGTACAAGGTTCGCATGTTGGACCTTGGTTGCTCGCTTGGTATGTTGGCTCCTCTTGCACCAAATAAGCCTATTGAGAATGCTGCGGCACTCGCACTGGGTGGTGATGGTCACTGGGGAACGTATCTAGCTTTTGATGCTGGTGCAGAGCTAAAAGAAGACCTTAGAGTTGGTGGCATGGTGCGTTTGAGCAAGCGTTTTGCAAAAGCTAAAAGACGCCGCATGATCCTAAAAGAAGAACCTATAAATTTTGGTACAATTATTGGTGATGCAAGCGTGAGTCCTGGACTTACAACGGCAGTACAATTGTGGTTAGCCTTTGATGCTATGCGTAATGGATTTGGTATAGAAGGTATTTATACTTACGTTAATCATGGTAAGGATAGTTGGACTGATAAACGAGCAACAACTGGGGGCGTGACCCCTGATCTGGCTAAGATGAAACGATGGTCGGATTGGCGATCAGAACACGCCACTGTATTGGCTTTCTATGATTTTGGGTATGAGAGTGAAGAACCATCAGGCTTGCCACGTGTTAGCCTTTCGTGGGATATTCCTGTTAATTTAATGAGTCCTATGAGAGCAACAAGGGCACATCGAGTAGAGTTTAGCGTTGGTGCGTCTTTCTAAATAAACTGGTGAGCAAAATAATGAATTTTAAAAGGATGCTGTCATTTTTGCCAGCGCGTCGGTTATTCAATTTCTTCTCTAACGATATGGCTATCGATTTAGGTACAGCCAATACACTCGTCTTTGTACGAGATAAAGGCATAGTACTTGATGAGCCGTCGGTTGTAGCCGTAAGGGCTGGAACTACGCAGGTTCTTGCAGCTGGTAAAAAGGCCAAGGAAATGCTTGGCAAAACGCCTGAAAGCATTGTTGCAGAACGACCAATGCGGGACGGTGTTATAGCAAATTTTGAGATGACAGAAAGTATGTTGCGTTACTTTATACGTGAAGCTAACAACAATCGCATGACACTTGTCAGCCCTCGTATGATTATTGGTGTTCCTTCAGGTATTACACAGGTTGAGCGTCGTGCTGTTGAAGATTCGGCTAAGCAAGCTGGTGCGCGTGAAGTGTACACTATTATGGAGCCGATGGCTGCAGCAATTGGAGCAGGGCTTCCTGTACATGAGCCAGTTGGAAGCATGATTCTTGATATTGGTGGTGGAACAACTGAGGTTGCTGTTACTTCGCTCAAAGACGTTGTGTTTTGTCGTTCTATTCGAGTCGGTGGTGACGAGATGGATCGTGCAATTGCTCAGTACGTTAAGCGTAAATACAATCTTTTGATTGGCGAAAGAACTGCCGAGAAGGTTAAAATCTCTATCGGAACAGTTTTGGTCGATAAAGAAGAGCAACGTCATCAGGTAAAAGGCCGTGACATGGTCACTGGAGTTCCTCGTACGATAATGCTTAGCAGTACCGAGGTTAACGAGTCATTACTTGAAACTGTAGCCAATATTGTTGATGTAGTTCGGGTTGCTCTTGAAAATACACCTCCAGAGCTATCGTCGGATCTAGTTGATTTTGGTATTGTTATGGCTGGTGGTGGTTCTCTGCTACAGGGACTAGATAAATTAATTTCGAGAGAAACAGGCCTTCCTGTACGTATTGCCAAGGACCCTCTGTTGTGTGTGGTTAATGGAGCTGGGCGTGCGCTTGAAGAGCTAGATTTTTTCCGCGATGCTCTTATGAAATAGGCAAATATGCATGGTATAACGGCTAAGAAAAAATTTGGACAGCACTTTCTACGTGATGATAACGTTGTTAACCGGATGGTAACTCATCTGGGCTCAAGTATGTCTAAATCGGTGTTAGAAATTGGTTGTGGTGACGGTTTTATTACTCGTCGAATTTTAGAAACCAAGGCAAAGTACCTACAGGTTTATGAAATCGATTCAGAGTGGGCCGACTTTGTCGCACAGCGTTTCGAGGATGATGATCGACTTACGGTAAATACAGAAAATTTCTTGGACATTGATTTTTCTGAACTTGAAGCGAAAGCTCCTTGGTCTGTTATTTCTAATGTGCCGTTTAACGTGTCCTTTCCTATTTTATATCGATTACAAGAGAATCGGCACCTGTTTACAAATGGAGTTCTTATACTTCAGGAAGAGGTCGCTCAAAAAATTGTAAAACAATCAGGTAAAGGCTTTGGTCCTGCATCGTTATTTTTGCAATATTATTTTGATTGGGAGCTACTCGATAGAGTCCCTTCATCTGCATTTAAGCCGGAGCCTAAAGTCTCTGCTCGCTTGATTGCGTTTGTTGCTCGTAAGCAGGTCAAAGATATTGTTGAGCCGGAACGTTTTTGGAAGTTTCTTGGTTTCTGTTTTTCTCGTCCTCGCAAAACGCTTAAAAACAATCTAGCGTCTACGCATTTTAAAGATATGCATATTGACCCGGAGACACTTGCGTTACGTGCTCAGCAAATGAATATTGATCAATTCCTGTCTCTTTGGGAGCTGGTACGCTAACTCCATAACGCTTGTGACGAATTCTAAAACTCTGTGCTTTGCGCGCTTGGCGCCTTGCGTATGGAATAATCTCTTTATACCATTTAGGTTTTTTTGGTGCGGGTGTGATTTTGTGAGCCCATTCACTGATCTGCTTATCACTTGGGAACGGGTATGACATTTTTTTGTTGCGGTACTTTTTATCCCACACTCGGCACTCTTCTTTGCCCGGGTTGAACTCCATAATCAGATTATGTCGATTGAGTCCGTTTTTTGCGGCCGGTTCTATTTTTGCAATTATGTAAGGAATAAAAGAGGCAACTGGGAACGGGCTTATTGGAAGCCTATCTCGGTACAGGGCTGACTTCCATGAAAAGAACCAAAGTTCAACATGGCCAGGGTTGTCGATGAATTTTTTACCCCACTTGTCGTGACCGACCAGTCTAATCTCAACTTGGCTCAAATGGTTTGGAAGATTGGTTTTGCCATTTTTTATAAAACGACGTTGCGAAAATAACCGTTTGTTGGGCGAGAAAATATCAAAAATTTGTATTTTGTCTTTGTAAGAATAGATGTGATACATTTTTTTAAAAATGTTTGCTTTAGCGACTTCGTAGCTGTTGTCGATGATTGGGGTTCCGATAGTTACTAGTTCGTCTATTACAAAGGTATCGTTGGGAAACTCTTGGCGTATTCGATGCAGTAAACCGGAGACGTCGCCTCCGTGACTGAAAGATACAATACGAACTGTTCCAGATAAATTTTTGATAAAGTCGTAAAGCTTTTTCGAGGCCACCATGCGGGCTTTAAGGCTAAGATTGCCACTCCACCCAAATGTGTAAAAGTTGTCAGACGCTTTTGTTGGTCGGTATTTTTGTTCCATTTCTTTAAACATGGCCGTCCAGTGGCGAGTGCCGTGCGGTGACTTGTTGTTAACCGGATGTCCACCCAATTCTTGAATGGGTTGTGCGTCATATTCGTACCGCTGTTTTCTGATGCTTGGCGAGCACATATCGTAGACAGTGCCATCAATCTTGTCCTTGAAAAGGCGCGGTAGAAGGCCGATTCGTGCATGTTTTTGCAGGTTAAATATGCCATGTACGAAGACGGTGTTTATTTTTGCCGAGGTACTGTTTATTGTTGGTATTACAAAAAATAATATGCTTAAAAACAGTTTGTAGAGCTTATTCATGTTAGTTGCTCCTTGATTGTATTCATTATTGATCCATTTCTACTATTTCTATTCTAATACATATTTATTCTCTGTCGCAATAGTTTCTCAGAAGGGCTTGGGCTGTCTAAGAATTAAAATATATATCTCGCCGTCTGCTTGATTAATATATGAAAGTCCCTTGTCATCCCCGGCTTTGAACGGGGATCCAGCCTAACAGAAGTTCATCTGAAGATTTGTGGAGCATAGTTTGCGTTACATTTTTGATTAGTATTGACTGCTATATTTTGTATCTATGGATTATTTCTATATTCCTGGATCCCCGTTCAAAGCCGGGGATGACAAAATGAATAATTTATCTTTAGGTAAAGCGGAATATCCTACTCTATTCTTAGTTTTTATTAGAATGCACAAAGGGTATGGATGGCCTCATACTTTTGTATGCTAGCTTTTGCTCATCTTTTTTTATCATGCTTAGAATCAAAGTTTGGGATGATTATATTTTACTGGGCAGACAAGGGGTTTTGTATGTTGCGTACATTTTATGAATGTTTAATTTTTGCTGGTCATCAGCTCAAAGCGTTTTATCAGATGGTTCGTGGTTCGAGAAAGGTTGCTCGTATGCACAAACCGATAGTTACCATTTTTGGAGGGGCAGCTATCGGGCAAGATCATGAGTATGCAAAGCAGGCTCGTCAGCTTGGAGCCAGGCTTGTTAAGCGGGATGTTTCGGTGTTAACCGGAGGTGGGCCAGGCATAATGGAGGCGGCAAATTGTGGTGCAGCAGATGGTGGTTATCGCAAAGGTGTACGGAGTATGGGCATCGGAGTAAAGGGGCTTACTGATGAGAAACTTAACCTTTGTTCTGAGTCCTACATAAGCGCAGAATATTTTTATGTTCGTAAATGGCTTTTGATGAATTATTCATCGGCGTTTGTTATTTTCCCAGGTGGTTGGGGTACTATTGATGAGCTGGGTGAAGTGGCGACACTAATCAAAACACACAAGATGCCTGAGCACCCGATCATACTTTTTGGTAGTCAATACTGGAAGCCGTTTATGGACTGGGTAAACAACAAAGCTATTGCACAGGGCTTTATTTCTTCAGATGCAAGCAAGCTGATTTACGTAACAGACGATCTTGATGAGATGGTCGAAATTCTTGTGCGTTGCGCTACATGTGATAAAGACGAATTATCCAACTAAGCTACCAAGGATAAATCCTAGTGCTGAGGCGATAAGGCTTGGAACTTCTATCGGAAGATTTGGGCACAGGTATGATGCGGCAAAGAAGCCGATTATGCCTGCAACTATGCTACCTAACGCAGCACCTTTTCTTGGTTTTTTTATGATAAAGCAGGCAAAAATAGGTACAAACAGCGTTGCTATAGAAAATTGATAGCTGCTGACTAATACTTTCCCTATTCCTGCACTTAATGTGTATGAGGCTCCAACTGCACTGATACCGACTATGAATGTAATAAATCGAGACATTCGGAGACTATTTTTGCCTTCTGGTGAAAAGTCTTGCGCAGCATGAGAGCTGATAGCGCACAGTACCGAATCAGCCGTTGAGGTTAGTGCTGCGGCAATGGCGCACAAGCCTAGGACGGCAATAACCGGGTGAGAAATCAATTCCATGACGACAATTAGCGGATTTTGATTAGCTGTAAGAATGAGCCCTAAAGCACGTGCCTTCAGTCCAAAGTAAATTGGCACAGCAGCAAAAATAGTTAGAAATAGCGATGCTAACAATGCTCCTATTACAGCAATGGATCGAGTTTTTGCAGCAAAAAATCTTTGTGCCAAATCTTGCTCAATAAGTGAGAATAATGCCGGTGCAATAAAGAATGAAACAATGCTTATGTATGAAAAGTTGTAAGAAGTGAGGCTGGACGTGTTGCCAAGAAGGGCCACAAGGGTCCCGCCACTCCAATCAGAAAATAGGCCGTAAACTAATAACCCAGAAAAAATAATTGTGATCATTATGACTTGGTAAATGTCGGTTAGAACCACAGCTTTAAAGCCGCCCATGACGGTATATACAATCAATGTTGCCCAGAACAGTATAATTGTAAGAGGGCCAACAAGGCCGATGCTGGCCAGAAGAATCTTTGAGGCAATTACTAGGCTAAGTAAAATTCCCCACAGAGATGCGATGGAAATTACTGATGCAACCATACGTAATTTTTGTGACAGGTAAACTGTTTGGAAAAGTTGTGCTGTTGTTTGGACATTGAATGCACGCAGTTTGGATGCAAAGCCGCTACCAAGTATTAAAAACCCAAGACTCATTCCAAGCGGATAAGCCAGTCCCCATAAACCAGATTTATATGCGCCTGCAGAGCTGACTAGCAAAAAATTGCTTCCCAGTTGCGTGGCAATCAAAGTCAAGGTAAGGGCGAATACCCCTAAAGTACGGCCAGCCAAAAAATAATCATCATTATCTTTGATACCTTGAGATGACCATGCTCCAAGTAATATATAAAGTAGGTTGATCGCAACAAAGATTGTTAGAAATAAAAGCATACTCACGCTTGACACCTTAATTATGGAATCTTACTTCAATAAAGGTAACACAAGGGCATGAGCCAAACAATGATCAATGTCTGTTGGCGATAGTTCTATAAATTTGCTGTATTGCTTGATTACTATTTTTAAAATGTATTCCCTTAATGTTTAGGCCTTCTGACTTGCCAAACTCTTGCGCAGATTTTATGTTTTTCTCTTTGTCGTCAACAAAGATGATATGAGTCTTGTTGACAAGGTGATTGTTTGCCTGCATTTGCGCAATGCTACGTGCAAATGCCTGTGTGTCAGGTTTTTTTACAGGGAATCTATCTGTTGGTGTAATAACTTGATTTGGTCTCACAAGAGAAGCAATTTCGGGATACTTTTTAATTAGTCCCTGGTAGGTCTGCTCGCCGATGTTTGAATTGATATAAAAAGTAACACCGCGCTTTTTAAGGTTACGCATGGAATTAATAAAAGATTTTGCTAGGCGTTGTTGATTACACATTTTGCAAAATCTATCTAGGTACATTTTTTGTTGGTTTTGGTTGTAACCACACTGAATAAGAGCTTTTTTATATGCGGTTTCAGGGGGTAATTTACCCTTGATGTTATTGATCATGAAGCGTGCAAACACACGTGGAGTCCAGCGAACTTTGACGCATGCCCAGGCAGCATTCATTGAATTTAGGTGTACCATAACACCGTGAATATCAAGCCATATAACAGTTGATGCGGCTTTTGCGAGTGGTATTTCTGGTAATGTTCGTATTTTCATAGGCTGAGTATGTGCGCCTGAAGCCATTAGGCTCAAAATAATCATAAAAACTGTAAGAGACTTTCTCATGGTACGCTCCATAGATTTATACGTTAATTTACTTATTTAATTATATATTTAAATGTACTAGAACAATGCGGCCATTGTCAACATTGCATTCTTTTAATTTAAAAAAGTGCCTATATGAAACTTATAATTGTCTGTAAAAAACCAGTATAACCTTAAGCGATACTTGTAAATGGTATCATGCAATGTTGTTATCAACAAGAACTTTTTTATCTATTTTGCCGCTTGCTGTCAACGGCATTTTTCGTATTACTCTTACAGATCGGGGGATCTTGTATGGTGCTAGGCGTTCTTTACAAAGTGAGCGTAAAGTTTGTTCAACTTCTTCTTGTTTGTTAGCAAGCTGGACAAAGGCGATGGGCAATTCTTGGCCGTCTTCCATTATTTGTCCGATGACTGCGGCAAGTAGTACGTTGTTATGTGATTGTAGGACGTTCTCTATTTCTTGTGGGTAGATGTTTAGTCCTTTGTTAATGATCAGGTCTTTACTACGTCCAGCAAGAACTAGTTTTCCATTGGTCGTCATTCGGCCTGTGTCACCGGTATTAAACCAACCGTTTTTAATAATGGCGTCTGTTTTTTGTGCTGCTTTGTAATAACCGAGCATGATGTTTTCACCTTTGACCCAGATGTTGCCGACAGTGCTGTCGGGGGCTGGTGTTCCGTCTTGGTTGCGTATACTTACTTCAACGCCTAAGCATGGGCTACCAACGGCACCAAGTGATCCCATATTCGTCCCATCCTGTATGGCTATTACCGGACTTGTTTCGGTTAAGCCGTAGCCGTTGATAAGTTTGCGTCCATAAATTAAAGCGAATGCGGCTCTGATTTTGTCGGTGAGAATGTCTCCTCCTGCAATAAAGTATCGAATGCTGTTTAAATTAAGTGTGAGCATCTTGCACATTAGACCGTAGAGCATGGGGACCCCTAGGAATGCTGTTGGCTTGTGCCCGAGGGCCCACAAAAGTGATTTTCGTTCAATTCGGGGGCAGACGATTACAGTTGCTCCAAATAAAATTGGCGTCCATACACAGCTGTTTTGTGCAAAGCTGTGGAACAGGGGCAAGATAGCGCACACGCGTTCTTCATGAGTTGGGTTGAGTCGTGCAACGCCTTGCAAAACATTTGTGAGAATGTTTTTTGAGCTAAGCATAACTCCTTTTGGTTGCCCTGTGGTCCCCGATGTATAAAGCAGTGCTGTGAGTTCATCAGGACCAGTTTTAGGGATAGTAATGTTGAGCGAGGTTTTGAGCCCTGTGCTGCTTTGGTTCCAATCTTTGGAGTCGGTTATTGGTGGTGTATCAATATTATTTTTTTGCAGTTGGTCGGATTTTTCTTTGGTTGTGATCAGGTGTACGGCTTGTGAGTCTTTTATAATGTAGGCAACTTCATGTGCGTGCAGCATGGTATTTATCGGTACAACAACTGCGCCAATCTGTAGTATTGCAAAATAAGCGACGTAGAATGCGGTGTCGTTTGGGCACCAGAGCAGAACGAGGTCTTTTGGCTTGGTGCCTTGTTCGATTAAATGAATGCCAAGCCTGCAGGAACGGGCATAAAGATCACGGAATGTTACCTGCTCTGTTGGGCTTATCAAGGCAATTTTATGAGGCCATAAGCGAGCGGCGTTTTTTAGCGCTTGGTTTATGTGCATGATTGTGCCGTCTTTGTTTGTTAGTTCATGCTCAAAGGCTTGATAACGTTTTTGCTCCTGATTCATTATGAGACATCTCCTTTTAGGGTATGATTTGGCGGTTGCTAGTCTACTACTCAGTTGTGTAGTAGAACAATTGTTATAGAATATTTAGCGCATTGGGACAGTGGTGTTGGTTTGGTGTAATCTTAGAATAAATTAAATGTTATAACAGGGTAAAATAATGGCCACAAAGGAAATTTCTTATCCGGGATTGCTGATCTCGATAGAGGGTATTGATGGGTCTGGTAAGTCCAGTCTTATGGACTTTTTGGTCAAAGAACTTGCGGCTCGAGATATAAATCTATTGCGGACCAAAGAGTCTGGTGGTACAGAATTTGGGAAGCAGCTGCACCGCATTGTGCAGTACAGAACAGAGGCTTTGGATGCAAAAGCAGAGTTTTGTGTTTTTGCTGCTGACCGCGCACAGCACTTCACCCAGGTTGTTATTCCCGGACTTGAGCAGGGTTTGCTTGTGATTTCTGATCGTATGGCCGATTCTTCGATTGCCTATCAAGGATATGGACGTCAGCTTGATGTTTCGATGATTAGGCAGGTTAACCGGTGGGTAATGCAAGGCGTTACACCTGACCTGACTCTGTTGATTGACTTGGATACATCGATGGCGATTGCACGATTACAAGATCGTCCAGGAAATAAGACTGTTTTTGATAGAGAAAAAATTGAATTCTTTGAGAGTGTACGTTTGGGTTTTTTGACTGAACTTAAAAATCGCGAACATTATGTTATTGACGGCTCTCAATCGCGTGATGCGGTTGCCAAGGATGCACTTCAGGCCGTTGTGAAGTTTATCAAAAAGACGGGATGGTCTCATGTTGCTTGAGATGGTTCGTACGGTTCCGGGTCATATATTTGTTGGCTCTGCATCCAGTTGTCACAAAAAGATTGAGCAACTTCTTGTAGAGCTTTTTTGTAAGAAGAATGGCTGCGGAAGCTGTCATGATTGTAAGCAAATTTCCAAGAGATCGTACCATGCCCTGTGCTGGCTGAGCCCAGAAAAGGGATATACAGTTGAGTCAATTCGTCGGGTTGTTGAGCGTTCTGTTTTGGTACTTGATAAGGATTCACACTTTGTTTTTGTTTTTGACCGTGCACAGACGCTTTCAAACGCATGTTCTAACGCTATTTTAAAGACGTTGGAAGAGGTTTCGCTAGGATACCACTTCTTTTTTGTGACCAACAACAAGCAATCGCTATTGCCAACAATTGTTTCGAGATGTCTTGTTACCGACTGTGGATACGATGATAACACGCCACTCAGCCTTGAACTTTGTATGCTAATGCAGGAGCCTGGAAGTATTCCTGGAGATCGAGTTCTAAAGATTTTTGAGCAGATAAAAGGCGTTGATCAGGATCAAGCTATTGGCTTGGCAAATCAGCTAATGACACATTGGCTAAGGATGTATAGAGCCGCCCTTGAAAAAGGCGAATCAGAGCAAGCTGACCGCGCGTATCGAGCTCTCAATGTTGTTCAGGATATGCTGCAAAGGCCGCCAATGCCCGGTGGCGTTCGCCTGTTTCTAGAAACATTATTTGCACGTCTTTTGGTTACTACCTAGATCGCTTGGGAGAATATACAGATGGCAAGTTCGGTAAAAACATTCATTGATGGATACTTTAAAAAGCATTCGGATTGGCGTTGGAGCTTGCTGGAAAATTGGAAGCAGATTATGGGCCAAATGCACGAACATGTGTTCTTGGAGAAGGTATATAAGGAGACGGTTGTAATCGGCGTGTACCACTCGAGTTGGATGCATGAGCTGTATCTTCTTTCGCCGGTTTTGCTCAAAAAAATTAATTCTGTTTTTGAGACTCCACGAATCAAGCGTGTGCGTTTTAAATTAAAAGGCCAAAAGCTGTATGGTCAGGCTAAGAGGGCCAAGTATAAACAGTTGCAGGCCAAGCCGGTACAGCTTTCTAGTCCACAGCTTAAAGCTTTAGAGAAGTTGGATGACGATGATTTGCAGCGCCACCTGAAAGGCTTTTTTAAACAGTGCCAAACAGGAGCAGCAAAAGATGAGTAGTATTCTTAATTCTGAGCGCATAGCGATGGTTGCTGGTAAGTCTGGTGGGCACATTGTCCCCGGTATAACTTATGTAGCACGGTTGCTTGCGAACAAAAAAAACATAGATTTTACAATTTTTACTACAACATCCTCACTTGATCATAAAATTTTAAAAAATTATGAGGGTGTTTATAGTCGACACGTTTGTTTGACTTTTGGGGCACTACCCTACGGTTGTTGGTATAAATTGCCGCTTACGGTTTGGCAGCTTTTGCGCAGTTTTTTACATGCATTTTATGTTCTACACAAGACTAAGCCAGAGCTTGTAGTGAGTATGGCTGGAGCTGTTTCATTACCAGTGTGTATGGCTGCTTGGCTTTTGCGCATTCCGATTGACCTGTTTGAGTTGAATGCAGTTCCTGGCAGGGCGTCAAGCCTGTTAAAGCGATTTGCAAAGCGCGTTAATGTTTGCTTTGAGTCGGCCGCAAAGTTTTTTGGCAAAAAGGCGTTTGTCTGTCCATACCCGGTACGATTTGGTTCAGATACTCTAGATTATGACCAGGAAAGTGTAAGGGCTACTCTTGGGCTAAGCGCCAACAAGAAAACAGTAGTTTTGCTTGGTGGTTCACAAGGCTCAAAAATGCTGAGTAGCATGCTGGTTGAATGGGCGCGGACACTTTCAGGTAAGCATCGCCAACAAGTACAGATTATTCATCAAGTTGGTAATGTAGATCCTGAGTTAATCAAACAAGAATACGAAAGTCTTGGTATTCAAGCGCTTGTTTTTGCCCAACGTCATGATTTGGCTCCTTGTTACCAAGCTGCAGATTTGATTGTATGTCGTGCGGGGGCCGGTACCCTGTTTGAGGTAGAATTTTTTGGCAAGCCGTGCGTAACCGTTCCGCTACGCGCATCAACAACTAGTCATCAGGTAGATAACGCACTGGCTATGCACGAGAAAAATATTCACCTCTTTAGCGTATGTGACGAGCAAAGTCTTTGCGCTGCTATTGGCAAACAGTCGCTTTTTACTTAGACCTTAGGCCACGAAGCTGGAGCTGCACTAATTAAAGTGTTGCTTGCTGATTGTGCGTATGCAGGGTAATTATTGATGCTGATTGGTCCAAACAGAAGTTCTTTTAATGATTCTAGGCCGTATGCACTGAACCTTTTATCAGCGGCTTTGGCTGTTGGATTGGTGAATAGCTCATCGGCTCCATTGGCTTTTAGAGTTGTTGTTAAGTCTGCAACAAGTCCTGGTAACAGCGCTTGCTCAGCTGCGCTAAATGTACTTTTGGTTGCAAGTGTTGCTCTGTTGCTGTTCTTGTATAAGGTCTGTATCCATGCGGTGAATTTTGCCTGTGTATCGGTAAGTTTCTTTTGGTAGGCATTGTATATTACCTGAAGTGCGGCCTTGCCTGCGGTGCTACCCTTGTCTTTAACTGAGCTGTAATCAGGTTGCGCGAAAAATCCTTCCAGGATACCTGTAAACATCGTTGATTCTAACTGTTGTGGTGGGACGGTGTAGTAAACAGGTTTACTTCCCAGCCCTTGATTGGCAAATAGATCTGCTCCAAGCAATTGTGCAGTAATTCCTGTTGTATGGTCTTTAATAAAACCGTTTTGATTAGGTATAAGTTTTATTTTTGAAGGATCCAGTTTAAGTGGATCGCCGATATTTGTTGATAGTGCAGCAGTGCCAACTAGTCCTTGACTGAGTCTGGTGACGAATGTATTGATCTTACTCGCATCATCTGAGTCAGGTGCAAAGATGTATACATGGCCTTCATGTTCGTTGATTTTTGGTCGAATGACGTTGAACTTGTTAATAGAATCAGCTTTTAGTTTTTGTACAATCTTTTGTCCCTTAGTGATGTATGCAAACCAGACACCGTACGGGTGAGCAACATCTTTATTATCCTCAATGGGCTGCATCCAGACATTACAAGCAACAGGGTTTAGATCGCGTGTATTAAATAGATAGGCGCAGCGAGGGTTGTTTTTGCTTAGCTTGTTTGCCTTGTCCAGAAGTTTTTTTTCAAGGGGAGTTTGCTCGCTTGTTTGGCTTGCTGCTGGGACATCGGTAATAAAGCAGCCTGCCTGGTCGTGATGCCCAACGCGGTAACCCTGCATGCTAATAAACAGTTTTCCATTTTGTTTGTAAATACCGTATGTGTATGGATAGCCACTAACATGTTTGTGGCCCTTTTTATCTACGTACGGCTGACCAATTCCGCTAGGCGCTATTGGGATATCGGCAATTAGTTTTTTGTTGTTTGAGAATTTTAATGACGCTACGGGCACCTTGCCGGATTTCTTTTGCGCTTTTGTGGGAGCCAATGGTCGCATTGAGTTTGGTTTTTTTGGTGTTGCCTGAAGTTCATTGAATGAGTATGGATCAATAGTTATGCTGTATGGCTGTGCGTCCTTGGTAAAGCTCAAATCGACTGGTGTGTCGGTTGAATTAACGATTAGTGCTCCAAAATCTGAAGATCGACCTACTTTTGGGCCAAGCTGTTCAACGTAGTTAGTGCCACGAATGGTGTAAACGTGGTAATTCCCGGGTAACTCACCATGTTCTGTTGTTGAACCAGCAGGTTTAATTTTAGGATCTTCTGGTCCGACAAGCGGATTATCATAGATATAATATTTTGATGTACTTAGTCCAATGCTAGCAATTGCCCGCGCAATGGGTCCTACAATTGCGTAGAAAAGTAATGCATTTTCTCCTGCCGAAAGCAATGAGCCAAGAACAGGTACCATCATTCCGGCATCAATGGCCATGATTGTTGTCCAGATTTCCCAGCCAATTTTTACATCACGCATAACCTTTTTGTAGTTGTTTATTGCCTTAGGGTTTCCCATGATCCACAACTGTCCATAACATTCATTCATGTTGTACATTGCACTACCGGAATTTCCGTATGGAGGTACGAGTATATTTTTTTTTATTGTGCCTATGAATTGGGTGCCCATAAAATTGGTGATAGTTTGAATAAAAATTGATGCATGACTTGTTGTGTCGTTGTATACGCGCAGACTTACGTGATGATCAGGCAAGCAGATTCCGATTGAAGATGCTCCCATTTCAAGAAGGCCATTAAAAGCTTTTTTAGATGTTTTCCATGCTCGTTTGGTACTGCCTTCAAGGTTGGTCTCTAGATGACTTAGTGACATCGAATTAAGGCTAAGATTTAGATTTAATGAGCTGTCTGGAGCGGCATTTGGATCACTGCTGTAGTAACCGCTTTGAGCGGCTGAGCAAATTGTAAGAATGACGACTAAAAGATAGTATCGATTTTTCATGCGTTAGTTCCCTATCATAGTGGCATAGCATTTTTTACACGCTAGCTTGTTCGATAGAATATTTGCAATCGATTTCTAGCAATCGTTAGGAACAAGAATAGAAATATGCTCGGGCGAGTTGAGTCTACGAACTGGTTTACCAGTTCTGGAATGGATGGTTTTTAGCCGTAAATGTGGAGAAAAAATGAATCGTTGTATCTTTTTTGCCTGCTTTTTGTACAGTGTGGACCAGATTGGGAATGCTGTAGAGATTGGGTAGGTGTGCTGTCCCATGGAGGCGTTGTCATCGCAGCCGATATAGATGGTGGTAGTCAGTGAAGGTGTGGCTCCACAGAACCAGCAGGTACGAGAGTCGTTGGTTGTTCCTGTTTTGCTGATTGCTTGGCTCTTGAACCATGGAATGTACCGTTTTTTGTACCGGTCAACACCGATAGTTAATGTTTGGGCAACTTGGTCTGAAATAAAGCTTTCAAGCACTCGATGTTTTTTGGGACTGTTTTTGTAGATCTTTTTACCAAGTCTATTTTTGATCCAACAGATACTGTGGGGTTGCACGTAAACTCCGCTGTTTGCGAAAATATTAAACATCCCAACCGTTTCTTGCGGTGTACAGTCTACACAACCCAGGGCCAATGATGGATAGGGGTCGAAGGGCCCCTGTATGTGGGCTTTTTGCGCAAGCTTTATAAGATTTTTGATTCCAACATCAAGTAATGTTTTGATAGTGATGATGTTGTTTGACATCGACAGTGCGCGGGCAAGTGTCATTTCGCCTTCAAATATTTTGTTGTAGTTGCGCGGCTCCCAGCCGTTTAGTTCAAAAGGCTCATCTATGCAGGTGTGGGCAAATGTTTTACCTTGCTGAATGGCCAGAGAATATATGAGCGGTTTGATGGTTGAGCCAAGTTGACGTTTGGCTTGGAATGCGCGGTTAAATTTAGATTCATTAAAATTATAGCCACCAACCAATGCCTTTATTTCACCAGTTTTTGGCGTGATCGAAATAAGAGCTCCATCGACATCGAGCTTCAAGCGCTTGTGTAGTTTTTTGCACTGTTGTTCAAAGGCCCGTGTGGCCTCTTTTTGCAGATCATTGTTTATGGTTGTTTTTATAATTAATCCGTCACAGTACAGCGCATCTTTGCCTACTTTTTGCTCAACAAATTGCCGAATGTATTCGAGTAGGTGAGGTGCAACTTGAGTTTTGTCTCGCTCAATTGTGGAAACAGGCTTGGCTTTAATTTCTATGAACTGTTTTGGAGTAATAAGCTCTAGTTTTCGCATCTGATTGAGCACAATGTTGCGACGTCTTTGAGCCGAAAGTGGGTTATTTAGGGGGCAGTAATTACGAGGTGAGCGGACAATTCCAGCTAATGTTGCAGCTTGGCCTATTGTTAGCTGATTAACAGATTTGCCCCAGAATCGCTTTGCTGCGGCTCCAACACCGTATACGCCGGCACCAAAGCATACATGATTTAGATATGTCTGAAGAATTTGCTCTTTTGTACATTGACGCTCAACTAGCATAGAGAACAACTGCTCTTTAACCTTGCGCTTGATAGTTTTGCGAGCGTCAAAAAAAAGAAGTCTAACTACTTGCTGTGTGATTGTGCTGGCACCTTGTACACGTCGGCCATGATAAAGGTTCACCAGAATGGAGCGAGCAATACCCTTTAACGAGATTCCATGGTGCGAAAAAAATGCCCAGTCTTCTGCTGCAATAAAGGCATCAATCAGATGTTTTGGCATAGAGTTGAATGGTACGGGTTTGCGTTTTTCGCGCTGGAATCGGGCCCATTCATTGCCCTGGTCATCTAATACAACTGAGGGGTATGAAGGGCGATCGTGCTCTAGTACTGACAGGTCAACGCAGCGGTGGTTTAGTGTGTATAGTAAAAAACCGGATAGTAAGCTGGAGCTCAACAATGCGAGTGCAAAGCAGCTGAAAAAAAATATGCGAACAAACTTCATAAACACCTGAAGGGCAACGTTGCTCCTGTTGTTACCGTGTTTTAGCCTATCCGATATTTTGTTTTTTGAGTAGGGGACTGGTTTTAGAGTTTTGTGTGTCACTTGAGCTTACGATTGCCACTTTTTGTTTTTGAGACCACCTGCGAAATCCACTGGCACGTTTATTGTGCCCATTTAGGGCATATTTCTTGCTTCGTTCTATCGAAACCTTTGGTCGATATATTTGCTTAGCGTTGTTCCATTTATATTTTAGGCGTTTATTGTTTGACTTGGGAATATCAATGGTAAGTTTTGGATTAAAACGTGTTTTTTTTTGTTTGCTTTCTAAAGTTACAGTAGGTGTCGTAGAAGGTTGTGGCTCATCGCGAGATCGTTTTTTTGGATTTATTTTTGTAATTTTTGGTTTTGAGTAAGTGTCCTGACCATTAACTTTGGCTGTATTTTGCGTACCGTAGAAGGTAGAAAATATGCAAATTAAAAGTAAGCATAGGGCACTCATGTTCTTTGGTTTTGTATGTAACATAATGTTGATGTTCCGTGGAGTATCTTTGCGTTATCGTAATGACTAAATAATCATTGTACTAGGTGCATTATCAAGGTTTTTGATAATACTTGTCAAGCCCGTTACAGATAGCTTTGGGTGGTATTTTGTGGCGTTTTACACTTACTTACAGCTATCCAATGGTTTTGTATGTCCTGTATATATCCATCAATCGCCTGTGCTCTAGCTGCAATCTTAGCTTTTTTATCATAAGGATCAAAAAAGAAATTATTACAAACGCGTGTTTTGATTGCATTGTAATTGGCTATATTTAGATTCACTTTTAAAGGATCAATATTCGGTGTATATAATTTGTTTAATTCCCATCTAATTTTTGAGAGGATTTGATGTGGTGCTTTTGATTCAATACATGCCTTATAAAGTAAGTTAGTTTTTAAGTCGTCAAGCGTTATATACGATACTTCAAGAGTTTCTTTAGCGTATTTAATCGCGTCTTTTTGGCTTGGTCGAGTAATCTGTGGAATTTTATATTTGCTTACGTCAATCCAGCAATCCTGCATGTCACGTATGAGCCTTCCTAGGGCTTGTATCCTATTAATCTTATCGCTTGAGTTTTTGTGATCTTCAGTGAAGCAATTTAAAGCATTTTGGCAGCGAGAAAAGTTGTGGTTTATTTTTGAAGGATGGATGTGCTTTGTATATTTTTTTTCAATATGAGAAAAAATCTTTTGTACGGCTTTCGTGAATTCTTTGGGCTCTGATAATTCAACAAGTTGAGCATAAGATGCGGGTTCGAACTGTTTGATGTCGTCTATTGTGATGTACTTTGTTCGGAGGACATTTTGAATGTATTGATGATCGGAGTCGTTGATATGTTGTGGTGCTTTGCTTTTGCTTACATCGATCCAATGGTTCTGTATAATCCTGAGATATTCATCGAGTGCTTGCACTCTATCATTTTTTCCTTTTGCATTTTTGTACTGACTTTGTAAGGTAGCTTTGGCCAGCTTGTACCCAAGATTATTGGATGACTGTAGCTGGGATGATTTTATTTTTGCTTGATAATGACCTTCAAGGCGTTTAGTAAGGTTATCGATGGCAATTGTGCTTTGGCGGGGTGAAATTTGAGTGTACAGGTTATATAGAAAGGGTTCGTGATTTTCTAGGTAGATGAGTGAAAGGGGTTCTGTTTTTAGGCGATCGTTAACGTACTGACACATTTGATCGGACTTTTTCATTAAGTCGGCTACGATGTTCTCCAGCTGTTTAGACTCTTTGAGTTTACGCCTTTTGTTTTCTATCATTTTTTCATAATGATATTTTATGTGCTGAATAAGAGTTGTGTAAGTGATTTTTTGTGGCGGTAGAGTGCATTGATCGTATAGAAATCGTTCATGTTTTTTGAGATTATCGAGTGAGATGTATTGTGTTCCTAATATTTCTTTAACGTACTTACGCGCTTGTTCCTGATTTGGGCGACCGGTAAGCGGGTTAGGTGCCCCAAATAATAGGTCTTTGGTAGGCATAGTAATGATTTTTAATGGTTTACAATTTTTGCCCTGTCGACGCTGTAGCAATGTTAGAGGTTGGCTTACACTTAATTGCACAAATTGCCTAGATTGCTTCGTATTTTGTATGACAGGATGGCTAAGGATATTCGGGGTTAAGCATCGGCTTGGTGGTATGAGATTGGTTATATTATTTAAAGCTCTTGAAGCTCGACCTTGCCGGTTTTGGCGCGATCTTGAGCATTTAACGAAATCATTCGCGGTTTTGCTTGGTATCTGCTTTTTTTTAACGCCTTGAGCCATCGATGCACATCCGATAGTGAGCATTAGAATTAATAATTTTTTCATAATGAAGTCCCTATTTTAGTTTTTATTGTTATCGCTTAATAGCGAAAACGCCTGCTTGTTTGCAATATAAAGCAGTTACAAGTTA
>JABJEI010000029.1 GCA_018663245.1 bacterium
CATACTACTTCCTTAAACAAAATTAATTCGAATAACCTGAATGCTCTGAGTGTACCCAATATTTTACAACTTGGACACCTTACTTAGCCGGCCACAATAACTTTAATTTTTTCGTATTTTTCCTTTGAAACTCATCTCCGCAAATATTTACTATCTCAGCAGAATTACTCAAAACTTTAAAGCTTTCTAAAAGCTTTTTCTGCTGTTTACTAAAATTTCCAACATTTATCGAACAAGGTAAAGGATTCCCAGTGCGACGACTATTAGAAGCTTCAATCACGACAAGCTTCTGTGATAACGTCTCTGAATCAATTGTTGCACAAATATTTATTACAAACGCTATAGTTGCAACAAACAATAACAAACATTTTCGTACCATAACGACACACCTCACACACTAAAAAACAAACGCTATAAAAAACTTAGTATACCAGGTACAAAAAAGGGGCCAGAAAAAACTGACCCCTATCAACAAATATACTATCCAATTTTAAATTTTGTATTCAAATCCAAGGTTAAAGAATAGTGCAACATTGTCGCCCAATAGCGGTGTCGCTTCTGCTCCATCAACACCCGTCCAGTCAAGGCTATCAATGAATGTCTTTTGCGCACTATTCAATGCCCTACCCTTAATGTCAGTGTAGTGTTGTCCTGGGAAGAATATCGACCCGACACCATAAAACTTCATGTCAGTAACAGGAGAGCATTCAACAAACGTATTTAGCTCAAAACCTAGATGCTTTGCTGCATAAGTATCAGAGCTTCCATCGCTCAAAATCTTGGTTGCATGCGCCTGCCAATAAGTCATCATGTTGCTATGAACATCCCACTTTTTATCGCTCTCAGGAGTCCAACGGACACTTGCACCTGCAAATACTAGGTTGGTCATGCTGTTAACAGTTGAGGCAAATGGATTGTTCACATTGCTACCAGGTAAAGGAAGCGAAAGAAGTCGTGGAATGCGACCAGCAAGAACAAAGGAGCTCTTTACTCTACTACCAGTGTATGTTGACTGCAACGGAATAAATCCGCCGTAAGCTCCATCAACTGAACTGTCGCCAGGGCTCTCAAGGTCTGCATTTGGATTCTCATCACCTGAAGCGTAACCAAACATTGACGATACCTTAAGAACGTCCTTATGCAGCCAGTATGATGCATCGGCAACGATCATATTTCCTTGATACTTGTTCTTGTAACCGGCTCGCACACGACTTGAACTAGACTTTAAAGTCACAGCTGTACCTGAAGAATCATCTGATATTACTCCATCACTATCGATGTACAACGTCGCCGAAGATGCTGCACCTGTAGAGTCTTTTAGCGTAATGGTAGCGTTATTGCCATCGGTTGACTGACCTGAACGGTCCACTGATGACTGAACTGTAGCCCAGGTGCCATTTGTAACACCTTTGCCATCTTTTTTAGCAAGCACAACTTTGTAACTAGTTGTACCATCGGTCGCAACTACATCACTGTAAATCTGTACCGGGCGGCCCTTGCGCTCCTCAATCTTTACTTTATTTCGATCCCACGCTTTAACCTTCTGGCTACCAACATTGCGAGCTACATCGAAACCAAATTCAAAATCACCAACCTTAAGCTCTGTTGCCCAGCCAAGCGTACCAAGGTCGCTTTTAGCATCATGCAAGAACTCTACCTTTTGATTAGGATCACGATTGTACAAAGCGTACGGTTCGAGACACAATTTTGCATCCCCATCTTTGCCCGCAATCGGATGCCACTTCAAACGAGAAGCAACAATAAAATTAGTCTTTCCCGAGCCACGCATTTGATTAAAACGTCTTCCAGGTTCCTGCCCTAGAACATTTGCGCTTACATTTGAGAATGAATCGTCGAATGTGCTAATCAAGCCACCGTACAAGTCATATTCAATGACATCTTCTTTTGCCACACCATTAAATCTAACTCCGTAGGCGTATTGATCAACAACATTATCTGTGTAAAAACCAAGATTGCCAGGATTAACAGAAAAAGATGAACCTAATGCAATTCCACGACCCATTGAGAATGGAAACGCACCGAGAGTCAGTACCTGTGGATTATCAAAGAAAAGACCAAACACATCATTAATGTTTAGCTTTAGCCAACCTTCGCGCATCCAGATCATATGCTTACCAAATGAGTGTGAATGCGAGCCATTGCGTGCAGACATAAGCTTTGGCTCAACCGATGCAGTGCTAGCAATGGAGTCTCTGTTACCCCAAGTTCCTTTTGTACGAATAGCAACTTTAGATGCAACTACTGGAACTTTAAATTTATTCTTACCCAATTCAGTTTCAAGGGCCCAATCAAGCGTTCCTTGAATTCGAGCAATTTTGTCTACCTTGTTGCCATCAGCATCAACATTGTCTTTGTTATAGCGATTGGCTTGGCTTGAAGCAAAACTATCTGTTCTTACTTTACCACCAATAGAAATAGTATAGTCTTTACCCGAAGCCAGAGTTAGCTTTTGTTTATCAAGATTGTTTGTAGCAGATTTGCTTGATCTAACAGGCACACTGCTGGCTACAACACAATCCAGTTTTGTTGACGGATTATCAAGCGCGCTGTCCGGAGCATATACTCCATACCCAACATGACCCAGCTCTTTAATATCACTTGGCGAAATTTTGCCCATAGCCGATGCACTCAATAATAGTGCGACAGCCGAAATCCCGGCCCTTGTCAAACCTTCCATTGCTTCTCCTGAGTTGGTTAAATTAGGTGTTATTAATTCGAAAATGCACAATAGCGTTGGGAGATACGCTCACCAGAAAGGCGGCAAGCAACCTACAAAATATCACCGTATGTTACACTAAAAGCTGTGTCATTCATTTGAGAGTAAGGATAAAGTTCCAGCTAAAATTGTCAACGCTAATTTTACCGAGAAATCCCTATGAGTAAGCAGACATCACCAAAAGAAAATAAGCTTGTCCTGGTAGGAGCACACGTTTCAATCGCCGGCGGAATACATAACGCTATCGAACGAGGAACTGAAGCAAATTGTAATGCCATACAAATATTTACAAAAAGCAATCGCCAGTGGAAAGCAAAACCGCTCACAAATGACGATATTCAACAATACAAAACGGCACGGAATCAATCTCCAATAAAGGTTATCATTGCCCACGCAAGTTACCTGATAAATATCGGTTCACCAAAACAAGAGACCGCTCAACGATCATACGAAGCCCTTAAAGTAGAACTTGAACGTTGTAACCAGCTTGAACTTGCCGCACTTGTCTTGCACCCTGGCTCCCACACACAGTCGGATACACAACAGGCCCTCAAACGCATCGGCAGCTATCTAAACAAATTATTTGAGCAAGTAAACGGTAAATGCCTTATCTTGCTAGAGAACATGGCCGGACAAGGTTCAAGCATTGGTCGAACTTTTGAAGAACTTGCCAGCATCATAGATGTAGTAAGCGATAAAAAACAAATAGGAATCTGTTTTGACACCTGCCACGCATTTGCCGGCGGCTACAAGTTCGACACCAAAGAAAGCTATCAAGCCATGTGGAGTCACTTCGACAAAACCATCGGCCTTAACTACCTGAAGGCTATGCACATAAATGATTCAAAGAAATTATTTGATAGCCGAGTTGATCGCCACGAACATATCGGCCAAGGCGAAATGAAGCTCAAGGCTTTTGACCTAATAATGAACGACGAGCGCTTCAAAGATGTTCCAAAAATATTGGAAACTCCAAAAGATCACATTCCAGGTGATGACATCAAAAATATTGCTATATTAAAAGGCCTTATCGACTAACAACCCTACTGTATTCCTTGTCATCCCCGGCTTTGAACGGGGATCCAGAACTAAAAATTTTATCCATAAAAATGTAGGCTAACATTCACTAAAAATACAATTACCAACTGCGCAGATCTTAAAATGAGCTTCTGTTAGGCTGGATCCCCGTTCAAAGCCGGGGATGACAAATAGTTAGTTTCTTTACCAACCTGCTTACTTATGCCCTTAAAATCATAGTTTTCAAATCTTCAATAAGAAATTTCACCTTGTTTAATTCTTCATGTTATTTTTGAAAAAATTCTTACGATAAAATCGCAGTTCGCTTATCGATTCCACAATATCCTCATGCGCACGATGAGCTTCTGCCTTTTTGTAAGGCAACTTAGGATCACCAGAATACCATCTATTAACTAGCTCTTTGATTGTGGAAACATCAACTATTCGGTAGTGGAAAAACTTCTCCAACTCAGGCATGTGCACCTTCATAAATGCTCTGTCCGTATGCACTGAATTGCCACACAACAAAGCCTTTCCCTGCACAGCATGTTCACGCACAAAATTAAGAATTTGTTGTTGAGCATCCTGCACCGAAGTCGTTGACTCCTTCACAAGCTCAACCAGCCCAGAGCGAGCATGTGCAGTTTTACACCACTCATTCATTCCCTGAAGAACCGTATCCGGTTGATGGATAACTATATTTGGGCCTGTTGCAACTACTTGCAAATCAGCATCTGTAACAATAGCCGAAATCTCTAATAATACGTCATTTTTTGGATCTAATCCTGACATCTCACAGTCTATCCAAATCAACTTATTCTCAGAATCCATAAAAACTCCTTAGGCTCTATTTTGCAAATTTACCGCAATAAAAATGAAAGGTTGAAAACATCAATAGGCTATCGTACCATTTGGTTCAATTCAATGTGGAGGTTAAAATTAATTCAATAAATAATTTTGTTGATAGCTACTTAATTTTTTAAACAAGACCTTTACAACATTAAATAACCCAACCTTTGTCAAAATCCAACACAACGCGCTACGATGAGCCTGGGACAAAAGCTTCAAATAGTTCGTAAAAATAAAAGGGAACGTATGTCCAATTCAATGTATAAACAGGGGGCAGCCTATACGATAGCAGCTCTTGTTGCCTATATCGCCGACATGGCAGTATATTCACTTTTGGTAACAAAGTTAGCTACAAGCATACCAATCGCAACATTTTTTGGTTATATCATAAACAGTCTAATCGTATTCTTTGCGCTAACCGGCTTGGTATTCAAAACTGAAAAAAATCAATGGAAAAAAACAGCAGGAAGATATACGCTTGCATGCATTTTTGGCTTTGTACTGAACGTAGCATTTACGATGGGAGTAAAACATTTCTTCCCACTAATACACAAAATATTAGCTCGTGTAATCGGGTCAGTGATGGCATTCTTCATTAACTTTTTAATCATTAGACGATTTGTGTACAATCAAAAATCTCATCCTAAAAAATCACGTTAGAACGAGGAGCTTGCATGAAGGTTCTCTATAAAATTATCTTGTTAATTTGCACAATGACACCACTTTCTGTGCGTGCGGATAAATGCGTTAACCTAAAAAACAAAGCAACCGTTCATCAAGAACTTATCATGAACGTACTAGTTCCCTACAACACAGACCCTGAACATGTCGTCACAACTCAGATGCTGGCAGAGGCTGAGCGCATCGTCATGAAGCACAACCACACACTTCTACAAACCTATCCATTTCTAAATGCCCTCCTACTGCCATCACTTGTAATTCACCCGTTTGTTAATTGGACCTTACAAACAATGCCTTGGCTAAAAGACCCCAACAAAAACTATTACATTCAGGCACTAACACAGGAAATTGAGCACAATCATACATACGGTATCATTAAAGTTATTTTAGGAAACAAGTACGGTCATAGATTTTCAAAATTTGAAACCGCACTTCAGTACACAACCTCAATAACGGTTCTTGTCGCAGCTATCGTATACCACAGGCGTCTTAAAAAGCTTGCAACTGACATCTGGTCTAGCCTACATGAAGCCCTATAAAACTTAGTAGACAAACAACGGAAATTTATTACAAAACAGATCAACAGCCTTTTTAATTGTGGCCAAAGCCGCTTCATCCTTACCAGCCTTAATCGCCTGATCTACAAATTCTGCAATTTTGTGCATATCTTGCAAGCCCATTCCACGCGTTGTCATTGCCGGAGTTCCAAAACGTATCCCACTTGTTATCCACGGTTTTGCGGGATCAAATGGTATACAACTTGCACTGACAACAATACCCGCTTTTTCAAGCAAAATCGCCGCCGCGCGCCCCGTAATATCCTGAGCTCGTAAATCAATAATGAACATGTGGTTATCAGTACCACCTGTTACCACATTGTAACCACGCTCTGTCATTGCCCTAGAAAGCTCTTGCGCATTGCTAATAACGTTTTTTTGATAAGTATGAAATTTAGGCTGCATAGCCAACTCAAAACAGACCGCTTTAGCTGCAATTGCATGTAAAAATGGGCCACCTTGTGTCCCAGGAATAACGCCCCTATCCAAGGCTTGGGCTAGCTCTGGACTAGAAAGAGCAAACGCGCCTCGAGGACCACGTAATGTTTTATGTGTTGTACTTGTTACCAAATCAGCATGACCAACCGGAGTTGGGTGCAATCCAGTGGCAACCAGTCCAGCAATGTGCGCAATGTCTGCAAGTAAAAAAGCATCAACAGAATGAGCTATTTTTGCAAATCGCTCAAAATCAATTGTGCGAGAATAAGCTGAAGCTCCGGCGATTATCATTTTTGGTCTATGCTGATTAGCAAGACGCTCAACCTCTTGGTAATCAATAAGACCAGTATCAGGGTCAACCGCGTAAGGAGCACTTTTAAAAAAACGGCCCGAAAAATTCACACCATGCCCGTGCGTTAGATGACCACCTTCACGTAGCGACATACCCATGATAGTATCACCAGGCTCAAGTACAGCAGCATAAACGGCCATATTTGCCTGTGAACCTGCGTGAGGTTGCACGTTTGCATGCTCTGCGTTAAAAAGCTTTTTACATCTATCTCTAGCCATTGATTCAACTTTGTCGACCTCTGAACACCCCGCGTAATAACGCTTGCCAGGATAACCCTCTGCATATTTGTGAGTCAAAACAGATGACATCGCCTCACGAACAACCGGAGATACGTAATTTTCTGAAGCAATAAGATTAATTGTAGAAAGCTGACGACTACGCTCACCTTCTATAATTTCATACAATGTTGGATCGAACGACTGAAGCGTATCAGACATGATTTATCTCCCCTTTTACCAGTAACCTTTTTCCAAGATAAATGTAGCAATCAATCAAGAAACTACAAGCTTATATCAGCCGAGTTCATTGCGCCCGAGAGTAAACTATTTTATACTATATTTTATAGAGTCTATCCACATTTTTACTTGTATGAGGGCTTTTTTCTGTGATCAGTACCGCCGACTTTAAAAAAGGCACAAAGTTACTCATTGATGACGAACCGTATGCCGTCATCGATTTTATGCATGTTAAACCCGGCAAGGGTGGCGCATTTGTCCGCACTAAAATGCGCAATCTCATTACAAGCCTTGTCAGAGAGACAACGTTCCGTTCTGGAGAGAAATTCAAATCACCCAACTTAAGCTATTCAGACATGCTTTATCTGTATGAAGATGAGGGAATGTTTAATTTTATGGACCAAGAAAGCTACGACCAAACAGCCTTCAATTCCGACAAAATTAAATCAATCGCTAATTACCTCAAAGAACAAACTGTTTACACAATGCTCTCGTTCAATGGAAGTCCTATATCGGTTAATCCACCACTCTTCATGGAGCTTGAAGTAACAGAAACACAACCAGGTGTTCGCGGAGATACAGCCCAAGGCTCATGCAATAAACCAGCAACGCTAGAGACCGGTTTAGTCGTACAGGTGCCAATTTTTGTTAACGAAGGTGACCTTGTCAAAATAGACACACGTGACGGTTCTTACCTCGAGCGAGTTAAAAAATAATGTCTAATCCAGATCAACCAAGAACACTTTCTCAACGCGATAAGCGTTCTTTAATTTTCCATGTTTTGTATGCTTATAACTCAGCCCAAGGCACAAGCTCACTTGAATCTGTCGTAAAAGGCGTTACTCAAGGCTTTGATGTCAGTGTTGAACTTGATGACGAAGTTATGAAAACAATCAGATCAATAATTGAGACAGAAGAACAGCTTGATACTCAACTTGAGCCATTCTTAGACAACTGGCGTCTTGATCGTTTAGGCACGTGCACACTACTAATTATGCGCTTTGCTTTATGGGAATTATTAAACAGCGAAACACCAACAACAATTGTTTTGAATGAGGCAATTGAACTCGCAAAATGCTTCACAGAACAGGATGCATACAAGTTCATAAACGGCGTATTAGACCGTGCCTCTCGTTCAATTCGCAAAGACGAAGTATCGCCCGAATAATACCTTTTTTCTATAATCAATAGTACTTCAACAAAAAACTCTACCCACAAACTCTTTTAATTTCTTATAGAAATATTTATAATATAGATAAGAGAAATTATTACTGAACCATTAAAAAAAGGAAGAGTGATGAAGAAATCAAAATTGATAACCAAAAAACGATTTGCATTTGCGACAATAGCAACCATTTTAATCGGGGCAATTACCCTCAATACTACGCTGGTATACCCTGTAAGCTATAACTTCCCAACAAAGCCCATGAGAGAGCTTATTAAATCCGTACAGAATAGTGCATTTATAAAAGCGTTTCTTTCAGCGGTTGCCGCAGCTGAGGTAAATCGAGGTAACGTAGATTCTGGTGCTGGCGGATACAACATCCTGTTCAGCAACAAAACATTCACAAGTTACAAACATCACCCTGCCAAATCAATATCTAGATATATAGATGTTAAGGGTAAAAGAGTAAAAATTCCGTCAACGGCCGCTGGCCGATACCAAATTCTAAAATTTGTTGACGATGATTTAATTCAACAAACAGGCATAAAAAGCTTTGGACCAAATGCTCAAGATGAGAAAGCAACCTACCTAATTTTTGAACGAGGAGCGCTACGCCACGTGCTAAAAGGTAAATTCGATGAAGCGCTTTCCATCGTAAACAGCGTCTGGTCAAGTCTACCTGGCGCAAAATATGGTCAAAGAACGGTACCGTATACAACATTTTGTCAGGACCTACTGCACTATCTAAGAAAGTTTGGCGCCCAAGAACAGCAGATAAAACATATCCGATGTGGTTATAAGCCTATTACCTCGTATAAAGCATCTGGAAATAGCTTAGCCAACAAAGTAAGCCGTACCTTCAAAAAAATTGCCCGCAAGCTATCCTCAAAAAAAAATAGCAAACAAACATCAAAGAAGGTAATAAAAAAAGGTAGAAGCCGCCCACACAAAAAACGTAAGTACGCTTAAAATAACATTTAAAAAAGTCCCCTGATTAACGCTTATCGTTAATCAGGGGACTTTAGTTTACTTAATACGTGGCTTATCTAGCCGCCGAGATTTTACAAATCAGCGAAAAATAATCCAAGTTCGTAAGAAGCTGTTTCAGGCGCATCCGAACCATGAGTGGCATTAAAACTAATGTTTTTGCCAAACATAGCACGCAAGGTTCCAATAGCAGCAGCATCAGGGTTTGTTGCACCCATCAGGTCCCGCCACGCACCAATTGCACCATCACGTTCAAGCGCCATAACAATCACAGGACTAGCAGCAATATTGCCAACCAATTCACCAAAAAATGGCTTTTGGTTGTGAACATTATAAAACTGCTGAGCCAGCTCTTGGCTTATATGCATTTTACGCATACCAACAATATCAAACCCGTTACGCTCAATTAAGCTAATAACATCACCGCTATTGCCATCAACAACAACGTGAGGTTTGATAATAGCAAATGTTCTTTCTACAGCCACTTCTACTCCTCATCCGTATCGGCATTGCGAGCCATCGCTTTTTCAAGCTCAATCTGCAACAGGGATTTGGCTTTAGAGCCAGACTGTGCGTGACGCATATCAACTTTCTCACGACGAGGAGCTGATGGTTTGCGTGTACGACGCTCAGTTTTCTGTGCTACAGCTTGAGTCGCATCTAGCTTAGTCGAGAGACCAAGTTTGCGATCTTCTTTGCTCACTTTGACAACGCGGAATTGGCGACTTTCACCAACCTTGAATTGTTCAGCTATTTTCTCAGGATCACCATCTACTGAAATCTCAGAGACATGAACCAAGCCTTCTATTCCACTCGGTACTTTTACAAAAACACCAAAGTTAGTCAACTTAGAAACTTCACCATCAATGATTGTTCCAACAGGATAATCATCTTCGATTGTTTCCCAAGGATTTTGCTGTAACTGCTTAATACCCAAAGAGACTTTTTTCTCAGCCGCTTTGATGTCAAGAATTATAGCCTCAACCTCTTCGCTCTTCTTGTATCGGTCACCTGGATGATCAATGTGCTGTGTC
The DNA here is from genome assembly GCA_018663245.1 of bacterium. Taxonomy (GTDB): domain Bacteria; phylum Babelota; class Babeliae; order Babelales; family JABJEI01; genus JABJEI01. The sequence continues at coordinate 10,273 of JABJEI010000029.1, forward strand.
CAAGATAAATCAGAAATGTGGACCAATCCATCAATACCAGGAACTATCTGAACAAAAATACCAAATTCGGTAATGTTGCTGATTGTACCCTTAATCTTTGTTCCAACTTCCAGAGACTCTTCGACATCTTTCCAAGGATCTTTATCAAGCTGCTTAACACTAAGAGACATACGACGGTTTTCACGATTAAGCGAAACAACCAATACATCTATAGTATCACCAACATTATAAAGCTTGTTCAGGTCATGAATACGCTCAGTCCAAGAAATCTCAGAAATATGTACCAGACCTTCTACACCAGGAGCAACTTCTACAAACAGACCGTAATCGGTGATGCTTGTAATCTTGCCTTTAATGCTTCCACCAATTTCTACTTGTTTCTCAAGAGCTTCCCAAGGATCTGGGGTCAACTGCTTAAGACCAAGTGAGATTTTTTCATTTTCGCTATCAAACGAAAGAACCTTAACGGTTACACTGTCGCCAATGTTTATCAACTCACTTGGGTGACCAATGCGGCCCCAAGTCATGTCAGTAATATGAAGCAACCCGTCTACACCACCGATGTCGATGAATGCACCGTAACGCGTAATATTTTTTACCATACCCTGCATTACTTGATCAACTTCTAACTTCAGCAAGGTATCTTTACGAACGCCTGCACGAAGATCATTGAGATAACGTCTGCGAGAAATAATAACATTTCCACGCTTGCGGTTAACTTTAATGACACTAGCGGTAATCTTTTGGCCAACGTACTGATCAAAGTCAGCAACACGCTGAAGGTCAACTTGCGATCCAGGTAGGAAGGCAGGAATACCAATATCAACGCTTAAGCCGCCCTTAACTTTGTGAGAAACAACACCTTCACAAGGTTTGCCGGACTCAAACAGTTCGAGAATCTCGTCCCAAGCTTTGAGTTCTTTTGCTTTGCGGTACGAAAGAATAACGTTGCCTTCAAAACTCTCAAGTTCATCTATGATGACTTCAAGCTTGTCGCCCGTCTTAAACTCACCTACTTCGTGTCGAGAAAATTCGTATGAAGGGACTAAACCATCAGACTTAAAGCCAACATCTATTAAAACACCATCAGACGAAACGCTGACGATTGAGCCCTCAATTAAGGCGCCCTGTTTAAATGTTTGACCACCATCTAAAAGTTCAGTAAGTTCTGCAATTTGCAGATCAGACAGCTCAAATGATTCCTTTTGCCAGGAAGTATCTGCCTGAGCAAACTGCTTAGGATTAGTGCGTTCTTTTGCCATGAAAACCTTGTAAATGCCATCAGAAAGAAGAGATGTAAATCTGACGGGTAAAACTGTAAAAAATTATAATAAATAACAACTTGTTTTAGAGTAGCACACAGAATTTCTAGTGACAAACAAAAAAGTATACATGCAAAAGGCGCCAGTTTTTAACCTGACGCCCATTGTTTTTTTATGTTTTACGTAAAAACGCTTACTCGACTACCCAAGCAATCGACTTGCTACACATATCTACAGTGCCTACACCAATATCTTTGATGGCATGCAATGATTTAACAACAAGTGTTTTACTGCAATCAAGCGCTCCAAAAACAACTTTCTTTGGTACACGACCACACATACCGATAAATCGCTTACAGTTTCCAACAGGATCTGATGCAAATTTACGAGCGTCTCTAGCATCGGAACTTAGTCTGCTCTTTGCAAATTCAATACCATTAACTGCTGCTACACAAGTCAAGTATGCACCAACAATAGCTGCACCATATTTTGCAGCTGTAAATGCCTGCGCAGGAACTGTATCTAGAACATAAGCGGCGCCAGGAAGCTTGCGAGCATAACCATCGATCATGGTCATCCCGTTTTTCTCACTATCTTTACAGAAAGCATGTATCGGCGCGAATGATTTGTAACCAGCAACAACACCGCCAACAGATGAACCCCAATTCTTTACAACACCTTTGCATTGCTCAAAACATGAGTCAACCCAGTTGTGACTAACCTTTACTTCATTCTCTACACGAGTGACCGCCCGCTCTTGATGAGCAAACTTACGCTTACTATCCACTGCCTGAACAAGCGAAAAACAAATCACCGATGCAACCAAAATCTTTGATGTTTTCATGGTAATAACTCCTTTTGTTATGAACCAATCTCGCATATCATCACAATACACATACCTATACAGTCGGAGAGCCTATCAAAATATCTTGCAACAATACAAGCTCAAAGAAAAAAGTGTATAAGTTCTTTCCAGCTTTTATCTTCCCTTAATAAGGATAAACAAAATTACAAAAAAACAACTTTCTCTATTTCTGCCCTCAATTCATTATTTGACATAGAAAATTGTTGTGTCAAACTAAAATAATGAGGTTGCAGATTGTCAATCTAAATACCTCTATCTTAACATTTCTCGTTTGATCCCTGGGCGGTGGCTATCAAAGCATCGTATGGATACCTCCCAACGAACGCTTAACCACTATTTAAGGGGCCATATGGCTACTACCTTTCAGGACCTAAATTTAAGTCAACCGATTCTATCGGCTATTGAAAAACTTGGATTTACTCATCCAACATCTATTCAAGAAAAAGCTATTCCAGCTCTTTTGAACACAAACACAGATTTCCACGGACAAGCTGAAACTGGAACCGGTAAAACACTGGCTTTCGGTATACCTCTTCTTGAATCAGTTGATGCTTCAGATCGCTCAACACAGGCTCTCATTGTTGCTCCAACAAGAGAACTGGTTATGCAGATCACACAAAGCTTAAAAGAAGTTTCTCGCGAAGCAAAAATTAGCGTTGAGCCAATTTATGGCGGCGTATCAATCGATAACCAGATTCGCAACCTTCGACGCGGTGTCCACATCGCTGTTGGTACACCTGGTAGGCTTAACGATCTATTAAATCGTGGCAAACTAAAGATTGATGGCATCAGTACACTAGTACTTGATGAAGCAGATATCATGCTAGACATGGGCTTCCGTGAAGATATTGATATCATTTTGAAATATGCTCCAAAGACACGCAACATCTGGCTCTTCTCTGCAACAGTCAAAGAAGGTATCAACCGTCTTAGCAGAAAGCACATGTCAAATCCTGTCGTTATTAAAACAAACGACGAATCTGTCACAAAAACAAACATCAACCAGCAATTTGCAATTATTCCTATGAGAGACCGTGCAACAGCATTGTGTCGCTTTATAGATAATGCACCTGGTTTCTTTGGCTTTATATTCTGCCAAAGAAAAATGCAGGCAGCTGAATTAGCTGATGTTTTAATTAGACATGGATACGTTGTTGCAGCTTTGCATGGCGACATGAGCCAAGCACAGCGTAATCGCGTTATTAAAAAGTTTAAGAACAAAGAGTTCAAAATTCTGGTCTGCACCGACGTTGCAGCTCGAGGCATTGATGTCCAAGAAGCAACTCACGTTATAAACTACACAATTCCAGAAGATCAAGAAGGTTACATTCACCGAATCGGTCGAACAGGCCGAGCCGGTAGAACTGGCACAGCCATTACCTTTATTAGTCGACACGAATTTTCTCGTATTAAATCTATTCAACGGAAATTCAAAGTGGAAATCAACCCAATTGACGTACCTGGTATTGAACAAATAATCCAGAACAGCGTAATCTCAGCAAAGAAATTTGTTGATAAAGCTGCAGACTGGCCAATAACGCATTACAAGCATGCCCAACAACTCGAAGAAGCATTAAAAGATGCTGATGAGAGTGAATTGCGCAAGATTGTTATTGCATTGTTGCACGAACGTTTCTTCAAGCAAGTTATTGAGTTAGAAAAAACTTCATTTTCTCCAACAAGCCAGTCTATGACAGGCATGAATGGAAATGTTGAAATATCTATCAATGTTGGTTCTGATGATGACTTAGGTCGTGATGACGTTATGGCGTTTATTACAGATCCTGGAATCATACAGGCTGATGAAGTTCTCAAGCTACGCGTTATTAAACGACGATCGTTCATCGAGATTCCAGAGAAAAAAGCTGGTGATTTGATAGAACAGCTTGACGGAAAGCAACTAGGCGGACGACGAGTCCGAGCTGAAGTTGTTAACGAAGAGCAACAAGCTCGTCGACGCAGCAGCAATTCACGTGGTGGCGGACGCTCTAGTGGCGGACGATCTTCCGGTGGTGGCGGCGGCGGTCGTTACGGCGGCGGCAACAGCGGTGGTGGAAGCTACGGAGGCGGCGGTGGAAGCCGATCTCGCTCTTCTAGCAGACCTCAGCGCAAAAGCTGGTAAGCTAAACTAAAATAGCAAACATGATATCCTGATCTTGGATTTAACCTTCCAAGATCAGGATATTTTTATGACTAATTTTACAGTATTATTCGATATAAATGGCGTACTCGCACGTGGCAATTGGTCACTTGCAGATGACTCATACCATCCAACACAACCAATACCAATCGAGCTAATACCTGCCGGAATAGAGATACTAAAGGCTTGCAACAACAGCTCGTCCGTTCTCAAAACATTCGGACTTACCAACTGCACACAACAGCATATTACTTTTTTGCACAGACATGTGCCAGAACTTACTTTTGAACTTAATGGTATAATCGCAGCAGGCTCGCTAGCCTGGAAAAAGCCTAACTACAAAGCATTCTTGTTTGCGTCTCATGCTTACAAACTTGATCCTCACACCTGCATTTTCATTGATGACAGCCCCATAAACATTGAGGCTGCGAATAATTTTGGAATGATAGGAATTTTATTTGATGAGTCTGTTAAGGTAATGGCACAACTTGTAGAGCTTGGTGCCATTTAAAGCAGAATACAATCTAGAACAAAACAATCGACTCTAACGATAACGTAGACCACCAGCACGTATACCCGAGTATCTATTTTGTTCTAACAATTTTAAAGCCTGCCAAAAGCCCCAAAAAGATACAGCAGCGATTGCCGAAATAAAGGTACATGGATCACGCACAATTTGTGCCAACGTTGATATATTTCGACGCCCATGATGTAAACCATTGGTCGCGCTAAGAGAAGCCGCACTCAAGCTAATTGCGAGCACAAGAAACATTTTTTTCATAATAATTTATCCCTTAATAAATACTTTGTTACCCATCACTTGTAAAAAATAAAAGGTAAACAATCTATATGCTGCAAAAACTATTAACACCTTTATAACCAAAACACATTTATTATTTTTAAGTAATCTTTTAGGTAATTGAGTTCTGCAGTTTGGACATGTATAGCACTGAGGCTGCCCACTTTCTACCCAATCATTAAGACAATCAGTATGGAATATATGACTACAACTTGTTTTGATAACAGTATTTGTTGAAAGCTCATCAAGGCAAATTGGGCAGTCCTGAGTCAAATCATCCTTAGCCTCAACAGGGCTAGAAGACGTTGATACCTTAAAAAGGTTATATCTTATGCCAAATCTGGCTAACTTCAACCCAATATTAACAGCGTTAGTAGAGGCCATACTCAAGCTAACTGCCAACACAATTAATACTTTTTTAATTACTCTCAACTCCACCTTTTTATATAACCGGCTTTTCTAGACAGCCTGTATATTCACAAAAACAATAAATTGCTCCGCTGCACACCACAAAAATAGCCCCATATATCATCGAGAAAAGATAACGAGACATTTTGTTAGTCTTACCATTCTTAACATTGAATGTCAGGTCACAATCTGGGCACGTCCAATCACCAACAGTAAACCCCTCATCCTTCCTAAAACATCTAATCAATTTGCGATGATGCTCATCTTTACAAGAATCAATCAAAACAACTGTGCTAGAAGAATCTTGTAGCACAGTTGTTTTATTTTTATGTTGAAGATTTCTTTTTAAACCGTTACCCGTGCAAAAAGCCGAAAAAACTGCAAAGCAAGCAAATAAAATTACGTATAGTTTCTTCATGCACAAGCCCTTATCCAAAAAATTGAATCTCAATATTAAACAGTATAAACAGTCAGTCTTGTTTCTCTTTTCTATAAAGAGGCAACTGAAGGTTTTTATTTATAGGCCAAGGACTATCACGCAACTTTTTATTCAATGAATTTATTAACTCTTGATTTCGCATGCTCGGCCTAAGAGGAAACTGTGTCATTGCATGACCCAACGCAGCAGTGAACCAAACCGGCTTCATCGCCAACACTGTCAAGGCGCGGCAAGAATCTTTAATTGTACAAGAAGCTGAAATTGCCACCGAGCAAACAAGTAAAATACCGTATAATTTCTTCATTCGTTAATAAATTCCTTATTCTCTATTTTGTAAGTAATCAAAAACAAATTTACTCCAACCTTCCATCACGTCGTAGCGAGCGCGGCACTCATCAATTGTTGCCAAGGTTCCACTTTTTAATTCTGATTTTACGCTGATATCGCTCGAGCTTGCTCGTAACAACAACACAAACCCCAAGTGTACTTTACCAACATCGTTTGTATCATCATTCAACAATCCGATAGGCTCAATCTCAAACGAACCCGAATAGTTTATCTCTTCATGGAACTCACGGCGCGCCCAAGAAAAAATGTCACTATCTTGCATGTCTTCTTTGCGAAGATGACCACCAATCCCGAGAGAAAACTTACTACTCAAGCGAGTTTCAGAAGATGTAGCACGGCGCTGCATCAAAAAATACCGCCCATCATGCTCAAAAATAAGATACGGAATAATCTGCTTATATGTTTGATCAGACTCCATGACCGAACGCCACAAAAATTCTTTTTTATCGTTAATAAGCTTCATAAATTGATCAACATCAACCGGACGCACACCGGTCCACTCTGGATACATTTCTTTATTAAATAATACATCACGAGCAACCACTAGAATCTGCTCATCTTGCTTACCCGCAAACGGCTGACTCTGTTTCTGTACCGAACTAGACATCCGACATCTCCTTCTACTCGTTAAGAATTCCTGTATTTATACCCATTATACCTCAAAAACTGTAAAGCAGAACGGGAGAAAGCACAAATATTTTTTTCCCACGCACACACCCAAACCATTTACATTAGAATATTTTATTCACTATCATAGAAATATAAAGGTCAATTAGTACAAATCGCCAGGAGTGCATTTATGAATAAGTTAAAAAAATCCGTCCTACTTCTTTTGATTGTCTCAATTCCACTTGCAATGACCCATGCAAAAAAAGACAGCTGGTGGCAGAAGGCCAAAAATAAGCTCAAAGAATGGAGCCAGACGGTTAAGAAAGATGTCCAAAAAGTTGAAGAAAAAGTTAAAGACGACCTAGACAAAGCGGGACAAGCTCTACGTGATGCCGCCCAAAAGGTTGAGAAAAAATTTAATCTCGATTTCATCAAAGATGATACAGTTAAAAACATCATCAAGCTTATCCTTGCTCTCGACCCCAAAAAAGGCCTGCAGATCATTAAACGGATAACTGCCCAAAAAGCAAATGACCCTTATTACGACAAACATGGTACCGTAAGCCACAATCCTGGCCCAACAACGCTAGAGAAGCAGTTTCTGCAAGCTCGAGATCCAAATACTTTTGAAGCACTTTCTAAGCTTCTAAACACAAATAAAAACAAATTATTAAAAGACCCTGTGCGAGTTGGTATAAGTTTTAGCGGCGGTGGCTATCGCTCCATATCTTGGGGCATGGGCGCCCTACTAGGCCTTGATGAACTTGGCATTCTTGACGCAACAACCTGCATGGCGGGCGTATCAGGAGGCGCATGGCTACTTACATCATGGATTAAGCACGGCACAGATACAAAGCAATTTGGTCAACTTTTAAACGCAAACCTCTCTAACCGACTCTTTGAAAATCTAAAACTTGTCAAAGTACTAGAACTAGCACTTGCTTATCTACTTGACGGTAAAAAAATGGGACCAGTTGACCTGTTTGGCATAGGCCTTGCAGGACCATTACTCGACCATGATTACACCCTACGCTTAGTTGATTTTCAACAGCAGATGTTGACTGGAAAGCGCCCTCTACCAATATTTAATGCTGGTGGAGCGGTTGACCCGACAAACATCTCATTTGCAGCAAGCCCTCTCAACACGCGCATTAATGTGTTCAATCCCGCACAAAAAACATACAGCTCTACAACAATCCCTCCATGGGCAACAGGTAATAAATGGTCAGGAGGCGTATCACAAACAGGCCTTTCAACGACCCTGGCAACAATTTCAGCAATCTGTGGATCAGCGTTTACCGTCAGCGTCCTAGAAACGATTGAACGTTATGAAAGATTCTTGATCAAAATATTAGGTAAAAAGTTGTTTAATAAGCTGTACACAAAGCTGGATTCAACCAACGTTGGCAAATTCCGCGTACTACCATTTCCACTACCCAATCCCAATTACGAAATTGCAGGACAGGTTTTTAGCAACAAACTAAACTTTCCACTAACTGATGAAGGCGTTAAGTGTAATCTTGGGGGTAACAGAAGTGTCAGCGCTATGCTTGGCAGTGCTATAGGGTCGATAAAACCCCGCAAAATTATATTTGTTATCGATGCCTCAGGAGGCCATTCTGCCACAGTTGCAAGCAGCCTCAAAAAAGAAGACGAACAACAACGCAAAATGGTCGAGGCGGGTATTCCCGGTTTTACTCAGTTATATCCAGATATCGACTACAGTACGATTAAAGACAAAGAGCTACACATATTCCAAAACGACGACTCTATGATTGTATTGTTACCATTTTTGAATCAATCACAATATGGAAGCAGCAACACCTTTAAGACCGACTATAAAGGCAAACAGGCCGATATGCTACGCATGGTCTATAAATCCTTTGGTGTAATAAAAGAAAACAAAAAAGAAATCTTGTCGTCGATGACTAAGTTCATTAGAAGAGAACGTAGCACTCCTGCCCAAAAAGCAGCAGCCAAGCAACTTGCAAACAAAGTAAGGCCACCCAGAAAGTATGACGCTAAAAAACCACTTCAAATAGAACAGCTAGAAAAAGTTTTACAGCAGCTACCTAAGCACCAGCCAATACAACCGGGTAAGCATCAAATGATTGCATAAGCCAAGCTTCAATGTCACGCAAAACAGACAAAGGGGGCTTTATGCCCCCTTTTCACTACTTACCTAAAAATTACGAGCAATTATTTTTATGTTACGCGGACTAGGCAATAGCTTGAAGTCAAGAAGGCGCTCCTGCTCCTCAAGGTTGCCCAGTGTTTTTGTGTTAACAAAATTCTGAATGTAGTAGTTACCCTGATATCCGCACGACTCTAGATCAGCTATAATTGCCCGTATATCACGCTCGTTGAGAAGCGCAGTATGAACCGTTGTTCTGATCTCACAAGCAAGGCCAGATTGGCACAAAAAAGACAACGTCTCATGAAACAATTCAAACCCATGCTTGCGACCAGTTACACGCTCAAAGTGACGCTCAGGGGCCTTGTAGTCCAGTGCGATAAAGTCTATCAACTCTAGCTCAATAAGTTCTTTAACAACCGACGGATTTATTCCATTGGTGTCTAGTTTTATTTTGAACCCAAGACGCTTTATATGGCATATAAGATCAATCAATCCCGGAAACATCGTGCACTCTCCGCCAGAGAACACAACACCGTCGAGAAACTTCTGTCTTGATTGTAAAAAAGCAAAAATCTCTCCAATCGGAACAATTGGACGATTGCGCAAAACAATGTCTGGATTATGGCAATACAAACAGCGCATGTTGCATCCAGCAAACCACAAAATGCACGCCGTGTGATCAGGAAAATCCTGTAGCGTAAACGGCGTTAGTGCGCAAATTGGTGGTGGAGCTACTTGCTCACGTACAGAAGCTTGATTCTCAAGCTTACTCTGTGAAGTGGACTCTTTCTCTATGCTCACCCTTTTTCCCTAAGTTAAAACTATCTGTTGGCCTATGATACCCCATCACACGCGTCCACACTTGTGTTTTTTTATTACACTTGGGACACAATGGCTTCTCACCTGCCAAATATCCATGATCAATACAAATCGAAAAAACCGGAGTCACAGTAATGTATGGCAAGCTATAATTCTCTATAACTGTACGTACAAATCTCTTACATGCTTGTACTGAACTTATTTTTTCGTTCATGTATAGATGAAGTACGGTTCCCCCAGTGTAGGTACACTGTAACTTGTCCTGTAATTCCAGAGCAAGGAAGGGATCATCTGTAAAATTAGCTGGAAGTTGACTGCTATTTGTGTAATAAATATTCTCACCCGAGCCAGCCCTAATGATATCAGGAAAAGCACATTTGTCCTCCTTTGCAAATCGATAGGTTGTACCCTCAGCCGGTGTTGCCTCAAGATTATACAGGTTCCCTGTTTCTTCCTGAAACTCACGTAAAAGATCCCGAATAAATTCGATAATCTTTAAGCACATTTGCACGCCCTCAGGACTACTAACATCATGTACATCATCAGTAAAATTGCGTACCATCTCGTTCATACCATTAACACCAATGGTGCTAAAATGATTGTTAAAATGCTTAAGATAACGCCTGGTATAAGGATAAAGTCCACGGTCATACATCTCTTGTACAAAAACGCGTTTTTTCTCAAGTGTCGATTTTGCAAGCCTGCACAATCGCTCAACTTCCTTATACAACCCCAGTTCATCACCCTTAAAGCGAAACCCCAAACGAGCCATGTTAAGCGTAACAACTCCGATAGAGCCGGTCATTTCGGCCGAACCAAACAGGCCGTTGCCCCGCTTTAACAATTCACGCAAATCAAGCTGCAATCTACAGCACATACTCCTAACAGAATCAGGCTTGTACGCATTAGGATTTGGCACTTTATTGCCCTGCTCATCCTTAGTAAATTGACTACCTATAAAATTCTGAAAATATGAGTTTCCAATCTTAGCAGTGTTTTCAAAAAGCGCTGTGGCCGCCTTACTATCCCAGTCAAAATCGTCAGTTATATTAACCGTTGGTATTGGAAACGTAAAAGGCTGTTCATGCTGGTCACCCTTGGTCAGAACCTCATAAAAAGCCACATCAATCATCTCAAGCTCTTGCTGGAAGTGCTCAAACGTCAAATCTTCGAGCCGATCAACTCCGCGCTCTCTGGCTTTAGCCAGCAATACTGGATCATCAACTCCTTCAAAAAAGTGCTTACCAGCTGTTTTTGGTGTCTGTTTTTTTAGGTCCTTTGGAACCGTAAAATCAAGTGTAATATTTGTAAACGGACACTGCCCCCATCGAGATGGAACATTAAGATTGTACACAAAACTACGCAACGCTTTAACTAAGTTTGTGTGGTCAACCTGATCACGAAAAACGTAAGGTGCCAAATAAGTATCAAACGAACTAAACGCCTGCGCACCAGCCCATTCAGACTGTAATGTTCCCAAAAAATTTGCGGCTTGCCCCAGGGCTTCTCTTAAGTGTCGCGGTGGCTTACTAGCAACTTTACCCTGTATGCCATTAAACCCCTCTTCAAACAACACTCGCAAGCTCCACCCCGCGCAATAACCTGTTAAGAAATCAAGATCATGAATGTGATAGTCTGCATTGCGATGCGCTTGGCCCTCTTCAGGAGCATACACACTATCTAACCAATAGTTGGCTATAATTTTACCTGCCAAATTATTTACAAGTCCTGCACTACTGTAACCAAGATTGGCATTAGCATTAACTCGCCAATCTTGGCGACCAATATACTCTTGCACACAGTCAGAACAGCGAACAGTGCTATTCCTATCAAGGCCCTTGCAATTGGTGTCTGTCATGGCTTATACCCCCTTAAATACAGTAGATTGATTACAATTCAGGTCAAAAAACCCGACTGAGACAAACCAGCCGGGACACTAATGCATTTTATATACGAATATTTACTCAGTCAATAGTTTTAATAAAAAACACAAATAGAGTGATATTGATTTTCTCCAAATCAATAAGGTCCAACTTAAAACGAGCTAAATTTAGTTTGTCTTGTATATACAAAATGCCCTGCAAAAATGCACAGGTTTTCCATCTACATCTAAATTCTAACTGCATACTCACAACTATTTCACAGAAATTACACACAGCCCTTCACCTCTGCTGCTCATATTGGCTAAGCTGTGCCAAACAATTAAACGAACCCTGGATAGAAAGAGCAGTTCATGTCAAAAATTACATCAATCACCTTAGCAACCCTTGTATGCACGAGCTTTGGGCAATCTAAGTGCGCCAATATTTACCTGCCACAAGCTATTGCAGCGCGAGCAGTTACTTCGGTAATCAAACCTAAAACCCGAACCTTTAAACAACGAGTAACACGTAATCCAACCATAAATGAACTTCTTGATACGCTTAACATGCTTCAACCGAAACATGCGCTAGCCTATATTATGTGGGCCATCAAGCAGGACAAAAATGATATACACAAAAACATGACGGCCCACGCTGGTCATGGAGTCGAGCTCCCCGAAACAGAGCTAACGTTTTTACAAAACAGAGACAAGATCACACGCCCAGCTATCGAACAGACTCTTGGCATACAAATACCAGCCAAGGCCGCACGTATTGCATGGGCAGGGAGTGGCGGAGGCTATCGCGCTATATGTTTTAATCTGGGCTTTTTACGAGCTATGGAAGAGACTGGCCTGTTCGACACTGTAACTTACCTTGGTGGAGTGTCTGGTTCGACCTGGTTGCTTGGTGCCTGGTTACGCCACCAAACCTCTATAAAGAACCTAACTCATCTGCTCGAAAAACAGTTTAAAAATCCACTTATCGACGACTTTGATTTAACCGAAGCTATAAAGATGGGAGTTTTGCGAAAACTTTGCGGAGCCGAGCTTACCCTGGTTCATCTGTTTGGAATGTTTTTGGCAAAACGAATGTTTGGAGATCATGCACTCTCATACCACATTCGCCTATCTGATTTTGAACCACTATTTTTGGACAAAAATGCAAAAACGCCACCGCTCCCATTTTACACTGCTGGCGGAGCCCATGACCCAGAAACAATCTCTGTTGCATTCAGCCCTCTTAATACCTTTATCGACAGTTATAACAAAAAAACTGGTAAATACAGCCACACAAATTATCCAACATGGGCGCTAGGTCGTCGATGGAAAAGAGGCAAAACCACTTACGGCATGAGTGAGCATTTTGGTTATGTACTAGGAATTTGTGGTTCAGCATTCACCGTCAACATCGCTGAGGCCGCAGAGCGATACCAATCAATGCTTCCCGAAGCTCTGTTTGAAGCTGCCCACTGGATAAAAATTGGTAAAGAACAGATGCGACTTTCACCTGGATACCATTGGAACCCTGATTACAAAGTTCCACGAAGGCCATACTACAACGAAAAAAGAAGCTTCTTGGTCGACTTTGGTGTGAAGCGAAACTGCGGTTGCGTTGAGGCACTTATGGCACCAGAACGGGACGTCCAAATTCTCTTTATTGGCGACGCATCAGGTAACGTCACAGGCGCTCCAATGCTGCGAGCAGAACAAGAACGAGCTAATCTTATTGGCAGATCATTCCCTGAAATAGATTATGACTCAATTGACGATCAGCCTCTTCATATATTCAAAAATGACGATCTACTCATAATCTATCTTATGTTCCAAAATCAGCACGACACCCCACTTACCAATACATTTGTCACTAACTACAACAATCCGCCTGAGGCAATCGCTGCAATGAGCGATAAGGCATACAACATCATCATGGATAATGAAGCAAAAATAAAAGACGCAATGAAGCAGTTCTTACAACGTAAAATAACATAAAATGTACCAAGGTACTTTTAATAGTCGATACCTCATACTTGCCCTACTACTATCAACGCAAACTCATGCTTTTGAGCAAAATGAAACAATAAAAATGTTTGGTCAAAATCGCTCAGATAGAAAGTTTATGCAGCTACTTGAACCAGTAATCAGCGCCATTATGAACGACCCATACAAAAATCTTACCGTAAACGTACGAGAGTCTAGCAATCTATGCTCACAAGAGCAGGGGTTCCTAACTCAACGTCACCATCACGTAAAAAAAAGCATAGAAAATATCCTCGGACATTCTATCAAAAATGAACACGTACCAAAAATTGGTATTTGTGGTAGCGGTGGCGGATACCGCGCATTAGTTGCGATGTTTGGTAGTATCAGCGGATTTGAGCAAACAGGCTTACTTGATTGCGTAACTTATGCTTCGGGCCTTTCAGGTGCAACTTGGATGCTTGGAACCTGGTACGCACATCAAGGAAACCTGCCACTTCTTAAAATTATCCTAAAAAGTGAGTTACAAAACTCGCTACTAAGCGATTTAGAAATAACAGCAATAATCAAAGATGGTTTCATTAAATTTCTATACGGCCAAAAGCTTTCTCTGGTTGGCCTGTTTGGAAACATGGCCGCTAACAGGTTGTTTGGTGACTTTGGACGAGAAGCTTATAATCTCAAGTTTTCAGATATATCCGAAATGATTCGATACGGTAAAATGCCTATGCCCATCATGACAGCCATAACTGTTGAAGGTGGTTATTCATGGCTTGAGTTCACACCTTTTGAAGTAGGCAGTGATCAGCTAGAATTCCACATACCAACCTGGTCCCTTGGACGACGTTTTGAGGGCGGTTTATCGACCAACCGAACGCCTGAAAACAGCCTAGGTTATATCATGGGACTATGCGGATCAGCATTCACGATCAGCCTATCTGAAGCCATGGAAGGCTACTCTAGATTCTTCCCATCTATTATTTATGAAACACTGGATACTGTATCCGGATTCACTGAGATAGGCCACAGCAGAATTTCGCCAGGGATAATAAGCAACCCCCAATACAAAAACGCACAACGACCTCTTAATCATTTCCCCGACCTTACCGTCGTCGATGGAGGCTTTTACTTCAATATTCCACTGCCAGCACTTCTAAAAAAGGAACGACAAGTTGATATGATAATTGTTCTTGATCACTCTTCAGATATCGAAAACGCTCAAGAATTGCGTAAAGCAGCACGTTACGCAAAAAAACATGGCTATAGATTGCCAAAAATTAACTATAGAAATTTACACACCAAAGCTGTAACTGTATTTGTTGACCCCGACCCAAGCATCCCGATGCTTCTTTACATACCATTGCTTAAGAATCCCGCTTACTCAGAATTTGACCCCATAGCATGTCTTCATGAAGGCGGATATTGCCATACCTTCAATCTATACTACACCCCAGAACAAGTTACGCAGCTTTGCGATCTGACAGAGTTCACAATAAAAGAGCACAAAGCCGAGTTTGTTGATGCAATAGAGATGGCAGTTGAACGCAAAAAAAGACAAACCCTTATTAAGCCACCACTAACATTCTTCACTTACAGCTCACATGACTAAAATAATCTTTTAGCCAAAGCCTACAACTCCTGAGTTCCACCACCAAGACAAGCCAATTTGTCGATAATAAGCGTAGTTTGTGCAACTATCTCAAGACGTTGCCAGCTTATAGGAGCAACAAACTGCTTCTCTTTTAAGCTGTCAAAAAATTGACCAAATAACTGCTCATGCCCAACTTGGCGATCAGAAGTCGACTGATTAAACCAAGAAGAAAAACCGTACCACTCAATGTGCTGGAAATCATCCAGAATAATAGATTTAGAATCAAAGTGAACTTCCATCCGCTCTGCAGGCAAATCTTTATGCCCAACTGCTGTGTACATTAATGAGCAAACCGAACCATCACTAAAAGTAATCTGAGCGCTAAAGTTGTCGGTTGGGAACAGATGGTTACCATCAGGCCGAATTGCCTCAACAGAAAGCGCTACCGGCGTTGCCTGAGTTAATTCACAGAACAGGTCTACATACTGGCAAACTTCGCCAATAATTCTCCCTGCACCCAAATCTGTTTGCATCCAATGCTCTGGCGAAATCATGCCAGCATTAACTCGATACGAAATCATCAAAGGAGAACTACGGAAATCAGTTACCTTACGGATTTTTTTAATAAATGGAGAGAATGATCGGGCATAATCAACACAAAAAGGAACCTCTGGATTTTTTCGCAAGAATCCCTTCAAACGCTCAAGCTGCTCAATGCTTGTAACCATAGGCTTTTCAAGCATAACCGCCTTACCATTACGCAACGCATTTAGAGCCTGATCACAGTGGTAGGCATGCGGTGAAGATATCACAACAGCATCAACGGCATCCTGCGAGAATAGTTCCTGATCATTGTTAACAATGTGCTTCAGATTATACTTCTTAGCAATTGACTTAGCTGCACTAACGTTAATATCAGAAACTGCATTTACACTTGCATAGTTAAGCGAAGACAAAATTGGAAGCAAAGTTTTACTAGCAAAAGCACCAGCACCAATAACACCAACACGGATATTAATCCTGTTCTTTGGCATAAATGTTATACGCGCAGGCCGAATAGAGCCAGTTTTTTTAAGAGGCCTAGTTAAGCGATTCGTCTTAATTGCTTCATAATTTAGAACAATACCAAGATGTGTCTTATCTTCTAGGAGACCCTTAACACCATTATCATCAGGATATTGCACCGTCTTATCAATAAAGTCACTGACACTTATTGTGCCATCTTCTATAAGCGATACAAACGCCTGCATGTTTCGATTTTCTGTCCATCGAACGTGATTGTAAGGATAATCAATACCACCATGCTCGTACGAAACATCATGCCTTCCTGGACCGTGTGCATACGAGACAAGAATGTCGACTTGCTTATGATCAAGCGTCTCTTGCTCAAGTTGCAGTCCAACATCACCAACCAGAACAACACGCCCATTTTTACGTGTAAAATTTATGGTTTGATTAATAATAGAGCTAGATTTTGAAGTTGCAGTTATGATCGTACAATCAACACCGCGATACTGAGTCTTGTACGCTATCTCAGTTTCTAGATCAGAATCCTGTGAAGCTAAAACAACATCTATTCCAAACTTTTGGGCTCTTTCTAACCGCTCCTTAACACGGTCAATGCCAATAACTTTACAACCAGACAACTTTGCTAATCGCGCGGTAATCTGACCAACAATGCCAAGTCCGAACACGCATACACGCTCACCCAGCTGTACTCCTGCTCGTCGAAGACCTTGCATAGCAACTGTCCCGACAGTTGTTAAACTTGCAGCAGACAAATACTTGCTATCCGAAACGCGCGCTACCAAATTTTTTGAAACAACGATCATACCTGCATGCTGTACGTTGGCTGAGCCAGAACAGGCAACCAGATCTCCTGGTCTAAACCTTTGAACATTTCTGCCAACAGCAACCACTGTCCCAGAACAAGAATACCCCAATGAACGGACCTGATGCTCGTTTAAGCGCCCGTTATTACTAATATTTGTACCAGATACAGAAGCGAGTACTTTCTGCACTTTTTCCGATACATTCTCAAATCCAAGATGCTTCTGTTCATGAAGAGCAGAATCAATCTCGGTACGAGAATTAACAAATGAATGACTTATGGATACAAGAACAGAGTTAGCGTCAAGACCTGACTCACAGACCTCTTTAACGGCTACAAAACTCTTGTCCAAGAAGAGCTGTCGCATAGCAATCCCTTGAACCTCCACGAACTTACGGAACCTTCAAAGTCTTCATCTTAACAGAAGAGACTTACCAAAAGATACCACACATCCCAACCTTGGCAAGGAGGTCATAAAAAGATAGCATCCATTGCATACCTAACCTCCCACTCAGTACCGTAAATACACACATTAATAAATTGAATAAGAGGATAACAATATGAAAAAATTAATACTCATTAGCCTGTTTCTAGCAGCTACCGCAGCATATACCCGCATCCCAAAAGGTCTAGACGGCGGAAGTAACCGCTGCTACTTCAACGCAACTCTTCAGTCACTGTGCAATATCGAGCAACTTTCAGATTACTTTATTAACAATACTGGAATCGTAAATAAATCCATAAACTTATATAAAGACAATGACAATAAAAACAAGATCGTTAGTTCCAAAACAATAGTCACAGAGTTTGCCACAGCTTTAAGCCGAATGCGCAAGGCAACCAAGTCAATAACAATTTCCAACAAATTTTACCGCAATATTCAAGACAATTTCATTTTCCCCAAATTACGCAGAACTGATATCCGAGCCTACGACAAACAGCGAGATGCTACAGGATTCACATCAGGCCTACTCGCAACCCTGGGAAATAACGTTAAAAGCTGCACAGCCTATCAACCACCAGGCTACACAGGAGTCGATGGCCCATGCAACATCGTACCTGGTAAACTTTTTGCTTTTTCAGAAATTTACACAAAAATAGCAGCCGAAGATAAAACTGGAGACAAAGCGTACAAAAAAGATGACATACTTTCTATAAAAAACGACTACTCTGATAAGCTAAGCTTACCTATACCAAAACAAAACAAACCAAATCGTCTCACAGAATTACTTAACAACTATCATCAAGAACCCAACGAAACAGACTTCACAATAAGTTACAGAAGTGATGGAAACCCAATTTACATAAAAGCCAAAACATTCATCACCCTGCAAAGCACGCCAGAAATTTTACAGTTAATGTTCAAGCGACAAATTTACGCTAAAGACGGAACAATAACCAAAGACAATGCCAAAATCAGCTTCCCACAAGAGCTAGATCTTTCCGACTTCCCGCTGACAGATAAAAACACAATCGGAAACAGAAACTACCAACTAATCGCCATTATCGCCCAGTCGGGCAGCATTACTGGTGGACACTACATCGCCTACACTCGTGACGTTACCCAAACAAACAAAAATAAGCAGTGGTACAAGTGTGATGATTCTATAATCACACAACTCAATAACAAAAAAGCCCAAAAAGTTTTTGCCGGTGAGCACGAAGGAGATTTCACTCCATATCTACTTTTTTACCAACGCCAAGATTCATTTAATGAGGCGTCGCAAATGGCAGGAGAAATTCCTGACATTTCCAAAGACTTAACCAAGCTTAACGCACAGCTGGCAATCATCAAAAATGCAATCGACCAACAAGGAAGTTAAAATAATAGGCTTCAAATCTAGAAGAACAGTGTTAAGCTCAGATTATATTTGCAAATCGGCAACTTCAAATGAACGTGGCCGATGAGCATCATTAACATCTATAATCGTTTAAACAAGAGTTATTCATGACAAAAATTATAAACCCTGGTCAAAGATCGCTTTATTACATCGCAATTATCGCTTTGCTTTTAACAACCCCACACCTACAAGCAGTAAAACAATTGAAAAATGCAAAAATAATAAAGAAAATTCATGGCATTCCAAGATTTTTCCATAAATTAAAAAATTCCACTTACATGGAAAATTTTAGATCTACCAAAACTTTCAGTGATACTTCACCGATAAATGGAAATAAAAATAATAAACTCAATTACCAGCAACTGATTATTCGCAATAACAAGCAACGATGCCGGCGTGCATGCGAATTCACAGTCGAATACTCAAAGATAGATGGAAAGATTACCAGAATATGGAGCGATAACATCCCAATGAAAGGAAAAATATTCTACGACCTTAAAGCCATCATTACAAAATAATCAACGGGGAGACTAAGCTCCCCGTACTTTCACTACGCTTGCAACAAGCCCTTGATTGCTTTATCAAGATCACCTGTCAGCTCTCCACCACCTTGAATGGTCGAGCCCTTTCCGCCACCACGTAAGCCATGCTCACTCAGCAGCTTAGAAAACGACTCTGTCGTAATTTTTGCATCCAATGAAGCATCTTTGCAGGCAACAAACTGGCTTCTATCGGCATCCTGATTTACTACCACATACAATCCAGGTTTACCTCGGTTAAGCTTGGTAGCAATGTCACGAACCGAAGACGCGTCATAGCCCTTAAGCGTTAACACAAGCATAGGCACATCATTAACCAGCTCGACTTTTTCTAGCCATACAGGCAGCTTTGCGGCTACCAGCTGAGTGCGTAATTTTTTGGCCTGATTGTTTGCCTGTTTAAGCTGCTTGCGTTGACGTTCTACCGCTTCCAAAATCTCAGCCTGCTGTACCTTAAAGTCAGTACCAAGCCTGTTAATAATACCAAATGATTGTTGATAGTTTTTAACAGCAGATGGCCCGGTAAGGCCAACAATTCGACGAATTCCCGCAGACAGCGAGCCTTCTTCAATAATTTTAAATACACCGATATCACCAGTTGCATTTACATGTGTTCCACCACACAGCTCTGCTGAGAACTCTCCAATGTCGATAACACGAACACAGTCAGGGTTATACTTGTCACCAAAGAACGAAACAACACCGCGTTCCGTTGCATCTTTGTAAGTAGTTTCAAAAACATTAAGCGTAATGTTTTCCATAATTTTGGCATTAACCAGCGCTTCTACCTCGCGAATCTGATCCTCACTCATCTGCTTGTGATGTGTAAAATCAAATCGTAAATGACCTGGCTCAACTAAAGAACCGGCCTGCTTAACCCCCGAGCCCAACACTTGCACCAATGCAGCTTGCAGAAGGTGCGTAGCTGTATGATTCTTCATCGTGTTTGAGCGGGCTTCTTGATCAACTGACAGGGTAATCGTGTCGCCAATTTTTATAGCTGCTGGCAGTGTAGCAACATGGGCAATAGCCTTACCAATTTTTAATAAACCTGTGATTGAGGCCTGAGTGCCGTCACCAAGCTTTATTTGCGACGCATCGCTTACCTGACCGCCACCTTCGACGTAACAAGGAGTCTTATCTGTTACCACCATGCAGGTAGTATTTGCATCAACAGACTCAACCGTCCTACCATCAACAATAAGAGCCGTAATTTTAGCCTGTGACTCAATGTTCTGATAACCGACAAATTCTGTTACCTGGCTCAACTCAACATCAACCCCTTGCACCTTGAACGCAGCTTTGCCACCAGAACGCTTACGCTGGTCCTTCATCTCTGCGTGGAAACCATCAACATCCACCGTGTAGCCGTGATCTAGAGCGATAACGTTGGTCAACTCTAAAGGGAAACCAAACGTATCATACAATTTAAACGCTTGTTTGCCAGTAATATGCTTACCGTCTTTGGCCGCACCAATGTACTCCTGCATAATCTGTTGACCACGATTGAGGTTTTGCACAAACGAATCAATTTCAGATTTTAGGACAGCCTGTATACGGCTTTGGTTGCTTTCAAGAGCCGGGTAAATTTCCTTCATCGAATCAATAAAAAATGGTAGCAGATCAACAAACAATTGCGCATCGCGTAACTTCTGAGCAAACAAAGCAGCGCGACGAATAATTTTGCGAATAACGTATCCACGGCCTTCATTAGATGGTGACCCACCATCACTAATAGCAAGCACACTAGAGCGCATGTGATCAGCCAAAACACGACAAGATGACTTCTGCTCGCCCTGCTCAAGTGCATAATAATCAGCGCCGGTTAACTCTTTTATACCCTTAAAAATAGGCTCAAAAAGATCGGTATCAAAAACTGAATCCTTACCCTGCACAACTAATGCTAAACGCTCAAGCCCCATTCCAGTATCAACACCGGTCTGCTTGAGAGGAACGTCAGTACCATCAGCTTGCCGATTAAACTGCATGAAAACTAGATTCCAAATTTCCAGATATCGGTCAGTTTCAAAGTCATTTTCTGGTCCAAACGACGGACCACGGTCAATAAATATCTCGGTGCACGGACCACACGGACCAGTGTCACCCATCTGCCAAAAATTATCTTCATCAAATCGATGCATTCGCTCGTGCGGTATGCCAATTTCTTTATTCCAAAGATCATAAGCTTCGTCATCACTCAAGTGAACCGTTGCATGCAGCTTTTCTTTTGGCAGACCAATGTCATTAGTTAAAAAATTCCACGCAAACTGGATAGCCTCACGCTTAAAGTAATCCCCAAACGAGAAGTTACCCATCATCTCAAAAAACGTCAGATGCCGCTTAGTAAAACCAACATTCTCTAGATCGTTATGCTTACCACCAGCACGAATACATTTTTGTATTGAAACCGCACGAGTATAACTACACGTTTCATTACCCAAAAAAAGATCTTTAAACTGATTCATACCAGCGTTTGTAAACAGAAGCGTTGGGTCTTGAGCCGGTATTAGTGAAGAACTGTCGACAGGAGTGTGCCCGTTTTGCTCAAAAAATTTAAAAAACTTACGTCGTAGTTCCATAGATTTCATAATTTATTCCCTTAAAAATTTATAACTTTAAGAATCATCCGACTGGAATAGGTCTTCTATTTTTTGGGCTGCGTCAAAAATAGCCTTCTCAACAACCTCACTAGACTGCTTAAACCGCTGTAAAACATACTCATGCACATCTTCGCGTCGCGCAGGGCGCGAGACACCAACTCGCAACCGAGCTGCCTCAGGAGCAGCGTATTCAATCATCGAACGTATACCGTTATGACCGCGAGCACTACCACCCACACGCCACTTGCTAAGTCCAAACTCAAGGTCGAGCTCGTCATGCACAATAAGTACCTGTTCTTGCTGCACCCCTTGCTTAAAAAAGCTTTTTAGTACCTTGCCAGAATCATTCATAAACGTTTGTGGCTTAACCAACCAAACATCGCGATCACCAAGCCTGGCAACAGCAACTTCCATAAGATCAGAAGATTTCCACGAGGCCCCAAGGCGATGCGCTAGCTCATCAAGGACCAAAAAGCCGATATTGTGATGGGTATACTCAAAGCGAGGACCTGGATTGCCAAGGCCAACAATCAAACGAATGTTGCGTTGACGTATAATTTTTTCATTATTCATTGCAAACTTTTGCTCCACACATAACAAAATAAAAAAGAGCCGGTGGATATGGGGTTCCACCGGCTCGTCGATTTTTGTAGCTTGATATCTGTTACGCTTTACTTGCCTTTTGGCTTTGCCGGAGATGCTTTTACCTTTGTCGCGGCAGCCTTCTTAGCTTCAGCTTTTTTTTGCTGACCGTAAGAGTAATTCAACTCTTTGATCAACTGATCAGTTACATCAAAGTCTGGGTGAACCCACCCACCAGCAAATGCTTCGACAACGGTCCAATTGCCAGATTTACCAACTTTTTGGCAAGCAGCTGACAAATCTTTAGCAAACTTCTCTTGAGCCTTGTTTCCTTCTTCATACATAACGCGCTGACGCTCTTGCATCAAACGCATGTAAACATCGTTTGACTTCTTTTGGAACGCTTCGAGCTCTTTTTCTGCCGCTGCCTTTGCATCGTCCTTCATGGTCGATTGGGCGTTGCGTATCTCTTTTTCTTTTTTACCTAATTTTTCACTAATATCGCGAATTTGCGCATCTATTACAGCTGCTTTTTCCTTAACAGTTTGAGAAATGTCCTGGATAGAATCAAGTTTCTCAAACCCTGAAGGGTCAAACTTGGCAACGCGCGAAGCTGGTTGCGCCGCTTTTGTTGCAGCAACTTCTGCTACAGCATCAAAAGATAAACCTGTAACCGCTAACAATAGAACTAAACTAAGCTGTTTTTTCATCAATATATTCCTTAAACTTTTTTATGAACTACCTTACAAAAAGTCGCATAGGCTCGCTAAGCACGAACCTTTACTCCGCAAAAACGTAACTTTTTTTTGTTAATCAGTCAACTCAGACGCAAGTTGCCCACAGACCTAATTTTGGTGATCTGCAGGCAACTTTTAAACAATATTGCGTGTTGAATACAATTGATATTTTAGGCAAAAACACCTTGGCTAATCAAAATATCCATAGCAATGTTCTGATCCGATATTCCTGGAACCAGCGTATAGAAGTAGTGGATTGACCCATCTTCATTCTTCTCGACAGTTACCTTATAATTGGCAAACTGCTCCGACCTGTCCTGCTCAAGACTTGTAATAAGCGGGAAGTGTGTTGCAATCATGCTGATACTATTAGACTTTTGGCCAAGCTGTGCAGCAAATTTATATCCAGCTCGAGCGCCAACTTCAGGGTCTGTCCCGGAGAATATCTCATCCATCAAGGTAAACGCAAATTGATTATGCTCTAGCTCATTAACCATGTCGACCAATTCCTTAGCCCGCTTTGCTTCAGCCATGAACAAAGAGTCTCCGCTAGAAATATCATCGGTAATGTTAAGATGTGTTGCCAGTCGAGAGAACGGTGTAATAACAGCCGATGCCGCAGGTGAAATACCAAACGACTGTGCCAACAAAGCATTAATCATTACAGACTTTAGTGAAGTTGATTTACCACCAGCATTTGGACCGGTAATAATCATGTTCTGCTGCTTGTCGTTACCAAGTGCGATATTATTAGAAACCACAACTCCAGAATCTATAAATGGATTCCAAGCACCCTGTAAATCAATAACAGGCCGTGATTCCTGAACAAAGTCAACAAAACAGTAACCTGAAGATAAATCTGCGTGCTCTTGGTAAAGCTTGGCAATCGAAAGATAAGCATCTACCCGACCAACAGCTTCCATGACCTGAACTAAATCATTCTTCACAGATTCCATTAATTTATGTGCTTTTAACACTCGACCTTGCCACGAGAGAGCCGAAGGCTGACCTTCAAATGTATGGGTATCCAAAGTCTTCATTAGCTGATCAAACTCATACGAACCATCTTCAAGGCGCCTGACTACAATCTCAAGCTGTTCTGACCCAACAACGGTAGCTAGCTCTGGTGTACGATCAATAATGTACGAGATTGAACGAGCAGAGCGTACAAATTTAGCCAACTCAATGAGGCGACTTTGCAGGTACTGCCTGATACGCATGCGCTCAAGTTCAGCCGTAACTACTATTTTTGCAGGCTTGTAATAATAAAAATAAACACCAGCACTCACCGCGGCTACTATCGCAGACACTCCACCGGCGATCAACAACTTCTTTTTAGCTGGAATTCCAGATAGCTTCTTGAACATGCCCATCTTACTATTAACAAATTTATAGGCATTTCTTACGGGACGCGCCGTAACAAGACCTTTTAATCTATCTTTAAAAACAGAGCCCACAGTTGGAATTTCACTAAATATTTTTCTCGATTCTTCAGTGCTAGCAATAAACGCTTCTCTCTCAAATTCATTGTCAATGCTAGCAGCAGCTTTTTCAAAAAATTTCAATACAATATGGGACATACCCTTTGAAACAGCCGTATTTAATGTTGGCAAAGCAACATAAGCTATGGGTGGCATTCCAACCATACCTACCACACTTAGTTGCGGACCCCTAACACCAACCTCACAACCAAACAAAGACTTATTAAGACGCTTCTTTAAGCCCTTAAACCACTTACCTGACCAATAAACCTTCTCCAAAGATTTTTCTCTAAAATCCGTTGTTGGCTTCCAGAACGAGAGCACTGTCTCCTGTACGCCAGCAATATCATTCAAAGCCGCATCAAGCTCATCAAAGCTCTGTGTGCTATCAAGAAAATGTCGCACAAGCGCCTGACGGCCTCGCAAAAGCTGAATGTCACTGATAGGAGCAGCTAGAATATGTGCTAAAGCAGCTTTGCCAAAAATTGTGTTTGTCCTGTCAAGACGCGACAGCAAGTGTACGCTTGCATCGTCACCAGAGCCACAAAACAGCTCCAAATCTTTCCATACATTTTTATTTAGGACTTTAGACTGCTGCTTACTACCAAACATACTAAACAGCTCAAAAACAACTCGTGTCTGATCAAGTTCAGACAATGAATCCATGCCATCGGCGACAAATGCCTTATTATCTTCTTTTTGTTCTTGACTATGCTGTACAAACGACGTTGCACCAGCACCAAGCAAGCCTAGAGACTTGGCATACAAGTCGGCAATATCACCATACATATTACGCGCAACCGGAGCAGCTACGCTATCAGCCCTGACCATAGCCGGTGTTATACATAAAGTTATAGCTAAAAAAACAGGAATAGCCCTGCTAAAGTGATTAGTTAAAAACATTGATTACCTATGATAAAATTTTAAAAAGTATACAAATGCACACAATAAAACCGTATCACACACAAAAAAACAATCAACCGCCTACAGCGCAACATTTAGCAAAAAAATGAATGTCAGAAATTAAGCTTACAAGGGAAAGCTTAGAACTATTTTGCACACAAAAAAGGTGCGGTTGGACTTTCCAACCGCACCTTAAAATTTAACCGAAACGGTAAGTGGGT
This sequence comes from bacterium, assembly GCA_018663245.1. Lineage (GTDB taxonomy): Bacteria > Babelota > Babeliae > Babelales > JABJEI01 > JABJEI01. The sequence continues at coordinate 36,266 of JABJEI010000029.1, forward strand.
TAAGCCACTACCTCTTCAAGGCCAACGACCTCTACAGCTTCCAGCTCTTCTGAAACAGCCTGGGCAGCAACCTTGTGCAGGTTAACAACTAGGCGTGTTTGTACGGAATTCATCATCTTAACAAGTGAATCAACAACAAATCGTAGGTCTTGTTCATCTGCGCCCTCTTGCGAGCGTAGATTTAAAATTCCTGCTGCATGTTGAATTACAACTCCCCATGATTCTGTGGTCATTCCTTCTGGACGTTCTAGCAAAATACCAACCTGAACCAAATCAATATCGGACGCTTTAACATCCAATGCACTTAGATCTCGCTCGCTCAAGTTAGGAACCAGCAAGCTTGTTGCTTGCTCATCAACTGATGGAGTGAGTTGTGATTGCTCAAAAGATTCTGTTGACTCTTGCGGCGACAATGTCGAATCGCTTTGAGCTGCAACTTCTGCTTGGGCTGCAACATCAACTAAAGCCAAGTTCATCTTCAAAAAAGAACTAGCGCTAGTCATCATCTGGTATAGCGAATCAGCAATGTAATCAATTGGATCTTGATCTTTTGCGTCCTGAGTGAACGAACTCAAACTGTTCATTGTCTGAGCACGAGCAACAACAGCTTCCCACAAAGCAGGATCTGCACCCAGAGTAGGGACAGCATCCAACTCTACGGCAATCCCAGAAATCTGGTCAAAAGTAATTTCTCTGGTTGCAGTCTGAGCATCTTGCGCAGCCGACTCTTCCAAAGTTACTTCACTTTTTGCAGTAGACAAGCGATCTTCCATAGACGTCATTGGTCCTGCAAACTGTATAGCCGGAATCAATAAAACTAATGACAATACTACTTTTTTCATCACGCACTCCAATATTGGATTATATAAAATGTAAACTATAACACTTTATCGCAGTATAACCTGCCATGCGTGATTTGCAACTCAGGCAAAAAACCTATTCTGTACAACAAAAAACCATTCTATTGCTATCAAAGAAGCAACTTTGTTATTGTAATAATAGAAATTAAATGCCATTAAATAAGAGTGTATCATGTCGACAAAGAATTTTTTGTACCTACTATCGCTAAGCTTCTTAGTTGCGCAAGTATTAACTCTATATGCCCCTGAAAACTTAACCGCCCTCGAATGGCTAGAGAAGTCAGAAAAAGAGATGGATCAGCAGATCAAAGAGTCAGACCTTTTACTCGAATTAGTACAAAGCACCACATCCAAGCAAGAACAAGAAGAGCAAATAAAAATTCGCCTTGTAGGGCTGATATATGAACAATTAAAGCGCAAAGTTGAACGTAAAAAAGCTAGAGAAGTACAATTAAAAAATCTAAGTAAACGAATAGCATACAATGCCTTAAAGGGTGCACAAAAAGAGCTACGCGTAGAAAAAATATTGGACGAGGCTCTCGCTGAATTTGATTATGAAGAGCCTGAAGCAAATAATGATCAAACAAAGATCAACCGAAAGCCACCAAAAGCGCCCGACATAGCAGAAATTCTTTCACAAACATCCGAATACCGCCCATCATGGAAAAGTAAAATTGAATCTGGTATAGCCTGGATAACAAAAAAACTTAAACTTAGCTAAGTTGCACCTCAAGCACCTTGCCAATATTACTTAAATCCCCAAACAAACAAATCGGGTCCATAGCCTCAATCTCATCCATGTACGGTAGGCCACTTGGCATGCCATTTAACAAGAAAATTATCTTATGATTGACGTACGCTTGCCCCATTTCGATGAGCACATTACCGCCAATGTAATTTTTTATTCCATTTTTTTCTGAGTTAACAAAGAGAATGGCATCACTCTCTAGAATTCTTTTGTAATGCTCACAGAAGTAGTCATTCTCTCTCTTCAGCGCCGCTTCTTCACCATTATTACGACGATAGAGATGGTCTTTCATCTCTCCCCTAACATATGCTTCGTAGTGGGGATGAATCCAACCGTCAAATCCCAGAGAACAAAGTTTATTTTTTGAATCAACCATCTCCTCCGTAAAGCTTGTACTGCCCAAAACATAGATCTTAACCTGAGATGAGATTGACCGCACGACAATGCCGTTTTTAGGTACAATTGATACTTCCAAAGCTTTCTTACTTTTTGATGAAGGCAAACTCTTATCAAGCACAACTCCAACTACATTAAATTGCAAAGCAAATACCAGCAAAGCAAGATATAATTTCATCATTTTCATCGAATACTCCTCAGGCCTCGCGCGCTTATCATTATGGCGCAATACCGCGCCTAACTACCAAAAACCAAGATAATTTTACTTCGCCAAAACAATAAGAACAAGAAATTAAGATAGATATTCAAAATGTAAAACAAAAAACCCACGAAAGTGTGGATACAAGAAAAGTTTGCACACAAATGCTAGCGGAGGAAAATCCCTGCTAGCCTTAAATAAAACTAATTAACAAAAATCATTAAAAAGTCTGGCCTGCCGGGCGAAGCTCAAAGAGCGAAGCCTGGTGGAGGCGATGGGAATCGAACCCATGTCCGCACTAACTTAGATACACAGCCCTACATGCTTAGTCTTTAATTAATACGTGCAATACCTCTGTAAAGACACAGAGTATATACTGCACGTCAGCTTCGTATACACAACCAGGTTACGCAGCTAAAAAACCTTGCCTGGTGCGACCTATCTAAAAGTTACACGTAAACAGTGCGGATAGATGCACCTCTGTTTACGCGTAAACCCGAATAATGCGGGTCTACTGCAAAGGTTAGCTTACGCTTTTACGCGAGAGCAACCCCCACAGGTTGAGACTGATTGCCAGTTCAAAAATGAATGCTTGTTTTACGAGCACACATACAACGCTCGGCATGCTCCGTACACCCTTGCCAACACGTCGAAGCCAGTACGCCCCCGGAATGTTTAACATCTGGTACGATGATAATCAAAGATCAATTTATTCAAATTGTGCCTACAGTAACCTGATATAAACAGATTTGTTCAACACAATTATTATACTTTATAGTTTACCACATACGGTCTAATTTTTCCAATATTAGCAGGATCAGTCACGTGTAACATTTTTGAGGTCACGCTTAGTCTCGCGGTCAATATCACGATCTTTGAGCAGTTGGCGCTTGTCATGCTTTTTGCGAGCCTTACAAAGCCCGATTTCCACCTTGACCAGACTTTTTTTGTTGAAGTACATTTTAAGCGGGACGATAGTAATACCACGACGAGCAACTGCCATTGTCAGTTGATTTATCTGCTTACGACTCAGCAGCAACTTTCTGCGCCTGTCTCCAGAGTCGTTAGTCTTGTCATACGCAAACTGGTAGGGGACAATGATAACGTTAACCATAAACAGCTCACCCTCACGCTCGTGAGCAAAGGCTCCGCTCATCGATACGTTCCCAGAGCGCAAAGACTTAACCTCGTCACCGGTAAGCACAAGGCCTGCCTCAATAGTTTCCAAAATCTGGTAATCAAAAAAAGCTTTTTTGTTCTTGGCAATTATCTTCATATAATCTCTCGCTTCCTTGAACGTCTGATCCCATTAATAATAGCACCAAACACCGGTCGCATTACAGGGTAAAGCAGCACCGCCAAAAAAATACCGGAAAGGAGACTACCTACCAAAAATGACCATACCGAAAAATGAGTACTAGCATGCTTGGCAACCCAGGTTGTGCTCAACCAGTCATTAAAATGCGTCATCCAAACAGGATTATACCTGGCCACATCGATCTTTAGCAAGTCAACCAGAACCAGGTGCCCCAAAAAATATTGAGCTCCGACAATTGCACACATCGTAAGCGGATTATTAAAAAGATATAAAGTTGCAACCACAACGGCAACGTTAAGACCAAACAGCCAAGGAATACCAAAGGCCATGAGTGTATGAATGCCCCAAAATGGTGAAAACGCAATAAAAACGCCTAAGCAAAAAGAAAGCGTCAAGCGCTTAACGCTCAGCTCTTTTTTCGCTATTTTTTTAAAAAAACGTTTAAATATTTGCACGCCAAAACTCCTGCCCTACATTGATGTAATGCGTACGTCTTCTTTCATAAAGCACTTTACTGTACACTAGATATGGTATCATATTTTATAAAATACCCGTAACGAAAAGGAATAAGATGACTTATCGATTAACTACAATACTCCTAATCGGCTCCTTGTGGGCAGCAGGTACTGGCGCCCAAGACAAACCGGATGCTGCCACACCTACCACACAAGAACGCCGCGTACTGCACGTAGGTGCAATTACTTGCCAAGGAGACACTAATCCTCTCTTAAGCAACGTTGTTTACCACTCCGGCCAGAGAAGCAGCTTTTATAACAACACGTTTACTTTTTTTGTGCCTGATACAGCCAGCTGCATTAACAAAATTATTGTCACCAAGTCGTACACACCGCGTTTAAGCAGTACCAGCATCATCCGCTCCATGCGTGTAGCGACTCCCTACCTAGAGATTCAACTAGAACGCACCATCGACACACAAGCGGGCACAACAAGCTGGCAAATAACGCCAACAATGCACACCACGCCTTACACAATACGTGAGAACGACCCAGCCCTGGTTATTCTTGCAGACCCACTCCTGGTGGACACGGACGCACTCAGTGCCCCTGTTTGGGAGCTAGAGCATGCAGCAATAAAACTGCCAACCATTCCGTTCAAAGATGATTCATCACAAAATGATAAACACGAGCTGGATGCCGCGCTTGCAACCATGGAAGCAATTAACACTCGCACCTTCCATGCACTACAGGCAAACGACACAGCCCTAGAGTCTTTGTAGAAGCCTATGAACAATCGCCTAACGCTTGGCATAGAAACATCCTGTGACGAGACTGCAGCAGCAATTTACTCGAGCTCAGCTGGTGTACTTTCTAGCAATATCTACTCACAACGTGAGCATGCTAAGTACGGTGGCGTAGTGCCAGAGCAGTCATCAAGGTCACACATCGAGAAAATAAACAGCATAGTCCAAGGCGCTCTGGATCAAGCAAATGTAAATTTGGATGACATCGACACAGTAGCAGTCACCAACAAGCCGGGTCTTTCAGGCTCACTTTTGGTCGGTCTCAGCTTTGCCAAAGCAATCGCATATGCAAAAAATAAAAAACTTGTTGGCGTCAACCACCTTGAAGGGCACCTGTTTTCGCCCTTTCTTGAGAACCCAAACATACCATTCCCACATATTGCATTGACTGTTTCTGGCGGACACACCTCGATTTATCTGGTCACCGGAATGGGCCAATACCAAACACTTGGCACAACCATGGATGACGCAGCTGGTGAGGCTTTTGACAAAATTGCACGCATGCTAGGCTTTGATTACCCTGGCGGACCCGACATCGAACGACTGGCAAAACAGGCTGGCTTTGTTGATTACTTTAATTACCCTCGCCCACATTCCAAAACACTAGACTTCAGCTTCTCTGGCCTCAAAACAGCTGTTATGTACGACATGGTCAAACGAGGCATGTACGACATGCAAAGCAAAAAACTACTACCCGGCACAGACCCCAAGCTGATTGAGCAAGTTGCAAGCTCACTACTTGTCTGCATAACCGACCTGTTTGCAACAAAACTAAAAACCGCACTCAAAGCCTACCCTGAAGTACAAGCAATCACCTTTGCTGGTGGAGTAGCTTGCAACAAATACATCACCAAAGTGTTAAAGGCTTTTTGCACAAAGCGTGGCCGAAGCTTCTTCGTGCCCTCCCGCAAATATTGCACTGACAACGCCGCGATGATCGCCTACGTCGGCAACTTCAAAGCCGAACAAGGCAAATTCGACTCAATAGATCTAGATATATTCGTATAAATTATCAAGCAAAACTTACAAACCCTTAACAATTATACAGCCCAACAATCGCCCCGCATTTTAAATCCATTGTGCAAAATTATTGCAATTAGAATAGTAAACAGTTTATCATAAGAATACGGGAAGGACCAAAGTGGTCTTTCTAAATAACATAATCTCATGAAGGAGATATCATGAAGAAACAATTATTCGTTGCCCTTTTGATGGCAACAGGACTCATCGTTAATGCTCAGGCAGTCGTAGTTGAAGATCAACATGTAAACAACAAATGTGCCGCTTTATGTAAAAAAATGGACTCAGCGCCAAAGGGCAGTGTAGCAGCCAGACAAGCATCACAGCTTTACTTCCATAACTGCTTATGCTCAGATCCTGCAGGATATGGTGGCCAACCGGGCACATATCCAGGCTCACATGGCTTTAGTAACGAACAAACCACAGTCAATGGCTTTGATGTTTCTGTTGGTAATAAAGTACTAAACGGTTCATACGGCGCCCATTCTGGTGTACGAAGTCGTCATAACCGTCCTGTTAAAAGACGAATCTTCAAAAACCGTCGCAAGTAATAAGCAAAAGCAATAACTAATAAAACGAACAGGAAAAAAGGGGCGATCGAAAATATCGCCCCTTTTTCTATGCCCTAAACTACTTGTACGTACTGTACAAATTCAATCCCAAGCCGCATACGCGCGAATTACCCTTCTTCGCAAGGCAGATCTCGGGTGGAATAAAATCTCGTCGAAGTTAAACGTAAACGGATTACAAAGTTCCAACGATTATACAGCCCAACAATCACTCCAAATATTTAAATGTTTTATGCAAAACTATTGCAATTAGAATAGTAAATAGTTTATTATAATAGTATGGGAAGGATCAAAGTGGTCTTTCTAGATAACATAATCTCATGAAGGAGATATCATGAAGAAACAATTATTCGTTGCCCTTTTGATGGCAACCGGACTTATCGTTAATGCTCAAGCACTTACATATAAGAGAATGTCATGGGGCTATCCTTCATATGACGGTGGATTTTCTCAAGAAGTGCATCCACAAAGCTTTGGAATGGAAGCTACAAGGGCTCAAGGCATAGAGTCAAACTTTGATGATTATCATGGTTATCAAGATTGGTCAAAATACGAAAAATTTGCCGATGAACTTACTCGCTCACAAGGCTGCGGAAGCTGTAACAGCAAGTGTAGTAGCTGTAACAAATACGAAAGCTGCAAACGCTAAAATTTTAGCTCAGACAACTTAACGCTACTTAAAATTAAGCGCACAAAACATCATCTGAGCTAATAAAGAAAATGGCCTGCCGGGCGTAGTTCGCAAAACAAAGCCTTATCGTTTACTGCTGCTGCTTCTTTTACTGATCGAATCGAAAAATTCTTCGTTTGTCTTAAAACGCTTAAGCTTATCAATTATAAACTCCATCGCTTCGATGGTATTCATTGTAGAAAGTAGCTTACGCAAAACCCAAATTCTATTCAGTTCTGTCTCATCAATAAGCAGGTCTTCTCTACGAGTACCTGACATCATAAGGTCAAAAGATGGCCAAATTCGACGATTTGCAAGTTTACGGCTCATGTGAACTTCCATGTTGCCTGTACCCTTGAACTCCTCAAAAATAACCTCATCCATACGCGAACCTGTCTCTACCAAAGCTGTTGCAATAATAGTTAGAGAACCTGGTTCTTCAAAGCTACGAGCTGCTCCAAAAAATCTCTTTGGTCGCTGAAGCGCATGCGCATCAATACCACCGGTCAAAATTTTTCCTGAAGCCGGAGCTGTTGTGTTGTAAGCACGAGCTAGACGTGTAATCGAATCAAGCAGAATTACCACATCCTTACCTGATTCTACTAATCTTTTTGCTTTTTCAAGCACAATTTCTGCCACTGCAACGTGCCGCTCTGCTGGCTCATCAAACGTGGAGCTAACCACTTCAGCATTGCTGCCTTTAACGTGCCGACGCATGTCGGTTACTTCTTCTGGTCGCTCATCAATCTGCAAAGCAATAAGATGAATGTCAGGATGGTTGGCAATTATGCCATGAGCAATTTCTTTAAGAAGCTCAGTTTTACCCGCTTTTGGTGGTGCAACAATCAGCCCACGCTGTCCCTTACCGATAGGCGCAAAAATATTAATAGCCCTGGTAGAAAGACCGTTTGGCTTAAACTCGAGGTTCATTTTTTCGGTAGGAGATTCTGGAGAAAGTCGATCAAAAAAGTATCTATCGCCCATCTTAGCAGGATCTTGGCCGTTGACCTTGTTCACCTTAAGCAGGGCAAAGTACTTTTCCCCATCTTTTGGCTTACGAATAACACCAGCAACAGAATCACCTGTTCTGAGTGCAAAGCGACGAATTTGTGATGGAGATACATAAATATCGTCTGGACCAGACACATAATCAAAAAGCTGAGAACGCAAAAAACCGAAACCATCCGGCAAGCGCTCAAGTAAGCCCTCAACCACAAGTTCTCGGTCTGGATTCGCTTCTACATCTATAATAGCCAAGCGAAGCTTTTCTTTCTTCATCAAGCTTGCGCCTACAACACCGAGCTTACGAGCCCGATTTTGTAGCTCTTGCAAGCTCATTTCCTCTATATTTTTACCCATAATACAAACTCCCAAAAAGAGGGTTGATCCATACAGCAATACTGCTGCAAAAAGAAAATTGAGTGGAAATAATCAACTCTCAAAAAAAACTATTCAATTATAACGTCAATACAACCGTATCAACATGACCGACAGATTTTCAATAGCAATAAAGTCCAACAAGTGCCCGCCCAATTTATGAGGTCAGGCACACAGGACATGCCAAAGGCAGTTTATATAAATTTATTTTATTTATGTGTCTTACTTTTTACCTTACCCATTATCATCAACATAACGGGACTTGCAATCATGATAGAAGAGTATGTTCCAAAAACTATACCAACCATCAAGACCGAAGACAGATCACGCAGTGCATGTCCACCAAATACCATCAGAGCAAGTACACCCAAAGCTGTTGTAAGCGTTGTAAGCAGTGTGCGCCTAAGAGTATTGTTAATACCACGATTAGCCGCTTCGTGAGTATCAGTAACACCTGGACGGGCAAGCCTGTCTCGGATGTTACTAAAAATAACGATGGTGTCGTTAATTGAATAACCAAGCACTGTTAAAATAGCACTTATCACAGCCGCAGAAATCTCAACATTAAAAATCAAGCAAAATGTGACCATGGCAAATGCATCATGCAGCAAGGCAACAACAGCACCAAAGCCGTACGAGAATGACCAAAAACGGATCATTATGTACATAAGCATCAGTAACAATGCGAGCAATACAGCAAAAAGAGATTTGCCACGCAACGTTGCACCAATGTCGCTACTTACACTACTTAATTCTTTTATTGTGACAATTGTACCTGCAAACTTCGTTTGAATAACATCACGCATTCTAGAAGCAAGGCCTTCGGAGTCAACCGAATATTCCTTTACTCGAACCAGGACTTCGTTGTTAGCAAAGTCACGGATAGAGCACCCAGGCCAACCACTCTCCAACGATGTGCGTAATTGTTGCTTGTCGACGGCCTTATCAAGTGCGAGGTGCACCTGTGTTCCGCCGGTAAAATCCACACTGTACTCAAAGGCACGACCGTGCCCGATCATTTTGTAAATATACGTGCCAACGGCCCCAGAAACTAGGACAACCGACAACAATGCTGCAACAAAACGATATCGAATGAAGTTAATCACTACCATCTCTCCAAAACAACTTTTTTAAGTGGCATTATCTAACACCCCCGCAGGAGCTATAAAATATGCCTAAACCGACTCAGGAAATACTGAAACGTATTTACGACCCTTATGACCGTAATGAAATTTGATAAGACCAACACCACGAGCATACAACGTATCGTCGTTACCACGACCAACATTGCTGCCTGGATGAATGCGCGTACCACGTTGGCGAACTATAATTTCACCACCGGTTACTCGCTGTCCATCAAAAAGTTTAACGCCAAGGCGTTTACTATGACTATCACGACCGTTACCAGAGGAACCGCCAGATTTACTGGTTGACATCGTATATCCTTACAAAAATCAAATTCGCTTTATAGACCGGCACAACACGCACCTAAGTCTTTTGATAAGAAGTTCATAAACTCAGTATGTCATACCCTTAACCAAAGTCAATCGTACTCAGACAAGATCACTCTTAACACCAAATTTTTCTTTCCAAGCGCCCAAAGCGACAGGGAAGTCCGGTGCTGCCAATTCAAGCATTGCACGGGCATAACACTGAATCTCGTACTGTGCATGCGACCCCATTCTGAGCCGTAAAAAATGCATGAATGAAAGAAGGTTACAGGTGTAAATAAACTCGGTATAAACGCAAACCGGCAAAACACCTCTGGCAATCTCACGAGCTACACCCTGCTCAAGCAATAACTCATACACCCTGACAGACTCCTGCAAGGCAGAGTTATACTCAGTTAAAAGAGTCTCATTTTTAAAGTTGCCGGATGATGCCTGACGGTCACTTTTGTCCTGATATCGCCACTCACTAGGCGCATAAAACTCAAGCGCTGACTTAACGTAACGATAACTAATCTCATTATAAGAGCTAATGCGATGCCGCATCCATTGACGTGCAACAAAAATTGGCAACTTTACACGGAACGATAGCTGATTGTGCTCAAACGGGCTGGTATGGTCGTTCATTAACAGGTAACGAACCAACTTCTTATCACGCTCTGACATGGTAGTTACAACCCTACCAAACGATACTCGTGCTGCATTTACAATATCAAGATCACTACCCGAAACACGAACCAAAGTCACAGACGATATTCCATCCTGAAGAGGATCAAGAGTACTTCCTTGCACAAAGCCCATTGACGGTTTAACTACACTTTTTTCCATTTTTATACCCCCTTACAAAGCAACACTCACACACCCGCTGGAAGGCTATCAAAAAGTTGTTTGCCTGTACATGCAAACAATTTATAGCATCTTTAAATAACACAGTTTATGCTTTTGTTCGTAGATGAAAAGCGACTTTAAACAGCTAGCATCAGGCAAAATATATAAAGCATGAAAAAGGGTCGCACTCATGAATATAAAGTATTTTTTCATTGCACTCGTAACTTTAAACTTACAATGTGGCTATCATACCAACCATCTACAAAAAACATCTGTCTATACCACAACCAAGCCTAAACAGCCTCAAAGAATTCCCGACTGGTCTGCACGCACAAGATACCAAAGAATCTCATACATCTTGCAAAACAAGCCGCCCACACCTGGCTATAAAATCAATATAGATACACCAAACACAAACTTAGCACTGTATTTATACCAAAATGGCAAACTGCATCAACAACCCTGGCCTAACATAAAAGAGCTTGTTAAGTACTGGGAAAGAACTATTTTTATACCTCTGTGCACGAGCTATGCAGGTAAACATGAACAAATCTACACTCTAATTGACCAGAAGCTTTCACCCCACATACCAGAACTAGACCGTCAAATACTTGACCGCAAAAAAACAATAGAACTTGCCAAATATTTTGAACTGGATCAAATGGCATCAGGAAGTATCGTCAAGCTGGGTCGCAAGGACTACACAAAGCCATCTCGCACATCGTTTGCAAAATCAACAAATTTTAATAAATATTTTGATGCAATAAACGAAGAATATAAGCCACTAAACAACCCAAACTGCGCGAGTCTTTTTTATCAAAAAATCCTACTCGACTCGTCTACAAGAAAAAAAATAAAACTAGATACATTAAAAACTAAAGGCTGGAAAGGCGTTAAAATAAACAGAACCCGCATAGCCCAGACCTACACTTTGAATCATAAAATATCACATTTTACGCACAGCTTAATCAGTGGCGGAGCACGATCCTTCCCAACAAGATTTATGTTAAACAAGAAAGATATTGCTAGCGACGTTAAGGCTATTAACAAACCGCCCACATCACTCAAGCGAAAGTCATCAGGCTCAAGTATCAATATTCCAAAAAATCCACCCAAAAAAAGAAATCTATCGCTCATAATAACCATCACAAAACAACCATTCCCAAAAAGGCTACGTCGCCATAAAAACACTGGCGAATGCTCCGCTATAAATAATATTCATAGCTTGCCGGCAAATTGCTAAAATGGCTGTTTTTTAGTACAATAAAACTGTTCTTTATCCCCAACATTATTACAATTCGAGGAGAAGATTATGAGAAAATCATCATTCTTTGGGTCCGGCAATCCACTCATGTCTGAAAAATCATTTTCGCATCAATCGTACGGCAGTGCAATGACGGTTGGCGGCACCATCGCCAAGGCCGCATTTGCGCTAATAATTTTGGCTGGATGTGCAGCTGCAGCTTGGACTTACAATCTTGACGCAGTCATGCCATTTGCGCTCATTGGCGGAATAATTTTAGCAATTGTAACTATTTTCAACAAACCACTCGCACCCTACACCGTACCTGCCTACGCAGCACTTGAGGGAATTGTGCTCGGTTCTATATCACATATGTTTGAGCGCAGTTATCCAGGAATCGTAAACCAAGCCGTGCTTGCAACGTTTGGTGTTCTTGGCGTAATGCTCGTGCTATATCAAACTGGCCTTCTTCGGCCAACAGAACGATTCAGAAGTGTCATCATGGCAGCAACTATGGGCATCGGTGCTATCTACATGCTCAATATGATTATGATGCTATTTGGAAGCAGCATTACACTCATTCATGACATTTCATTATTTGGAATAGGGTTTAGTCTATTTGTTGCCGTCATTGCAGCTCTAAACCTAATCCTTGATTTTGAAATGATAGAGACAGGGTCACGAAGTGGCGCCCCAAAATACATGGAGTGGTATGCCGCATTTGGCCTACTAGTTACGCTAATCTGGCTATATCTTGAAATTCTTCGCCTAATCTCTAAATTACAACGACGAAAATAAATCTTGTGCTTCTCTTGATATAAAACAAATAAGATATCTATACTTAAATAGAATTTTAATACACAAAGGGGATAGGACTATGAAATCAAGATCACTTCTAATATTAGCATTGTCGGTAAGCTTGCTGCCATTGCTTACCAGCTCTCTAGCAGCACAATCACTTAAAGCCGCTGATGAAATTGAGTTCGGCGACTCCGACTTTATGAACAAAAAAGAAATCTGCCATAACGTTTCAATGGCATCTGGAAACTTACTCAAGATTACTTTGCCTTCTAACGCATCAATGCCGGACAAGGCATCAGCTGGATTCCAGTGGAAAGATGCACAAATTTTAGACAGAAATGTACTACAGCAAGAGAGCTACCAGTTCATCGCTCCAAGCGGCCTCGAACTCGGAGCTACAGAAAGAGAAAAATGGACATTTGAAGCTGTCCAAAAAGGCTCGACGACTGTAACAATTCATTACAGTCAGCCCTGGAATGGCGGCGAACAAGATGCGTTTATATTTACGTTAAATATAACCGTTGTTAAGTAGGTTTTTATAGCTCTACAGCTGTAAAAACGATCAATCTACTTACTTACCTCGTACCAGTCTTTACCCACATGGGTACTGACTAGGAGCGGTATCTGCCAATCGACAACAGATTGAAGCTTACTTTGTATCAAAGTTTGCACATCCTGAGCATCAGCTTCGGGCACACTAACCAACAACTCATCATGAATTTGCAAAAGAATGTGCGATTCAGGGTATTGCTTAAGTAGCGCATCACGTACATTGATCATGCCTATTTTCATAATCTCAGCTGACGTTCCTTGAACTACAGTATTAATAGCCAGGCGCTTACCTAGACCGTACAGCGTCTGGTTTTTTTCGTAAATTTGTGGAATTGTACGTCGCCTGCCCCACAACGTTTGCGTATAGCCTAATTCTTTCGTTTTTTCGATAACCTTTTCCATCCACTTCTGAACACCGGTATACTGCGCAAAGAATTTTTCGATGTAGGTTTTTGCCTGCCCAACCGGGATACCCAGATCATTGGAAAGCCCGTAGGCGGTTAAGCCATACAAGATACTAAAATTAATTCGCTTGCCAATCTGTCGCTGCTCATGAGTTACATCATCAGCCGCAACGTCAAAAAGCCCTGCCGATGTTTTTTTGTGAACATCTTGCCCTGTTAAGAATGCACTAACTAGCTGCTCGTCCTTTGAAAGGTGCGCAAGTACGCGCAACTCAATTTGCGAATAATCAGCTGTCACAAACAGGTGCCCCGGTCTTGCCTGAAAGGCAGATCGCACATGGATGGAATAATCATGTGAATTTGTTGGTATATTTTGCAAATTAGGCTCAAAGCTGGCCAAGCGGCCCGTTGCCGTTGAAGTTTGACTAAACGTAGTATGCACACGACCAGTTTCTGAATTAACTCGACCAGGCAAAGCCTCTATGTAAGTGCTCTTTAATTTATAAAGTTCACGGTACACAAGTATTAATCGTGGTACAGGGTGCATGTGCGAAAGCTTCTTAAGTACCTCTTGATCTGTAGAGTAACCGGTTCGTTTAGTTGTTTTTTTCTGTGGGGGTAAACCTAGTTGCTCAAACAATAACTGCCCAAGTTGCCGTGGAGAATTAAGGTTTATGGTCCCAGGCACTACACCAACAGCCTGCGCAATCTCGGACTCAATCGAAACTAAATCTTGATCGACCTGCTTGCCGAGCCTACCAAGAAGGTCAACATCTAACTGAATGCCCTGCTCTTCCATTTCAAAAAGAATCTGAACAAGCGGATGCTCAATCGACTGGTAAAGCTTGAGAAGGCCTTTTGCCTTTAGGCTTTCTTCCAACGGATCCTTGATCTGTAAAGTCTGATGAGCGTCGGCCGCAGCATACGCCGTTGCACGCTCAAGACCAACGTAGGAAAAATCCTGTAATTTTTGCTTGGTAACCACATCGTCAAAGGTCAACATATGCTCGTCAAGTAACGAATGTGACAAGTATTTAAGCCCCTTGCGCTGCCCATCCTCAACAACAAGAGATGCCGCAATTAGCGTATCAAAGGTAACACCACGAAGATCAATATCTAAACGTCGGAGCACGTGCTGGTCAAACTTTGCATGGTGCAAAATTTTACCAATTCGCTCATCCTCGAGCACCGGCTTCAAGACTTCATCAATATCGGCCCTACTAACCTGCGGTGCATCTACGTTGTGTGCAAGTGGAATGTAGTAAGATGTTCCCTTTTTGTAACAAAGCGAAACCCCAACACAAACAACCTCCATCGGCCGAATGCCATCAGTTTCGGTATCAACGGCTACCTGACCATGCTCAGTAATTTCCTGACACAATTTTTTTAGCTGTTCACGAGTAGTGATAGTTACAAACGTGTATAGCTGATCAACAGTCTGAATGTCCGGACTAAACGTCAACTGTTGTCCGCCAATTTGTCGTAACAGGCTCCTGAATCCTAGTTGTGCAAAGATTGGTGCTGCATGGGACCATTGCAAAGCAGAGAAGGAAAAGTCTTCTGCCTTAGAATCTAGGGCGTGGTAGCGCAACTTAAACAGCATAAGACTAAGAAACGCCGACTCTTTGTGCTCTAGCAAGGCGTTTTTGTGCCTAGGCTTTTTAACCTGGTCAATATCAGCGTACACCTGATCAAGCGAAGAAAACTCTTGAGCAAGCTCAGTTGCACCTTTTTTACCAATTCCTCGCACACCCGGGATGTTGTCAGACGCATCACCAAGCAACGAAAAATAAAATGGTAGCCGTTCAATCGCAAAGCCGTATTTTTCTTCCAATGCAGCTCTATCTAGAACCACTTTTTTGAAAGAATCATACATAAAAATTTTGTCATCCACCATCTGTGCAAGGTCTTTGTCAGACGATACAAGCATAACGTTGTACGACTGCTCGCTTAGCTCCTTAGCCATGGAGTACATAAGATCATCAGCCTCAATACCGCTACGCGAAATCTGCTTGATGCCCATTAGATCGGCAGCCTTGATTATAAGCTCTTTCTGGTCAAACAGATCGCTTGGTGGCGCTTGACGCGTAGCTTTGTAATCCGGGAAAACATCATGACGCTCAGTCTTGCCCTTGCTGTCCCAAGCAATTACAAGGTAACCAGGATTAAAGTCGTCAATTAACTTCTTGATCATACGGCAAAAACCATACACCGCCTGCACGGGAAGACCTCGGGCATCGGTCATCTGCGATAGAGCGTAATATGCTCGGTACAAGAAAGATGAACCGTCGATAATAAAAACAGTTTTCTTAGAATCAATGTTTTTCATGTAATTCGTATCCTTAAGAAATGGCTCGAACGAAAACAAGTACAACCAGGCTAAGCCCAAACCAAAGAAAGGACAACCCGATGATTTTTGGCTACTATTAAACTTATGATTAAAATAAAATTAATACACGAACTAATACCCCTGATCGAGAATGGGATACCAGTCATCGATGTCCGCGCCCCTGTAGAGTTTGCTCAAGGGCACATACCAGGCACACTAAACGTGCCACTTTTTTCTGATAAAGCTCGCAAAGATGTAGGCATTGTATACAAACAACAAGGCAAACAAGCAGCCGTAATGTGCGGCCTATCGCTGGTTGGGCCACGAGTTCCAGAGCTTAGCAGTCAACTGCAAAGAGCTGCCCCTCAGAATAAGGCAATTCTGTATTGCGCTCGTGGCGGAATGCGCTCACAATCTGTTGCTCAACTTTGCAATTTGCTTGGAATAACTGTTTATTTGGTAACCGGAGGCTATAAAGCCTACCGTAACTTTGTGCTCGATCAGTTCGAAAAAAACTACAAGATAAATGTTTTAGCTGGCAAAACAGGCTGCAACAAGACAGTCGCTATCGAGCAACTTGTAGACAAAAAACAGGCAATTGACCTTGAAGGCCTAGCCAAGCACCGAGGGTCTGTTTTTGGAGGACTACAAACAACAAAACAGCCAACGCAACAACAGTTTGAAAACGAACTAGGACTACAATTAGCGCAACACGGCACAGAACAAAAGTTATGGCTTGAGGATGAAAGCCGCAAAATCGGCTCTATCATACTCCCAGCACATCTCTGGAACCAAATGCGCAACGCACCCATCACCTATCTAACAACGCCTCGGCTAGAACGAATCGCAAACATCATCGAACTGTATAAAGATTGGACCCCTGATCAATTCCTCACATCCTTAAGCATTTTAGAAAAACGATTAGGACCAGATCGCTACAAACAACTGTATGATCTTGGTGTGGCCCAGGAGAAAGAGCTAATCGTAGGCCTATTGCTTAATTATTACGACACCAAATATGAATTTGGACTCAAACAGCGCCCACAACCTATCGCAACTCACAACAACTACCAAACATTCCTAACACAAACAGTCTACAAATAAACTCTCTCTATAACTCTTGATTAAACACTCGTCAGATAATTATACTAATAGATAATTATAAACTATGT
This sequence comes from bacterium, assembly GCA_018663245.1. Lineage (GTDB taxonomy): Bacteria > Babelota > Babeliae > Babelales > JABJEI01 > JABJEI01. Next base: position 53,461 of record JABJEI010000029.1, read on the forward strand.
TTGATACAGTTTCATTAAAGAGTGTGGATAATGAAAAATTTATGGATAAAAATCTATACCTTAATGGCCATACTGACATGCACTAGCGGTCAATTAATGGCCGTACAGAAATCATCATCAAGTAGTAGCTCACCAATATCACAATCGGCTTACAAGCCTACATCGCCAAAAATTACCGTTATTGAACGAGCCCCAAACATGCGCCGATTGATCATGCTATTCGATTTTGACTTCAACCTATCCCCTTTCACACTGCCGGATGCCATGAGCACCTCTCTAGCAACAGCACTGGCACAAAAAGCAGCCCCTATCCTGATAAGCAAGCAGTTGCTTTACAATTTTTATCAAGATGTGTCGCGCTATCAAAAAGCATATGACATCTTCAAGTCCAAAACTCCACAACATAAGACTGGCTTCGTTTCTTCCAATAGCTTGCTTCGATCTTATTTTCAAATAATGGAACTAATCGCCCCAAATAACCTTTCAAGACTTACAAGAATGAAAAACTCCGGTGCAACCGTTTGCCGCATTTTAGACACGGCGATCGAAACATTTGATATCATCAATGGAGGTGAGTCAGTATACCAACAAGCATCGCAAAATATCATAAGCTATAAAACACAAATGAAACCGGAATCATGGAATATTTACACCGTCAATGATCTTTTTTATCTCTTAGTTCCAAAAAAGTATGAAGTCGATGTTTTGTTCCCCGATCAAATACTAACAAATAAGGTGGCCGACCAAAAAATAGCGGCCCTAAGCTCAATAAATACCCGAACTAAGGATGCCCAAACCGGACAACTTCTCACACGCAGAGAGCAAAAATTAGGCATGAAGGTCGACAAACTAACGGCTCACTCAAATTTAAAAACCATTAATGACATTAAGCAGTTCGTTTTATCTGTTGACCAACTAAAAACATCTCAAAGTCACCAGAACTTTATGCTCAATAAAGATTATATAACAAGACTTCTTAATAAAGTCCTTGTAAGCCAGCTTGATACATCACCAAAACAAAAAACGGTCAAATTAGAACAAAGCCTTAAATTCAATATTCATATTGCTGGTCACGGCACAAATTCTAAAAACACGCCTGACATAGAAAAACAACAAAAAATTTTAGCTAGCCTTGCCAACAAAAATACAACAACAGCTAAGCAGAAAAATACAAAGGCCGCTCTCGAGAATCGCATTAAAAAAACGGTTGCCAAAGCTTCCGGTACAGTTGCATCGTTGCCTGTAACAACACATTTTGCTCAGCTTATTGATCAACTAAACTACCCTCACAATACCAATTCTTTGACATATCTCTCATGCTTCTCTGGTGGAGGTAATCGCCAATTATCAGTTTACGATATTGTCAAAAACGTCCCTAAAACATACAACTACACAATGGCATGCAGCTCAGCTACAGCAACAACTTCATCAATAAATAGAGCTCTTTTTGTTCCAACTTTAACTACAGCCAATGACGGCAAGCTAGCCTTCACTATAAAAATTAAATTCCCACAAAATATTAACCGTTACTTCAGCGCACTAGAACAACAAGCAACTTATAACAGCTCCTCATCACATTCAATAATTAAGGGATCAAAATCAAATAAAATAATCAACTGGCCAAGCATCCTAAATAACGTTATTCAGTTCAAAAAATCTACAACGGACAGTATTGACGATTTGGGAAACATCCCCCTCATTCGCCCAAGAAACACAAATAAGTGGTTCTCAATAAGCTCATCCGGTAAAAAAGAAATTTTAGAATTAACCGAAACCCGAATGACCGCCTTCGAAAATGAAGGAACACTCAATGTCGACAAATATGCTGCCTTAATTTTTAATGTTGACTACGCACCGATAGCCCTAACTATGTCACAATGTGTTCCAATAATTTCAAAGTCGGTCGGCAGCTCTAGTCATGTCATCAAACGGCTCCATGCACCCACGATAGGAATTGATAAATTGGCTTCAAATGTATTTTTACCCATGCGCAACCTAGATGCAGCAAAGCTATTCTTTGTAAAACATCTCGAAGTAGAAAATTCTGGAAAGCTAAAAAATAGTTTGGGCACAACAGGGCCCAGTGTTTCTCTCAAAAACGTATTATTTTTGAACAATGCGCCAAACCCATTCAATATGAACGCAAATAAAGTAGAAAAGCTAAACGGGATAATATTCGGCTATGGTGATAAATATTATGCAAACCTGTATGAAGAAGACAAAGAATATGTGGATAAACGCTTCATTTGTCTAAATAAAAAAGACACAGACCTGTACGAAACCTTTTATCTAGACAGCATTTACCCTACTACCCATGGCCACACATCATCACAATGGAAGAGTCCTGGAAAAGTGCCGAGAACGATCGAAAGGTTTAGAAAAAAAATAACCGAAAAAATGAAGCAAACACCCGAGATCCCTAAAATTTTTAATACGCCATCTCCAGTAAAACGATCAAGAGAAGAGTATGAGAAACAACAAGCTAATCGTAAAAGGCTAAATAAACCTACAATAAGACGTAAAATAAACTTTTCACCGACCAAGTCAACATCACCTACAGCCACCTCGTCCACATTGTCACCAACAAGTAAAACGACTAAAGTGCACGAAGATCCATCCAAAAGCTATAGACAAACAGCACCTAAACCTACATCCGCCCCAACCAACACCTCATTCAATGACCAAAACATTATATATGAATTAGAGCCATGCAACATCTCATTCGACCATATCGACGACAACCAAGATATTGAGATGCCCGATGTATAAAAATTATCAATACAACCCACAAATAAAGTTTACTTGTAACCCTTGATTAAACATTCTCTGAATAATTATACTAATAGATAATAACGACTTATATTTGATGAACTAGTATTAAAGAGTGAGTATCATGAAAAATTTATGTATAAAAATTTATACCTTAATAGCCATATTGATATGCGCTAGCGGTCAATTAATGGCCGTGCAACAATCATCCTCAAGCAGCAGCTCATCATCATCGTCGTCATTGACAATACAAAATATCGACAAGCCTAAATCGCCTAAAGTTACTGTTATTGAGCGAGCCCCCAACATGCGTCGATTAATCATGCTATTGGATTTTAATTTCAACTTATCCCATTCCCCAAAGCCGAACGCTATGAGCACTGCTCTGGCAACTGCACTAGCGCAAAAAGCTGCTCCAATTTTGGTAAGCAAGCAATTACTTTATAACTTTTATCAGGACGTCTCACATTACAAAGACGCACTTAACTTATACAACCAGCAGCTCCCAAACTCGTCGTCAGAAGTCATAGCCTACGATCACCCTGATTCCGACATTTTGAACAATTATTTTGAGATTTTAAAAATAATTTCCCCACAGACGATCAAGAAACTTATAGACCAACACGGCAAAGATGCAATTATTCCCTTAATTTCAGATCAATTTGCACAAACTATTAACCTACTTGCTGGAAACTCATTGATAGCCTACCAAGCAGCACAAAGCATCGGAAGCTATTTAACACAAATGAAGCCCGGAGAGTGGAACATTTACACAGTAGACGACCTTTTTTACCTCCTAGTCCCCAAAAACTACGAGAAAAATATTTTATTCCCAGATCAAACATTAACCAATCAGACCGCCGAACAAAAAACAGCTATCCTAAGCTCAACAAATTCTATTCTTAAAGACGCCCAAACTGGAAGATTCCTCACACGCAGAGAACAAAGACTAGGCATGAAGGTCGACAAACTAACGGCTCACTCAAATTTCAGCACTACTGACGATATTAAACAGTTTTTTTCGTCGGTTGACCAACTAAAAGCACTTAATAGTCACCAACACTTTATGCTCAACAAAGACCGCATAGCCAAGCTTCTAAGCAAAGTAATCGTAAACAAGCTTGATGTTCTACCAAAGCACAATAATCAGCTAGAGCAATGCCCCGTTTTCAATATTTATCTAGTCGGTCATGGCAGAAACTCTAAAGATATCTATGACATCGCAAAGCAACAAAAAATCTTAGCAAGGCTTGCTCGAGAAAAAGTAGAAACAGCTGAAAGACAAGATGCTAAAGCACTTATTGAAGAGGTTCTTGACATGCGAATTAAGCAAACGATTGATAATGCCTCTGGCACAATTGCATCACTACCTGTAACAACACACTTTGCACAGCTTCTTGACCAATTAGACTATCCATACAATACCAATTCCTTCACATACCTCTCGTGCTTCTCTGGTGGAAGTAATCGCCAATTATCCGTTTACGATATTATCAAAAACACCCTTAAAACATATAACTATACAATGGCATGCAGCTCCGCGACAGCAACAGCTTCATCAATAAACAGAATGCAATTTTTACCATTCATGATTATTACAACAAATAATAGTACGCCATCATTCACCATGAAGATCAATTTTTCACAGAATTTAAACAAATTCTTCACCGCTCTCGAGCAACAAGCTACCTACAAAACAGTTCCACTAGATTCAACAAAAAAATCAGTTAAGGTCGCCAGCTGGTCAAACATTCTTAACAATGTTATTCAATTCAAAACATCGACAACGGGAAAACTAAACTATTTAGGCAATATCCCCCTCATTCGCCCACGAAATACAAATAAATGGTTTTCAGTTGGCCAGTCTGACACAAAGGCTATTCTAGAACTAAATCCAACCCGAATGACCGCCCTCGAAAGTGAAGGAACACTAAGTGTCGACAATTATGCCGCATTACTTTTAAGCACTGACTACGTGCCCCTAACCATAAAGATGTCTAAATTTGTTCCAATTATTTCAAAATCAGTCGGCAACTCTAATCATGTAATCAAGCAGCTAGATTCACCAACTCTTGGCATTAATGAATTGGCTGCAAATGTATTCTTACCTGTACGAAATCTTGATGATGAAAAACTATTCTTTATAAAAAAACTTGAAGTCAAAAACTCTGGTGAACTTAAAAGCAGTTTGGGTACTACAGGGAACAGCGTAATTCTCAACAATGTACTATTTTTAAACAATTCGATAAACCCAATTAATTTAAGCATAAACAATGTTGTAAAGCTGCATGGAATAATGTTCGGTTTTGGCAACAAATATTACGCAAATCTATATAAAAACGACGAAAAATATAAAGACGTGCGCTTCAAACCCCTGGGCATAAGAAGCTGTAATAAATACGAAGATTTTTATCTAGACAAAACCTACTTTACTTCCTATAGATCTGCATCACCAAACTGGACCAGCCCTAGTAAAGTGCCTCGTTACTGGACCAGCCCTAGTAAAGTGCCTCGTTCAATCGAAAAGTTGAGCAAAAAAATAACCGAAAGATATAAAGTTACGGCCACAAGTAGTACAAAAGACCTACCAAATCCCCTTAGTGATTTGAATAAAAAACCTCAAAACTATTTTAACACCCCATCTCCAGTAAAAAGATCTAGAAAAGAGTATAAAACAGGCAATTATGAAGCAGAAGCTCAAATAAAACGTATCCAATCCAAAGAACAAGCCGCTAGATTTGCGAATATGACTAAAGAAGAACGCGTTATATTTTCGCAGAAAATGAAAGCACGGCACGCCAGACTTGCGAAGAAAGCTAAAAGAAGGCGGACCCTATTTGCAAACACAACAATATCCTCATCATCAACTAACGAGACGGTCAAAGAACATGAAAGCCCACTCAAACGACCTAAGCCTACATCAACACAACTAAACACCTCATTCAATTACGACGACCAAAATATTGTAGACGAATCAAAGCAATCCAACACATCGTTCGATAGCGATGACCAAGATCACGGGAAGAACAATGCGTAAAAACTATCAATACACCCTAATTCTTGTGGTAATGATCGGCTGGTCTCTGCAAATAAAGGCCATGCAACAATCATCATCAAGCAGTAGCTCGTCAACATCTACCACTCAAAAGGCCATCATGCCTACAGTGCAAAAAGTTACTGTTATTGAACAAGCCTCAAACATGCGTCGACTGATCATGCTATTCGATTTTAACTTTAACTCTTCTATTGTTCCAAAATCAGACGCTATGAGCACCGCTTTAGCAACAGCACTAGCACAAAAATCTGCCCCTATTTTAGTTAGCAAGCAACTAATTTATAATTTTTATCGTGATATCTCATACTATCAAGCTGCACTTGACTCTTTTCTATCAAAAGACATAGATTACAGCCCCCCTAATTCGGACGTTTTTGGCAACTATTTTATGGCCACAGGGTTAACCGCCCAACACAAGGTTTCACAGCTTATAAATCAACACGGCAAAGATGTAGCTATTACCTACATCTTCAACAAGCTTGACCAGGCACTTGAACTCCTTGGCGGCAATTCATTAATAGCCCAACAAGCAACACAAAGTATCGAAAGCAATTCTACACAAATACAACCTGGAGAATGGAACATTTACACCGTTGATAATCTTTTTTATCTACTTGTTCCCAAAAGCTATGTGCAAGCTATTCTATCCCCCAATCAAACACCTACAAGTGCCACCTTAACAGACATACAAACAAACCAACCCTTCACACGCCGAGAACAAAAGTTAGGCCTGAAGGTCGACAAACTCACGGCTCACTCAAACTTAAATACTCTAAGCAGTATTCAACAGTTCTTTTTGTCAGTTAATAAACTTAAAACATCTCAAAGTCACAAACATTTTATGCAAAATAAAAATGAGATCACACAACTGCTCAGTAAAGTCCTTATCAGCAAGCTTGACGCTCCACAACAGAAAGAAAGCCCTGTATTCAATATTTACCTTGCTGGCCACGGCCGCAATTCTAAAGACATATCTGACATAGCAATACAACAAAAGATTTTAGCAAATCTTACTAATGAAAAAATAAAAACGGCTGAAGAGCAAGATGCGAAATCCGCTCTTGAGGATATTTTTGAAAATAAAATCAAACAAACAATTACCAGCGCCTCTGGCACCATTGCATCACTGCCTGTAACAACGCACTTTGCACAGCTTCTTGACCAATTAAACTACCCATATAACACCAATTCATTAACATATCTCTCATGCTTTGCTGGTGGAAGTAATCGTCAATTGTCCGTTTATGACATTATCAAAAACATCCTTAAAATATATAATTACACAATGACATGTAGCTCCGCCACAGCAACAACTTCATCAATAAATGACATTCGATTTATGCCATCCATTGCTATAACAAGCAGCGGTATTCCTGTCTTCAGTGTAAATATAATTTTTCCACAAAAGCTCACAAAATTCTTTAACGAGCTCGAACAACAAGCCACCCATAAAACAGCTACACAATATTCAACAAATAAGCAATTAACCGGAAACGTAAAAAACCCAGCTAAAGTTACCAGTTGGTCAGACATCCTGAACAATGTTATTCAATTCAAAGATCCTGAAACAGGAAAAATCAACAGTTTGAGTAACATCCCCCTGATTCGCCCTCGCAACACAAATAAATGGTTTTCAATAAGTTCATCAGGTAAAAAAGAAATTTTAGAACTTACCCCTACCCGCATGACCGCTTTCGAAAATGAAAAAACACTCAACGCCGACAACTATGCCACCCTGCTTCTAAGCGCCAACCATGTTCCGATAACTATAAAGATGACCCAACTTATTCCAATAATTTCAAAATCAGCTGGCAACTCTAGTCACGTCATAAAACAATTAGATGCCCCCACACTTGGCATTGATGAATTGGCTGCAAAAGTATTTTTACCAATAAGAGATCTCGATGATGCAAAGCTCTTCTTTATAAAACAACTTGAAGTCAAAAATTCTGGTGAACTCAAAAATAGTTTAAAGACAACAGGAAGAAGCGTAATTCTAAAAAACGTACTATTTTTGAACAATTCAGTAAATCCACTTAAATTTAGTACAAGCAACCCTAAGAAAAAACATGGAATAATATTCAAATATGGCAATAAGTATTACAAAAACATATATTCAACTGACGAAATATATATAGACTTAAGCTTCGCATCTATTGGCTCGAAAAGTTACAATCAATACGAAGATTTTTATCTCGACAGCATTGACTTTACCGCCCACGGCCCAACGTCACCACACTGGAACAGCCCGGGCAAAGTCCCTCGTTCAATAAATAAATTTGGCAAAAAAATAGCCGAAAAAACAAAAGTGTCAAAAAATAAAAAGATGCCAAAAGTACCCCGCATTTTTAACACCCCATCTCCAGTAAAAAGATCTAGAAAAGAGTACAAAACAGGCGATTATGCAACAAAAGCTAAAATGAAACGAATCGAATCTAAAGAACAAACCGCTAGATTTGCGAATATGTCTAAAGAAGAACGGGCTATATTTGCGAAGAAAATTAAAGCACGACACGCCCAACGTGCAAAGAAAGCTAAAAGAAAGCGGACCCTATTTGCAACCCCAACCAAACCAACATCGGCGACGCCTACATCACCATCGTCAACCAGCCAGTCGTTCAAAGAACACGAAAGTCCGTTCAAGCGCCCTCGACGAAAGGCGCCTAAGCCTCCATCAACACAATTAAACACCTCATTCAATGATAATGACCAAAACATTATAGATGAACAAACGCAATTCAATACCTCGTTCGATAACGACGACCAAGATCATGGGATGCCCGATGCGTAAAAACTATCAATCCACCCTAATTTTTGTAGCAATGATTAGCTTGTCGTTACAAACAATGGCAATGCAGAAATTCACATCGAGCAATAACGCCTCATCATCTAAACAGGCGACCAACACAAAAAGCTCAAAAGCTAAATACTGGGGAAAGTCCGGTTCAATAACTACTGGTTACAAAATTAGTCACGACGCAGACATGCGCCGATTAATTATTCTTATTAATGACGAAGTGATGACTGACTATCAAGATTCGGATGCAATACTATACGAACTAATCAATGCAATATCTGATAAAAGCGCACCAATCCTTATCAAGGGTCTATTTGACTCTTTTATAGTTAATAAAAGCAACCTGGTAGAGCTAAAAAAACAAAGGCCGCTACACCAACTCCCCATTCATATATGGAATATGTACCTGTCTGGTCATGGAGACCAAGATCCATACGATCACTACAAGCGCCACGCAATGGAACTGTTAACAAAAGCTAACTACTTACAAAAAGACGAAAAAAACAAGTTGCTCTCAGGCTCAAAGATAATGTCTAGGCCTGTAACAGAATTTAGCAAAAAGCATGTAAAGGCCAAATCCTACGCAGCAATGGCGGGCCTTCCCCTATACACACATTTTACCCCACTATTGAACTATCTTAATAACAACATCAAAACAAACTTTCTTATGTACAACAGCTGCTTCTCTGGTGGAACTTCTCGCATTACCAATTTTTATGACTTTGAGCTCAATAAATTTAAACGCTATAACTATACAATCGCTACCGGAACCACAACCCCTACCCCTTCCCTCACCTCAAGCCCAAGAATATATGTAAAGGAAGCAAGCCAAAGCTTTTATACAATCACTAGTCAAAAATTTTATCCTTTCTTCAAAAGCCTAGAGGCAAGTTATTACCCACTTGCAAACAATACAATTCAGCCCGACACCCAACGCCAACCTACGCCACTATCGTGGAGCCAAATTATAGAAAACATTCATAAGCATAAAACGAACCTTTATAACCTTCCTTTAGTTCGGCCCAAAAACACAATAACCTGGTTTTTTGCTGGCAAGAGTGGTGGCCCGATACTTGAGCTAACGCCAACCAAAGTTAATATTTGGCAGAAAGAACAACCTGTTCTAGACATCAGCTCTTATCGCGCGGTTTTGCTTGGATCGCGCTACATCCCACTCACACTCAAGTTATCCTGTCCGGTCGCCCTAATACAGCAGACAGCACTGCAACAAACCTACATCAAAGAAATTTATGCCCCCACAATTACACTCATGAAGCTTCTTGATACAACAATTTTCCCACTCAAAGAAATGGCCCAATCAAGCACACTCTTAATCGATAAATTAACCGTAAAAAGCAGCTCTATGTTTGCCAAAATACCAATATTAAGGAGCAAAACCTCTACCCTGAAAAACTTAATATTCTCAATTTCTACACAAACACCATTCGATGAACGACAGCAATGGCACATAGATTTTACTGTAAACAACGTCCACCACAGCATCCAGGGAGATGCTACAAAAAAAGGTTTCAACAGGGACAAACAGTCATGCATAAAGCCTATAGAAAAGTATTTACCAAAGTTTAAAAAACAAAAAAAAGAGATACACGAACATGCAAAATTGTTGGGTGAAGCAAATCTAATTGATGTTTCCACAATCTCCAAAGTTTTGGATGAAAAGCCAGACTCTCTTTCAAAAACTCCACGCATAGTTAGCGACTCTCTAAAAAAATACGCAATAAAACAGAAGTTAGAAAAAGCTTGAGAAAGGCGTCATTTAACCTAACCTAAGAAATGTCCTCACACTAATCATCAACATGGCCGGTTATGTTCATTATTGTGCGCCTCCTTAACGGATTCTCGCGACCTCTTACCTACAAAGTGCCAGCCAATTGGCCAAGGCATAGCCTGATGGGCTCCATAATCCGCGTACCGCTACAAAAGCGGGAAGAAAAAGCAATTGTCGAACGAGTATTGCCATCACTTGCCTACAAGCCCGCCTATGCCATTCGTGAAGCGATCTGCCTTGAAACTGTACCAGAAGACAAATACTTTATGCCGTTCATCAAGCAAGTTGCCGGCTACTATCAAGTAAATCACGTAGCCCTCCTACGGCGGGTTAATTCATTCCTAGATGCACCTAAAAAAAAGGCCGACCTGCCCATTCCGGCAGAAGTAGGCAGTTCTGCTCATGTTGAACTAACGCAAGAACAACAAGAAATTTACAAGGCAATTGAGCCATCCGTTGTACAAGGACAGTACGCACCTTCAGTAATTCACGGTGTAACCAGCTCTGGAAAAACAGAAGTTTATAAAAAATTAATCGAGCTCAGCATTGCGCAGGGCAAAAGCGTGGTATTCATGGTGCCCGAGGTAACACTTGCAGTACGCTTCACCAGTATTTTGAAGCAACAACTTTCTGCAACTATCCAGATATTTTCGTTCCATAGTTCCACCGGACCAAAAGAGAAACGTGAACTGTGGCAACACCTACTCGCCGACACTCCCGTACTCATCATTGGAGTACACCTACCAATCATGCTCCCACTGCCAAACCTTGGCTGTATAATTATCGACGAAGAGCACGAAAGCGGATATCAAGAAAAACGACACCCTCGTCTGAACAGTCGCGAGCTGGCAATTATGCGAGCGCAACAAACAAGCATTCCAATCATACTAGGTTCAGCAACACCTTCGAGCAACAGCCTACACAACGTAAAACACAGAGGCTGGAAGCTGTACTCATTACGCAAACGGTTTTCGGGAGAGTTCCCAAAAATAAAAACGGTCATCCTTGTCAAAGATGCCCGCAGAGAATCGTTCTGGATAAGCACAGTACTCAAGCAAGAGCTTCGCAAAACTCTTGCCCAGGGTAAGCAGGCCATTATCTTTTTAAATCGACGTGGGCGATATTTCTTTGCTCTATGCAAGCAGTGTGGATTTGTCCCCTCATGCACGCAGTGTTCAGTTAGCCTAACCGTTCACGAGAAAGAACGATTAATCTGTCATTACTGCGCAAAGAGCGAGCTATTGCCGGCCAGCTGCACGTCCTGTGGCTACAAGAAAAACCCCTATCAAACCAAAGGAATTGGCACGCAACAGGTCGTCAATATCCTCAAAGACATGTTCCCTAAAGCCAATGTTGAACGAGCAGATCTTGATACCACAACCAACAAGAAGAGGTGGAGCTGTACGCTCGAGAGTATGCTTGATGGGTCTATCGACATTTTGGTTGGCACTCAAACAATCACAAAGGGATACCACTTCCCTAACGTAACGCTTGTTGGCATAATCTGGGGCGATTTGAACCTACACTTCCCATTTTACAACACCACCGAGAAAACACTGCAACAACTTATTCAAGTTGCTGGACGCGCAGGTAGAACAACAAAACACAGCACTGTAGTTGTGCAAACCATGGCCAAACATCAGCTATTTGAGCACATTAATGAGCACGATTATGATCTGTGCATGCAGAATGAACTTGAACAACGAGCAATGTCAGGTTACCCCCCATCACGGCGACTTACAGAAATTGAACTGCGCAATAAAGATGAAGTAAAATTAGAATTTGAGGCAAGCGCCATCGCAGATCAACTGCGCCGAGGAACAACGTTCACTGTATTGGGCCCAGCCCAACCACCAGTTTCCAAAATACAAAATGTACACAGCAGAAAAATTTATATAAAAAGCGACACAATGCAAAGAGTAATCAGCGCATACCAGGCCCTTGAAAAAGACAACATCACATCGTCTATCTTCTTTACACCTAATCCGCAAAACTAATAAATAAAAAAGGGGGGAGAAAAAGATCAAGCGCCCTGGCTTAGGAGCGCTTAATTTGATCTTTTAGAGCAGTGTGTATAACCATACTACCCGAGAAGGAGTCCGTTTGTGGACATGACCCATTAAGAGAATGAATCATGAAGCCGTAAACTATTTTCGCCCAAAAAAAGAAAAAAAACAAAAGCAACAACACAGCCATACAAAACGCAACAACAAAAGCCCCACTTAAAGGCAACTTTCCCCTCTTGCGCCACTTTTATATAAAAAATATAGCAAAACGCAACAGAAAAAATCGCCTAAAAAACATCAAAAAAATGCAATACGAACGCAAAAAATTTTTAGCAAAAACTAAACTGGTCTATCCGGATACGTTTCACAAATCATTCCGTAACTCTTTTGCACTTCGGCTTGGCGCCTACTTCAACTGCAAAACCATACCAAAGGTAGCCTTAATAAGATTTTGTTATTCAAAAAAAGAGACGCTAATTGTAAGCTAGGATACATGTATCAAGCCATCTAAGATTAATTAACAGGATTAACGCAAAAAATGAAAAATATATTACTCGCCATAGGTATGCTCACAACATTCTTTGTACAAGCACAACCAATAGATAACTAGGTATGCTCACAACATTCTTTGTACAAGCACAACCAATAGATAACGCGGCAAAAGAAAAATTGTTCCCCGCAAAACCATTGATCCATGATGCAGTACAAGTTGGCAAACTTAACCTAATCAAGCAGCTAGTAATAAAAGATAAAAGGTCTGTAAATGCAAAGAATAGCACACTGTGGACACCTCTTCACATTGCGGCCAACATGGGAAGAACAGGCATCGTGCAATTTTTAATCACAAACGGAGCCGATGTTAACGCCCAATGTAGCTTAGGTGGGACACCATTTCACTATGCCAACAATGTGAGTATCTCAAAAATTTTAGTAACAAACGGAGCCGATTTTTGCATCACAGATAAAATTGAATCGAAAGGTCCGTACCAGATTCATAACAAAGAAATAATTAAATTTTATAGATCATTAAGCCGACTAAATTTATTATATAAACGCACGACCCCCAAAAAATACTTTTTCAACAAGTACATAAACGGGAGGCCAAAACAAAGCACTGAAAATCTCTTCATTTTAAATCTATTATTTAAAGAATATAAAACAAGCAAAAGCCTGATCACTACCTTCACCGAGGAAGACTTCCGCTTCATCTGGGATAAAGATTGGGACCGAGACGAAGCAAAGCCCCTATCACAAGGACTAAATACATTGTATCGCCTTGCTAAAGAAAATAATTCTAAAACTTGCGTAAAAGATCTTTTAGATTGCAGCATAAAATTAAGAGTGTTGTCTGGACTAGGAAATGGAAATTCGGGCCTTTGCGTTATTCAACTTATTCAAAGTTATGAATAATGCAAAGGCCCGAATAGTCTTTTAAGCTTGGTCTTCTGGTACTTCTTGGAAGCACTCAGCCGTATCATCAACCTGCCAGTCAGTATGACCAACAACCAGGAATGCACACTCAAAGCCAGCCAAAACTCGTTTAGCTGATTTGCGCTCTTTCTGAAGGCTGCTGATTATACCCTGGCCAATCTCTTTGCCGCGACGGTAAATAGTAATCTGTCCGCCATCAAGCAGGAATCCAGAATTTACCTTACCACCAGCAACAATACCAACGCGCTTTATATCAAACACCTTGAGCACAGAGAAATCACCAATTTTTTTCGAGATCATTTTGATCTCTTTACCTTGCTCAAGTAGTTTTTCGACATCTTCGATAAGCTTGTAAATAATCGTGAACAAGCGAATATCAACACCTTCACGAGTCGCCAGTTGAACAGCATTAGGCTCTACTTTTGAATGTAGGCCATAAATAATTGCCCCTGAACTTACCGCAAGCGTAACATCGCTTTCTGTAACAGAACCGACACCATCCAAAATGATATTAATCTTCTGATCAAAAGACAGGCTTACCTTGTCCAGAGAGCCACGAACTGCTTCTCTTGAAGACTGGGTGTCAGACTTTACGATAACGTTTAGCAGATTCGAACCTGGTTGCAATAGCAAGCGTCGCGGAACTGGCGCACTGCCACGTTGTCGCAATTTTTTGAACTCTGAAGCAGAAATAACATTAAAGCTATCACCCGGCTTTGGAAGATCTTGGAATCCGGCAATTCTGGCCGGTTGTGACGGTTGCACTTGTGTAACACGTTTTCCGTACGAATCAACAAGAGAGTTAACTCGACCAAACGTCCTACCAGCCGCAAAATAGTCACCAATTTTAAGGATACCGTTTTGACAAATAACAGTCGCAACAGGACCTCGACCTCGTTCAAGCTTTGATTCTAAAACATAGCCTTGAGGAGCTACTGACAAATCTGCTTTTAATTCAAGCATTTCTGCTTGTAGCGCAACTATTTCTAGAAGATTGTCTACGCCATCACCCTTGAGGGCAGAGACGGGAACCGTTGATATTTGACCACCCCAAGCTTCAGGCAACAGATCATTCTGTGCAAGCTCAGAGTAAATAGCTTCAACTCGCTTAGGATCAGCTTTATCCATCTTGTTGATAGCAACAATCATTGGAATTTTAGCTGCACGAGCGTGGTTAATTGCTTCAACAGTTTGAGGCATAATGCCATCATCAGCTGCTACCATCAAAATAGCTATATCAGCGACGCGAGCACCCCGCATACGAATGGCAGAAAATGCCTCGTGGCCGGGCGTATCAAGGAAAATAAGGTTGCCGTGATCTGTAGTTACTTCGTAAGCACCAAGATGCTGTGTTATACCGCCAGCTTCTCGCTGAACAACTCGCGTATTGCGAATATAATCCAAAAGAGTTGTCTTGCCATGGTCAACATGGCCCATAACAACAATAACCGGAAGTCTTATTTGAGCATTTTTTGAGGCTGCAGTTTTTTTAATTGTTTTGCTTTGGTCGCTGTCCTGCTTTTCTGCATAAGTAGCTTTTAACTCAAAGTCCTCTGCCAATTGAAGAACCTGCTTTTCATCAAGCGGATGGTTCATCGTGCAGGCAAGGCCTTTGCGAATAAGCGTCAAAATAATTTGGTTAACAGGAAGACCAGAGCGCTGAGCAAATTGCCCGACGGTCATAGGCTCAACAACAATAACATTGCCTGCAACTGCCTTTAAAACTTTGTTTAAACGACGTTTTTGCGGATCAATGTCAAGTTTGTCATCATCTTCGACTTTACCAGGAACCTGCTCATTGATAGCGCTCAACTCAGGCTTTTCCTGCTTGCCAGAAGGCTGGCTAGGAGAAGCTTTGGATGCTTGCTGTGAAGACTTTTGTCCAACACCAAGCAACACTTCAAGTTGGGCTATCTTATCATCAGGAATAACTGACATATGATTGGCAACATCAACATTTTGCCCTTTTAGGGCATCGATGACCTGCTTACTAGTCAAATCATAAATTTTTGCGAACTCATATACGCGCATTGCAGATGCAACTCTCTACCGTAAAAATATAATATAACTCTGGAAGTAACGGGGCTTACTCTTCCCCCGAATCCATATCTTTTTCGTCATCATTCAGGCCAATGTCCTCTTCGGACAGTATAGCTTCTGCATGCTGACGATCAACATCGCCGTCTCGAACAAGATGAATCTTATGTCCAACAAGTTCTGAGGCCAGTCCAATGTTTTTACCCATCTTACCGATTGCAATTGAATGTTGCTCTTCATCGACCCAAACATTAATGTTCTGGTCATCAACAATCTCAACACGCTCAACGTGCGCAGGCTTCATCGCCCCACGAACGAGAACTTCCAAAGATTCTGACCACGAAATAACATCAACACGCTCATCACCTAATTCTTTGAGGATAGGCTTGATACGCGACCCATGAACACCAACACAGGTGCCTACAGGGTCAATGTTATCATCGTTTGAAGCAACAAGTACTTTTGATTTGTAGCCTGGAGACCGAACGATTTTTTTAATTTCGACGATTCTCTCATAAACTTCTGGTATTTCCAGCTCAAACAATAACTCTAGGAATCTAGGCGAAACACGGTCAAGAATCAACTGATTCTCGCTTACCGGCTCCTCAAGAACCTCTTTTAGCAAGGCGCGAACAGTATAACCTGCAACACAACGCTCACCAGCAGGAGTCAAAGACTTGGGCAGGAATGCAAAGGTGTCGTTAACCACAATCGTAACACCGCTACGCTCACACTTGTGAACAACGCCGTTAATGATTGTGCCTTCTTTTTCTTTGAATTCTTTGTAAACCGCAGCAGCTTCAACCGCTCGGATTTCTTGTGATATAATTTGCTTGGCTCGTAAAATCTCAATGCGGCCAATTGTTCCTTCAAACGGAACATTGATGATATCACCAATTTGGGCATCTTTTTTGAATTCACGGGCTTTACGAAGATTCATTTGAATCAGGCTGTCTTCAACCGCAGAAACGGTCTCTTTATCGACAAACACATCAATATCGTCTGTTTTTTTGTTGTAAGCAGCCGTTAGAGGTATTTCTGGATAGCGTTTGCTATACGCTCCAAGCATACCCTGGCATATAATATCGGCAACGACGGATCGGTCTAAGCCGCGATCCTGAACAAGTTCGTCTATGACTTGAAAAAGCTTCAACCGCATCCCTTGAGTTGGTTAAAGAAAAAGTTTTGAAAACGCAATGTAAGGCTAAGTTTACCAAAAACAGAAAAAATAAAAAGCTTTGCCATTCGCCGCCCTTGATGTAGTAGGAATACAATGTGTAACAATGGTACCTCTTATTATTATTTATTAACTTACTTATTATAAGTAGTAGTAACAGGCATACCCCCTTTTGGTGGATAACTCACTACCCTAATCACAAAAGATCCCATGTATCCACAATTTAAGTTTTTTTAGGTGGTGGATAACTTGGTGGATAACTTGGTGGATAACTCAAGGCCGAATGTGGATAACTTATTATCACCTATCGGATAGCCCCTGTAGGAGCACAAAACCAGTGTCGCACTCTGTGTCGCTTTTCGTTATCAGCCTGTCAGAGCAGCTATTGAGGGGGGTCTGTTTTTCAAAATGCCGAGTTATCCACATTCACCTATGAGTTATCCACCACTTATCCACCACTTATCCACCAAGTTATCCACCACCCTTTTTTGGCCGATGAGGCTATTATGAATTCTTTGACAGGTCGAAAGCCTGTTTTAGGTCGAGGATCCACATATCGCGCATTTTAGAGTTGCGCAAGATGTATGCTGGGTGGAACACTGGCTTAACGCTCAGGCCGTTTTTGTTGATGATTTTTTTTCGTGCGTCGGTCATTCGTATAAGTTTTTCTTCAAGAATCACTTTTGTGGCACAGCTGCCAAGGGAGCAGATCACTTTTGGCTGTATAATATCCAGCTCGCGCTTTAAGATAAGCTTTGTGCAGGGACTGATTTCGCCTTTGTTTGGGAGTCGATTGTTTGGCGGCCTGCATTTAACCACATTTGTTATGTAATAATCTTCTGGCTTTAAGCCTATTTTAGCAATTGTTTTGCGTAGTAGTTGACCAGATCGGCCTATGAATGGGCGTCCAACTTTATCTTCTTCCCGGCCAGGGCCTTCACCCAAAAATAAAAGTGGCGCGTTTGGGTTGCCTTCTCCAAAAACAACTTGCTGGCGACCAAGGCTGGCTAGTGGGCAATGTTTGCAGGCTTTATAGAGATTGTGTAGGGCTTCAAGCTGTTCATTTTTGTTGGTGTTTGTCATGAATTTGACCCCGGTAAGGTACTGTTATTGTTGATTGAGTGTAGCACCGGGGCCAGTTTTTATCGATTGGTCTTATCGAGACAAGATGTAGGTCATGATCATTTTAAGCCAATTCATCTCTATAGCAGGTTCATTTTTCCTGTAGGATGGGTGCAATCGTGATGGAAGATATATAGAAATGCCGCGAGCACGTCTTAGATTGTGTCCTGCAACGTTGGCTGTAACTATTTTAAGGATTAACTCTTTACCGGCTTTTAGTTGTTTTGTAAGTTCGGCCACGATGGTTTTTTGCAATGTTATGTCATGCAGTCGTATGGTATGTAGCCGTTTTTCAAGGTTTTGATAAAAATCGTATAAATCGATGTAGGTTGGTTCGTCGAAGCAGGTGCAGTGGCGTGGAGACTTGCAGTAGGTGATCATCTTGCGCACGCTTTTGCTTGATTGGTTGTCGATTGCCTCTATTAAGAGCATGGCAACTGAGCTAATATTGTCTTCGAGTTCTCCAAAGTGCTCTAGATCAAGGGCTGCGAGTGTGTAGTCGTTGGTTATTTTACCGTATGACTGCTCGTAAGCGTAGACCATGTGCTTTGCTAGCTCTTCAGGTGTTGTTTCTGCTTGAGCTAGTGGAAGTAGTACACGTGCATAGTTGAAGCCAGTGCCAAGTTCAACCTCTTGAGAGGCGACCATGTATTTTGCGTGTTTGCTTGCTATTGAGCCGATTTCGGCCATAGACATTAAGCAGGCGTCAAACGATAAAATATCGAGTTTTTCATTGTTTAGGCACTTTTCTTGTATAGTTGCCAAGGCATAACCCAGCCCTTTGTTGTCGATGTAGTTACCTGTGCTTTGGTCAAAGCAAATGCCGCGTGTTTGTGGTTTTGCATCTAAAACTACATTTTTGTCCGGGGCAGCTGAACTCTCAACAAAGTCCATAAAACTAATGGATCGATCTAGTTCGATTAGGTCTCGCTGCTTGTTGTAGGTAAAAAGGTGTGAAGGATTAATTGCTCGTGCAATCATTGGGTCGATAGCGCCTGTTCCGTGGTTCCACATAATGACTGCGTAGTGCTGGGCTGGGAAGCGTTTAATGCTCCAGTCGCAAAAATCAACAAGTGTATCAGGATCTCCGCTGTCCATGGCCTGTTCGGGGCTGAACAGAAGCTCTCGAGAGTGGTGTTGTATTTTGTATCGCTGTGTTACCTTGCCACGACCGTATCGGTTAGTGTCTAGCTGAACAATTATATTTAAGTTTTCGTTTGAGCCGATTGCCTCCATCTGCTTCATATTACGTCCAGCAAAGCTAAACAGGTCGTTATCTGCCGAGATGTAAATCATGACCGTCCAGTTGGCAATTTTTTGCTCTTGCGCTGGTTGTTTGCTTGATAATACTGCTTGTAGATCTACCTGATCTTGAGCGTTTTGTGTGAGAATGACTGGGTTTTGTTGTTGTGCTTGGATATTGAATAGCGCTGTGCACAACAGCGCCATCGATAGGCAATGTGCCTGCTTCATTATCTTCTCCCCCTAGAAAAGAATCGTTCGTGTGTCCCTGATTTTCACCTTATCATGCATAGTGCGTATGAGTGCAAGAGTAGGCGCCTTTAGGGGGTTTTTCGGTGTGCTGAACGCTGGGCTTGGTAAAACCAGATCAGTGCACCAGTAAGGGCAAAGCTAAGTTGGAAGTCGAGAAAAAATATTGCAGTTGGGTTGACTGTCGCAGTTATGGCAAAAACGAGAATCCAGAGGTGTAGGCCATGTACTGGCAGGGTTAGTAGGTTGCATAGTTTGTAGAGTACAAATGTCATCAAGGCTCGCGAGAATGAGATGCTGGTCCAGCTGATAGCCCAGTAGGCTAGGCAAAGCATGATTAAGATCGTTTGTTTGGTTTTGAAGCTACAGGGAACAAATCCTAGCATTGTGGTCCACAGGAAGATAAAGATCATAAGATGCAGCCCGGAACGGGCAAGCTGGTGTGCTAGTCCCCATGCGTTCCATTGGTCCCGTAAAGCGCTCATTTCTTCTTTTACAAAGCGTTTATTGCCCAAGAAAATAGAAGTAACGAGTGCGAATGTTTGAGGGCTAAGCGATTTTTTGAGTTTGACTAAAAGCTTCTCTCTTTGGTGCACAAGTGCTCGTCGAAGGCTCCAAATTGGTCGAGATGTTCGCTTGTAGTCTGGGCGCGGTGTGAACAGAGTTGCGATTGTCCCTTCTTTGATCATGTACTCAATGAACGCCCTGTCCTTTGGCTTGCGAAGCTGCACGTTCTTGAGCTCGATGGTGTCGCCAACACGCATCCACCAATCATTTGTGTAGAGCGATATGGCGCAGTTGTAGGGGGTTGTGTTGATTTGTGATGTTCGCAGAAGAATCTGTTTTTTAAAGCGTTGATTTGTGATGTTTGTGACATCTTTTACTGTTGCGGTAATAAAGAGTTTTTGACCCTCAAATTGTTGATACAGATTATCAAACGCTTGGTGCTGTGCGTGGTAGTTGTAAAGCCCTACTCCAAGCGCTGTGAATGCAGCTATAATCCAGAATGTGGCATGTGTGCGATGGCCAGAAAAAATATGTGTAAGCGGTTTTGTGGTAAACACGTCAGAGGCAATTTGTTGTGGGCTGGTAGGGGCAATTTGTCTATATCACTTTATCATGGTTGTTTGTTTTGTCATCTTGGCTGCAAAAAAGAAGGCCGCGATTTTTTACGCCACGGCCCTTTTTTTGTTTATATGTTGTGGCCTAAGTCTTGCCAGTGCAAATCAAGCTCATCTACTGTTGCTTTATTAAGTTCATTGAGCTGATTTTTTTCATGATCGGCAAGTATTTTTAGAAGGGCCAGTTTTTTACTTTTGTTTATTCTAGAGTCAATCAAATCTTGGGGAGACTTTTCGTCCTCGTTTGCGATCGAAAGACTTGCTCCGTTTTGAATTAAAAACTTGATAATCTCTAGTCTTTTGGCCCAGTCTTTGTTACCTGATAGCGCATGATGAAGTGCCGTATCACCGTAACGGTCTTGCATGTTAAAATCAGCGCGTCTATCGGCCAAGAGTTTGAGGCTGTCTAGGTCCAAATTTTTGGTAGCAAGGTGTGTAAGGCTATCTTTATCTTTTTTGGAGTAACCGAATTGCTGATCTACGTTTTTAACGTATGGGATTACATGCTTTAGCATTCCCTTTGAGGTTATTACATCTATTAGTTGGCCGTATTTTCCTACATTTAACTTAAGAATGTCGTCTTCATTTTTGATAAGTTCGATAAGTTTTTTTGTGTTGCCTTCGTAAATGGCCTTTAAGTGCGGTGAAGGGTAGCTGTACAAAGGCTCGCGTCTGTCGCTTTTTAAGATTGGCTCCCACCTTACGATGGTCTTTTTCCAACCAGGATAGTTTTTGATTAGCCATTGGAATAGCGATACGTCTCCATAAAACGAGTCGCCTGGTTTTGTGTCCCAATATCCGCTGACGGGTAAGTTGATTTCTTGTGTTCTGAACGTCCGATAGCCTTTAAGTTTTTTAAATGTAGCGATAGGATGTGATACGGTATTTGCAAGTTTAAGATCCAGGGTGCTTGCGTACTCCATTGGCAGATTGAGGCTTGCATCGTCTGGTCTTCTGAGTAGAAATTCGTATGGCAAGCGATTGTCTCCCCATGCGCCTATTAAAAATGGAGCCTTAGTGTTTAGAAGGAAGTCGATTATTGCCCTATTCCCTTCTATTCGATACAAGTCATCTGCGCTAACGTTATCATCAATTACTGCGAAGTATTGCATTAGCATTAGGCCGCTTTTTGGGCGAAGTAGATTGTAGGCTTGTGCAAAAGTACCAACGGGGTCATTGAGGTGAATAAAGCAATATTGTGAAACAATAAGGTCAAATTGTGGATTTTCTTCAAAATTGTCAGGGTCTTGTTTATAAAGAAACCGTCCTAAGCTTAAGTCCAGATCTTCAACTTTAAAATTGGCAATATTATATTTTTTACAGATCCCAGCTTCTTCTATTTCTGTCACGTACTTCTCTCCAACTACACTTACAATATTGACGGTAATATCGCTAGGTAGCTCACCCTTATCTGCAAGCTCGTTCAGCTTTTCAAATAAAGTATTTCCCCACTGGAAGTGCCCTGCGCCCAAGTCGAGGATATAGAAAATCTTTTGATTTTTTGGTGCGGTCTTAATAATTGTTTTTGCAAGGTCGGTAGTATTGATTTGCATGATGCTGTAAGACGATTGGCCGTCAAAGTTCCAACGACTGAATTTGCCTAGAGATTCAAAGTTATCATTAATAGAGAATTGTAAATTGTCGGGTCTATTTTTTGGGTTAAGTTTAGCGAGTGCACTTGAGGTAACTAGTGCAAGGGCAAGTAAGCAGGCTACTTTGAGCTGTTTGATCAATTTATTCATTATTCTCTCTCCTGAAAAGTATTTTTATCTATTACTAATAGTATAAAACATGCATCGGAGAAGTTTCAAGAGTTTTGTGATACTAGTTGCAAAAAAGAAGGCCGCGGTTTTGTGGACCACGGCCTTCTTATAGTTTGTTATTAATTTTGGCTTAGTTAAGCAGGTTGCTTGACCCGATGTTGCTAGACTTAAAGTGTTCAACTAGCTCTTGTGCGGTGATGTTTTTTCTAGAATCAATCATGCTTTGCTGTTGACTTAATACATTTTGAACGCCGTTAGCTTCAATTTTCTTGTAAGCGCTGTAGTTGCCGAAGACATCTTGTCCTTTGTTGATGTTTAGGACCTTTACGTCTGTCTTGTTGTTGGCCTGACTACCGTCGACTTTTATTTTAGCATCTATTCTTGGAGAAATAACAGGAGCAATGGTATTAACTACCTGCGACCTGAAGAAGCTGATAAACATTAGTAAAGTTGTTCCATCTTTAGCAAATGATAAAGCACTGTTTAAGAGTGATTTGCCCTTTGAGGCTCGTTTTTTGCGCATTAAGAAATACATTGCCATTACGGTAGGGGCTGTTATAGCCACAGACATAGCGAGTTCTTTTTTAGAGGGCAGGTATTTTCTTGAGGATAGAATTTTGCTTGCATAAAGAATTAGTCCAAATTTTTGATGTTTCTTTACAAAAGAATCCAAAAAGCTTTGTTTTGGTTTTTTATCGTTAGTGGCGTTAATAACAGGTGAAACACCCATTGTTAATCCAAGGGTAAGCATTGCGATCCGTAAGACCTTTTTTATTTGTGTGTTCATAAGAAAATAACCTCCATTTCCCATGATCTGTATATTTTATGTTTAAACCCTGATTACTTCAAGGTTTATTCAATTATAATTGTAAGCTAAAATTGTCTATTTGTCAAATTGGGCGAGAGTGCTGTTCGTGGTTGTATTTGAATGGTAGAGTGTTGCTTGGTAGGTGTGATATTTGTAGAAGGGGATAACGAGTGTATAATTTATTTGAATTTTTGGTAGATTTTGCGCACGCGAGTCTATCTGTGTGCCGGTCAAAGATCGGCGTTTTTGTGT
Organism: bacterium; assembly: GCA_018663245.1. Classification (GTDB taxonomy): domain Bacteria; phylum Babelota; class Babeliae; order Babelales; family JABJEI01; genus JABJEI01. The sequence continues at coordinate 77,079 of JABJEI010000029.1, forward strand.
TTATTTTAGGAAGTTTTTTGATGGTTAACGCCCAGGTAACAAAGTACGAGTTGGACAATGGTTTAACTATTTTAGTTATGCCTCAGCATGCGGTGCCACGTGTAACGGTACAAATTATGTACGGTGTTGGTTCAAAGGACGAGGACAGTAGCGAAAAGGGAAAAGCTCATCTGATTGAGCATATGATCTTTAAAGGTACAGAGACGATGTCCGAGAGTGATATCAACATGATATCCTACAAATTGTCGGGCAAAATAAATGCTTTTACTGGCCATGATTACACCGGATATTATTTTGACTTCCCAACTGCCAATTGGAAGTTTGCGATGCCGATCCTGGCTGATTGCATGAAGAATTGTACTTTTAAGCAAGAGTTGCTGAATTCAGAGATGAAGGCTGTTATTCAAGAGCTTAAAATGTACAAGGATAACAACGGGGCTAGCCTGGTTGAGTCTATGCTAACCGCTATATTCCCTGATCATCCGTACCATTACCCGATTATTGGTTACAAGCAGGATCTATGGGACATGGATTCGCAAGACCTTAAGAGGTTCTATCACAAGCATTACGTGCCTAACAACGCAACGTTAGTGGTTGTCGGTGATGTTGACCCAGAACAGGTATATCAAGAGGCTAAGAAGAATTTTGCCTCAATTCCTGAAGACAAGAATTACCAGAAAAAAGAGTTTTATCATAATAAAGATCTGTCCTCCGTTTCGGTTACTTTGCAACGTGATGTTCAGCAACCAATCATGATTTCGGCCTTCTGTGTGCCAGGCGCTCGCAGTAAGCAAGATTTTGTAATGGAGCTTGCATCATGGATTATTGGCTGTGGTAGAGGGTCGATTTTGTATCGCAGGCTTGTTGAGCAAGAAGGCTTGGCCGTTGATGTGCATGCTTTTAGTTATGACCTATTTGATAGCGGTGCATTCATGATACAAGTTGTGATGAGCGATCAAAAGTCGATGGACAAGATTAACGAAATTATTTGTCAGGAAATGCAGGCAATAGCCAAGAATGGTGTTACAGATGCACAGATTCAGCGTGCAGTTAAAAACACCGAATCTGGCTACCTAACTATGTTTGAGGACAACACAAACTTGGTGTATGAGTTGGCTAAGTCGTACCTGGCGACTGGCGACCAGAATTACTTGCTAAATTACATCGAAAAAGATGCACCAGACTTGGCAGAGCGAGTACAAAAATTTGTTGTTAAGTACTTGCGGCCATCGGTTATGTATCGAGGTAGCGTTGTACCTTTTGACGGGTCAGAAAAAGAGCTATGGCTCGAAATGCAACGTGAATCAGATGAGCTAGATGTTGCTATTTTAGCTGGCAAAGAGCGTGATTCTGGTATAGAACCGGGTGTTGTTGTTAATGATATTGAGCCTAATGTGCCTGTCGATTTTGATTATCCTAAGGCTGAGATGTTTACATTAAAAAATGGCATCAAGGTACTCTTCCATCGCGACTCGCGATTGCCCAAAGTTAACTTGGTCCTAGATTTAAAGGCGAAATCTTTTTACGATTCTGATGATAAGCCTGGGTTAATCAACTTCATGAATGAGATGTTGCTTGAGGGAACTTTAAAGTATAACTCGCAAGAGCTTGCTGACCTGCTTGAGTCAAACGGAATTTCTCTAAATTGCTCTCCGGGTAGACTTAGCCTTGGCAGTTTGACGAATGATTTTGAACTGGGCTGTAAGCTTGCCGCTCATGTTTTAAGTGAACCCGCTTTTGATAAAGAAGCTATTGAGCGAGTTCGTGCTCGTCTGTTCACCTGGGTAAAGTATCAGGAAGACTCTCCACGGTATGTAGGAATGCGTGAGGTTAAAAATCTTATTTATAAAGATCATCCGTACAGAAAGGAGACTACGGGAAGCTCTGAGAGTATTGCAAATATTACGCGCGACGACTTGGTTGGCGCTCATAAGTCAATGGTCAGCAATGATGGGGCTCGTATAGCAGTTATTGGTGATATTGATCGCGAGACTGCCGAGCGGTATCTCAACGATACGCTTGGTAATTTGCAGGGGCAAAAGATTCTTGATATCGACTTCCCTGCATTGCAGCCAGTTAAGAGCCAAGAGATTAATAAAGAGATGAATCGAGATCAGGTGATTCTTATCTTTGCGGGTCTTTCTACTGATAGATTAGATCCAGACTATGATAAGATGCTGATTTTTAATCAGATTTTTGGCGGCGGAGCCTTGGGGTCGATGAGTAATCGTCTGTTTGCATTACGTGAGCGTTCGGGTCTCTTTTATACGATTAGAGGTTCGTTAACAGCTGGTAGTGATGAGCAGCCGGGTATGGCATACGTTATAACCATGGTTACCAAAGACAATCTTGGTGAAGCAGAGCAAAAGATTGCCCACGAGATTAACACTGCAATGGATGTTATCTCTGAGCAGGAATTTATTGAGGCAAAAAATGCGATTATCAGCGCGTTGGTGGGTAACTTTACTTGCAATGCTAGAGTCGCAGAGGCTTTCTTGTTTGTTGATCAATATGGCTTTGATCGAAGCTTTTTTGACAACAGAATCAAAGATCTTCAAAGCGTTACGATAGAAGAAGTTCGACTTGCTGCAAAGCGGGTGCTTTCAACGGATCAGATGGCGCTTGTGCGTGTTGGTCGTGTGTAGACGATAGTTTAAACAAAAGAAGGGCATGGGAGTTTTCCCATGCCCTTCTTGCTGATTTATGCATATTTTGTGAATGTATAGAACTATCTGCCTCTAGTGTGAGTCATTCTTGACTGTCTAAAGTCTCTTTCTGAGTCTTTTAGCTCTACTTCATATTCGACCTGATCACACTCGTCAAAGCATAACTGTCGGCCGTCTTCATCTTTGTTTAGGACCTTACATTCAAGTCTACAGATTCTGTTAGAAACTCTGTTGAATACGTCGTGCATGGCTTTTTCTATAAGATGTGAAACTGCGCCCATAACCTTGTCTGCGACCTTTTCCACTATTCTTTCAACTACGTTACTGGCACGCACGCTGGTGTGGTAAGTTATGCCGCCAGCTAGTCCTACGACCATTAGGCCGATTAATAATTGTTTCTTCATTGTTTTACCCTTTTCTTTGTAAAAACAAAACTATTACACTTCTGTGTATATTATCAGTATGAAATATTTAAATGACAGAAAGCAATAGTTTTTATCATTACGTACAAAGTTGCTGGGCCCGTTCAGGGGATAGAGGTATGGAAATGCGACGCAAGGGGCGAAGGTGGGGTTCGGTTAGGAAGGTGTTTTGCCGTGAATAAGAAGTTTGCAAAAGCAGCCAGCAGGGGTTGTTTCTTTTTGTTGTGTGCACTTCCAGCAGTTTGCATAGCAGTCGACGTAGCGATTCTTTGCTTTGTATTTACAAGACGCAAGACAGGCAATAACACCTCGGTGACAGGATTTTGTGTTACCCGGACGTTGGCGGCAGGTTTCGCATGCTTTTTTGCAGTCATACTGCTTGGTGATGCTTTGCAACGTTTGGCAGGCCTGCGTACACTTCTGTGCACTTGTATAAGATCGAGCTTTAAGTTTGCTTGCTGTTGTTATTGTTAGAATTGCGCAGATGAGCGCCTTTGTGATGTAGTTCATGATAGTCTCCTTTTTGTGTGAATATATGTTTGTACATTCTTTAATTATATCAAAAAAGAGCCCTTAGAATCAATAGTTTATAGATTTTGAGTAATTAGGTAGGTGTAAATGAATTAAGTGTAGGGCGTCGGCTTGTAGGCAGTAAACGGCCCCGAACAGGTTAATCCACTCGGGGCGTGTATCTGTTTAAAGAGTATTATTTTAGTGTGGTCGATGTCCTTTGTTGCGAAACGTTTCGAAACATTTATGCAAGCAAGGTTCAATCTTCGAACCTGACTTAAAGCACTGTTGGCCGCATTTTTTAAGTGCTGGAGATTGGTCTTCGCAGTTCCAGTTGCACTCTCTTTGTTTTGGGGATCCTTCGGGGTACTGGTTGCAAATGTTGTTGCAACTTGCGTTCCTGAAGCACTGTTTGGCCCCCTGAAGATTTTTACTTGTTGCGCAGTAGTTGCACGTAGAAAGGCAATTTTTTTGATCTTTAGCAGTTAGTTTTAGCCTTTTGCATTGTTCTCGACATTGTTTGTTGGCTGCATTGGTAAACGGATTTGCACAACTAGCAAAACACTTTGAACGATCTTTCCATTGTTTTAGATCCCAGCACTTGTTTCCACATTTTATAAATGTTGGATGAGTTGCATTTTTGCATGCCCATGTGCACTGTTGGCTTTTTTTGAATGGTCGAACATGTTTGCATTGTATGTCGCATATTTGGTTAAGCAGGCAGCTTTCGCGGTCAAGTTTTCTGGATTGCGTGCAAGAGTTACACGCTCTCTGGTCACCAGAGTTGCTTTTTGCTGCTTTAAGACAACGTTCGCGCAGTTTTGATGTTGTTGATTGTGCAACAGGTTTTGTTGCAGCCTTGCGCCTTTTTACAACTGCTGGAACATGTCGCTGAACGACACCGCTTACAAATCCTGGTCGTTTTGACAGAGCCTTCACTTTTTTGGCCTGATGATGCTTTGTGGTTGATGCTTGTTGTGTAGGTAATTTTTTGTGGCCACTGTTGCGTTGTTGCCTTTCACATTGAAAAATGCAGCGGTTTGCATTTTTCTCTGTTTTGAATTGCTTGAAGCAGTTTTGGCCACATTTTTTAAGTGTTGCAGGGTTGTCTCTGTAGTTCCATATGCATTCGCCTTGTTTGTGCTCATTTCCAGGGTGTTTTGATATGCAGTGGTTCGTTTTACACATGTTTAAGCAGTACCACTCTGGATCTTTACAATCTCCATTTTTAGGACTTGGCTTAAAGCAGTTTTGACTGCATTTTTTAATTTCTTCAGGTAGGTTTGAATTTTTACAATTCCAGTAACAACCGATCTGTTTGGGGCTGTCTTTTGGTAGATTGTGGCACTTGTGCTTCATTGAGCATTTTACCATGTTAAAGCAGTGGCGCTGGTCCTTGTTTGACTTCAAGCTAGCGCATTCGCTACAGGCTTCTGTTAAGAATTTTTTGGCGGACATACTTTTAAGGCCCTTCCCTCTAGATGCAGTCCCTGTTGTCTGGGTGGCCATATGCATGCATTGTTGCTGGAGTGAGAGTTGCCTTGGCACAGCTTTAACTTTTTTGGACACTAGTGGCTTTGTAGTTTTTCTGCGCCGCCAAAGTTTGTGAACGGCTCTATTAATAGCGCCCTCAACTCCCCTCTCAACTTTTTCTGCTTCTCGTATTAAGCCGAAATCTGCTTGGGTTGAGCCTGCGATTAATAGAATCGCTGTGAGGGTAAGTAATATTGAAACCTTTTTCATGATAAAATTCCTTAGTTTAAAAAGCTTGCTTCATGCGTGAATGCCTCTACGGTTCATCACGTTCCATCTCTATTATAGCAAGTCCAAAATTCAAATAGCAATAGTTGTCGTTGTTCTGATCGGCTGTGAGGGGTTAGATGTTTGGGCAGCAAAAAGCCCCGAGATAGTTAAACTACGTCCGGGGCTTTTTAATCGTGAGTGTGAGAGTGGTTATTTATTTATGATTATGTTTTCGTCGGTCTTCTTTTTGAAAGCATTTGTCCATACATGGGCCGAGTTTTTTCTTTGTCTTGAAGGTTTTAATGCATGTATCGCCACAACGGTGAAGTTTTGGAGAGTGATTTTCACAGTTCCAATGACAGTTACGACTGTTTATGCTGTTGGGAGTTAGTTTGTCACATGTTCGATGGCACGTTCTTACTTTTTGACGGAGCATTTCCCTTTTTGCGTCCACAAAGCAACCTTTACGACCCTTGCCGGTTTTTAGCTTTGCGCAAAAATTACAAAATGCAGTGTAGTATTCTTTGGCTGACCCATTTGCTTTTTTAGTATCAGGATTATAATTTTCAGTTTTGCCAGTCATCGGGTTTGCAGCATTTAAACACTGTTGTTGAGGCGAAAATTGCGTGTGTTTAGTTGTATGTTTTCGAGCCACAACAGGACCATGTCCATGCCTTCTAGTTCCCTTGAGAACGTGACCTATTTTATTTTCTGCACCCTTAATTGATTTACCGATGTTAATAGCTTGGGCTGAATCTGCGATTAGCAGAGCAGTAGCAATGGTTAGTAATATTGATAGCTTTTTCATAATAAAACTCCTGAGTTTAATAAAGCTTATTTCTTGTGTGCGTACCACCGTGGCACGTCACTTATCTCTTTCAATATAACTTAATGGAATTACAAATAGCAATAGTTGCGCTCTGGGTTGGTCAGATATTATTTGGGCAGCAAAAAGCCCCGAGAGAAGTTAAGCTGCGTCCGGGGCTGGCTTGTTTCGCGAATGCGAAGTTAGCGTATGATGTTGTCTGGAGCGAATCTTTCTAGATGTAATCCTTGGCTAGCAAGACACCTTCCGGTGCATTCGTCTACATTTCTTGGGCTAAGCTTGCGGCATACGGTTGCGCAGATAATCTCTTTTACTGATCGTCTGACTTTATCTTCTAGGCCGTCAGTAGCCTCTTCTAGTCTTCGACGAAGAGTCTGGGTTATTGCGGGTGTTAGGGCGTTAGACAGCTCTTGTGCGATTGGGCCAGCAAGATGAGAGGTGGCTTGTGAGCCTACGTGACCGATAACGTCACCAGCTTTGTCTCGGAGGTCATCAAATAAACCACCATGAGTATGATGTGCGATGCCGATTATAGCTCCTACAGCGAGTAGGCTTAATATTATTTTTTGCTTCATGGCTTGTTTCCTTGGTCATGAAAGTGTTTTGGTGACTCACCAATGAGCCCCTTCTTATTTACACACTAACATTTATAAATTGCAGAATGTAATAGTTTTGTGGTGAAGGGGTTGTGTTTATCAGCTGCGAAGAGCGTGCTGGTAGGTTATAAGTTTCGGCGCAGTTTGTATAAGGCAGGTATACCTGTTACGGCAAGCAAACTTTGGATCATAAAGAGGTTATCTTTTTTGTCATCCCCGGCTTGAACGGGGATCCAGTCTTTTAGTAGTTCATTTGATAGCATAGAGCATGCAGTTTTTTATTGTTGCGGTTTGTAAACATTTTAATATTTTACGGAAGCAGAAATTGTTTTTAGTTCTGGATACTCGTTCAAAGCCGGGGATGGCAAAATTAGGAAGTTTTTAAATCAGCGAAATAGGGTCAGGCCGGGGAACGGTTTTTTAGACGTAATAACAACGGTAGAAGGCGTAGTAAGGTTAGGATTTTGGTGTCGTTAAGCGAAGACAGCGAATTGGCCTGCCTTTGCTTAACGACAATTGATTATCTAATGACGAAGTTTACCAGCCTGTTTTGTACAAAAATGGCTTTGAGCTCCGTTTTGTCGGCGAGCCATTTCTGGGCAACAACCTCACGGGCTTGTGTAACTACAAATTCTTGATCGCTGTTAGTTGGGACTTCGATTTTTGCTCTAACTTTGCTATTTACCTGTACCACGATGGTTACTGTGTTTGCAATTAAGTAATCAGGATTGTAAGTCGGCCATGAGCAGTCTGCTAGTTGTTTGCCAAGGAGTTGCTCAAGCAGTTCGCTGGCCATGTGTGGCGCTATCGTCGAGAGTAGGCTAAGAATCTGCTCAATGCTAACATCGCTTAATTGAGCTTTGCGCTCGGTAAGTTTGTTGGCAAGCTCCATGAATGCAGAAATTGCAGTATTTGGCTTGAAGCGATCTAGGCGCGATTGGAACTCTTTGATGAAGCGGTTAACATCAGCCTTAGTCTTGTCGTCTTCGGCTTGGTCTTTTTGTAGGCGAGTTTCGGGTGCGGTAAGATGGTTCCACAATTTATTTAAAAATCGTTTGATACCATCAAGTCCGTTGTCTTGCCATTCACAGTCAAGCTCTGGTGGTCCTACAAAAAGAATGTACAAACGCAGCACGTCAGAGCCGTATTTATCGACGATGTCGTTGGGGTTAACAACGTTACCCTTCGACTTGGACATCTTTTCTACCTGGCCAGAGTTTGATCGCTTGCAGACCATTCCCTGATTAAAGAGCTGTTTGAACGGCTCATCAAACGGTAGATGCCCTTGATCGTAAAGTACTTTTACAAAAAATCGTGCGTAAAGCAGATGTAGAATTGCATGCTCAACGCCGCCTACATACAGGTCAACTGGTAGCCAGTACTTCATGTCCGCAAGGTCGAATGCTTTATCCGTTAAATTTGGATTAGGGTACCGCAAAAAGTACCAGCATGAACCGGCCCACTGCGGCATGGTGTTTGTTTCGCGCTTTGCTGGACCATTACATTTTGGGCAACTTGTGTTTACCCATTCATCGATGTCTGCAAGAGGAGATTCGCCAGTTCCCGTAGGTTGATAGCTTTTTACATCAGGAAGTTCGATTGGCAGCTGCTCTTCTGGCACAGGCACAACGCCACAACTTGCGCAGTGAACCAATGGAATAGGCTCGCCCCAGTATCGCTGGCGTGAAAAAATCCAGTCTCGTAGACGGTAAGCATCTTTTGGTCGTGCATAACCTTTTTCTATGCAGTAATCGATTACTTCTTGTCGGCAATCACCAGAGCGCTTGCCCGCAAAGGCTTCAGGCGCACTGAGAATGCCGTCTTGCATGTCGATGTAGCAGGTTTCAAGATTACGTACTTTTTCAGCCTCAACTGGATCTTTTGGGAAGAGTATCGGCTTTATAGGAATGTTGTATTTTTTGGCGAAATTAAAATCACGTTCATCGTGTGCGCTGCATTTTACAATTCCGGTTCCGTAGTCGGCCAGTGCAAAGCTGGCAACCCAGATCGGTAGATCTGTGCCGCTTACCGGGTCTTGAATGTAGCGGTTTGTAAAAATACCTTCAGGTTCAGCTTCTTGACCAGGTTCTTGGGTTAGTCTGCTTTCAAGAATTCGGGCACAAAATTCTTGAATCTGGTCTTTGTTGTCAACATTCTCGATTAACTGCTCAAGGAGCGGATGGTCAGGAGCTATAACAACGAATGTATCGGCTGCAAAGGTCTCAAAATGCGCTGAAAATGTCTCGATGTTGATGTCGCCATCTTTGAGTGGAGCACTAAAAATTAAGCCCTGAGACTTTCCAATCCAGTTGCGCTGCATCAATTTAACTTTTTCTGGCCAATCAAGTGTATCAAGGCCATCAAGCAATTTTTGTGCATAGGCGGTTATTTTGAGTACCCATTGTCGAACCTCTTTGCGAGTTGTTGTAGTTCCACAGCGTTCACACGCTCCTTCTACTACTTCCTCATTTGCAAGGCCGGTTAGGCAAGATGGGCACCAATTTATTGGTCGAGTTGACTGGTATGCAAGGTCAGCTTTGTACATCTGCAAAAAGATCCATTGCGTCCACTTGTAGTAGTCGGGATCGGTGGTGTTTAGCTCCTTTGACCAGTCGTAGATTGCACCAATTTTTTGTAGCTGATCTTTGAAGGTAGCGATGTTTTTTGCTGTACCCTTGGCAGGATGAATACCTTTTTTGATAGCATCATTTTCTGCAGGTAGGCCAAAGGCGTCCCAGCCCATCGGGTGTAGAACGTTATAGCCTTGAAGTTGTTTTATTCTTGAATAGACGTCGGATAGTACGTATCCGCGCCAATGGCCAACATGCAGGCCGGACCCTGATGGATACGGAAACATATCAAGGCAATAGAATTTTTTAAGGCCCTTTTTTGCATCATGAGTGATAGGTGGATTCTCTTTCCAGATCTGTTGCCACTTCTCTTGAGTGGCTTTGACATCGTATTTCACGCTCTGTCCTGCGATAAGTTGGGTGTTGAGAAAAGCCAAGCACTCTGCGGCTTGTATATTATCTGCAGTTTAGCAAAATAATATTTTTTCAAAAATTGACGTTAGTTTGTGCGGGATTGCGAGCTCAGGTTTTTGAGTTGAAAACGCCTTATGATTGACTAATTGTGACATATCTGTAAAATAAAAAGAATACTTTTACATGGATTTGTGGGGTTAATTATGAAGAAATTTATATTGTTATTTTCGATGTTGACCATGGCTACCGCTTTTGGTGGTTTGGATTCTCAAGAAACAAATAATTCTAAAGACGCCAAGAATACTCAATATGCAAACAGACTTTTGACGGAAGGCCCTGTTATTTATAAGCCTCACGTAAAGGCTTTCTGGGACAAGTGTGGAGATTATGCCTACTGGGGCTGGACTGGTGGTAACCCACTAAACGCTGCAGTAGAACTAACGCTCCGCTGTGCGAGGTCTAAATGGATTAGAAGAACGAATTGGCTTAATGAGCATAAGAATCATGTCAGAGCAGTTGGTGCTGCGGTTGTAGTAGGTTCAGCTCTAATTCGTACTTATCGTGGCTACAAACCAGAAATACGAATCATAACTGCTATGCGTCCTGCGTTCCATGCTTTATGGGACTGGAAGCGACTTTTGGCTTCGGCGGTATGTTTTTTTGTAACATAGTTTTGTCACGTAATAGTTGCTGCTTAGGCAGGCTTAAAAGATTAATATAGCTCTCAGGCTAATCCTTGGGGGCTATTTTTTTGTGTGTATCAACGGGTTTGTTTTGCTTGCAGAATAGGTAGCATAGATTGACAAATTGTGTAAGATTAGTAAAATAAAAGGTAAGAAATTTATATATACGCCTTTGGAGGTTAATTATGAAGAAGTTTATATTGTTAAGTTTAATGCTGACGATGGCAACTGCTTTTGGTGTCCGAATAGAAAGTTTGGATGGCGCTGAACTGCGGGATGCTGTAAGTCAGGATAAAGGTTTAGTTGTTTCTAAGGATCAGGGTAACTCTAAAAATGTTTTACATGTTATTCATCATCGTTCAGATGAAGATAAGCAAGAAGGTCCTTTGCCTGTGAAGCTTAGTGACCAAAAGCCTGTGCCAGTTTATTTGGCTAAAAAAACATGCTCACAATGGCTTACAACCAAGTTTCATACCTACAAAATTTGGTTAGCTCTTAATCCTGCAAACGCCCTGACAGAAGCTGTCGTTGGTGTATCATCTTTGTTTGGCAAAAATAACCGCATTACCAGGCATAAGAATGCTATACGATTAGTTAGTGGCCTAGCTGTTGCTGGTTCACTGTTATACCGCGTTCGTGGTAGTTATAAAAAAGATTCGCTCTTTGTGACCGGGTGTAAAATGACTGGAACTTCTCTTAAGGATTGGTATCGTTTCGTTTACCCAGGCGCAATGGTTGTTCTTCGTTGTGTGTTTGAAAAGCCTTCAGAAGGTGGTAAAGCTTTTCCATTTTCTCAGATGGAATCTGCATCTTCGTTTCTTAGCAAGATTAAGTTGTGGGTGACTAAAAAAGTAACTGCCTAAAAAACCAGGCAAAAAAAATAGCTCTCGAGTTAATTCTCGAGGGCTATTTTTTTTGCTCTAACGGGTTTTCTTTGTCTAGACTTTGTTGAGCTGTGGCTGGGGGATTGTTGTTTAGGAATTCTGGAATATGTCTTCCAATCGCTCCAAATAGAACAAAAAAAAGGATTATGCCGAAATAATCAGACATTGTTATCTACTCCCTTTGTTGTTTGTAGGCCTCAAAGTCTGGTTGGGAAGTCTAGAAAAACGTAATCGAGCCCAAATTTCTGCTTCAAGTGTTGGGCGACTGCTTTGGGTCCCAGTGTCTCGGTTCGATAGTGCCCGGCTAGTATTACGTTAATACCATTCTCTTTGGCTACATGATACATGTAATGATTCATCTCGCCAGTGATAAAGGTGTCAAAGTCTCGTTCTTGAGCTTCTTTAAGGCCAAACTGACCACCACCGGTTATGATTGCAACTTTTTTCACCGGTTTGCCTGAAAAGTGGTAAGCGTTAACTTTGTCCTGAAGTTGCGTTTCAATAAGTGTTACAAAGTCATTAAAGTTTGTTTTTTGGTTTTTTACTGTACCCATCATGCCGATAAGTGAACCGTGATAAAGGCCCATCAGTTCAGGGTTTTGTAGCTCGAGAAGGTCAAAAAGAACTTTGTTGTTGCCGCACTCGGGGTGCATATCCAGGGGTAAGTGTGAAGCGTATACAGAGAGGTTGTTGTCGAACAAAAATTGTAGTTTTTTCTTGAATAGCGGTGTAATTCGGCCTTCTTTGCGGTAGCTCCAAAACATACCGTGATGAGCAAACAGAAAGTTGCATCCATTCTCAACCGAGGCTTTAAATGTGTCTAGCGTTGCATCGGTTGCAACAGCAATCTTGCTAACCTGTTCATCGCCAGGAACCTGCAATCCATTGATTGAGTCATCTTTGATTTTATCAGGATCCAGATATGAATCTAGATAACTGACCAGCTCGTTTCTGTTCATGTCACTCCTTTTTAGCGCATGTCACTCGGCTGATAAATGCTTTTTGAGAAGCTCTTGTACAATTTTTGGATTCGCGTTTCCGCCAGTTTTTTTCATCACTTGCCCGACAAAGTAGCCAAACAGCCGGTCTTTACCTGACCGATAAGCTGCAAGTTGATCTGGGGATGCGTCGATAACGGCCTTAACAATGACCTCTATCTCTTGTGATGAACCGATCTGCTCGAGGCCTTTTGCCTTAACGATGTCACCGGGGCTGCCACCATTCTCGGCCATCTCGTCAAAAACGGTCCGTGCGGCACGATTATTAATGGCTCCGTTGTCAAGCATTGCTACAAGCTCGCAGAGTTGTTTTGGTGCAATTTTGCACTCTTTAACGGTAATTTTTTGGTCCTTTAGGTGTGCCATGATGTCACGTAGAACCAAATTAATAAGATTTTTGCTTGGTGTAATGGCGTATGCCTGCTCATAATAATCTGCAACTTCTGGATTGTAGATTAGAATATCAGCCTCATAGGCCGATAGATTGTTTTGTGAGCAAAGCCGTTCAAATTTCTGTTCAGGGAGCTCAGGTAATTCATCTTTGATTCTTTGTACCCATTCCTTGTCTATTTTTAGGACAGGCAGATCTGGTTCTCTAAAGTACCGGTAATCGGCTGCATCTTCTTTGCTACGCATACTTTTGGTTTTGCGCTCTACGGTGTCCCAAAGTCGTGTTTCTTGCACGATTTTTTCGCCCTTTAATATCTTTTTGATCTGACGTTCAGCTTCGTACTCAATCGCGTCGCGAATGAACTTGAATGAGTTGATGTTTTTTAGCTCGCAGCGAGTTCCAAGCTCGGTTGCGCTTCTGAGTTTAATCGAAAGATTGGTGTCAGCGCGGAATGCGCCTTCTTCCATGTTTCCGCTACAGATGCCCAGATACGTAACGATTGATCGCAATGTTTTTAGATAAGCAGTAGCTTGAGCTGCATTACAAATATCAGGTCTAGAAACAATCTCGATCAACGGTGTTCCGGCGCGATTAAGGTCAACAAAACTCTCGTTTGTGCCTGTAGCGTGGATGTTTTTACCGGCATCTTCTTCCATGTGAATTCGCTCGATGCGAATTACTTTTGTGCTTCCGTCATCCAGTCGAATATTGACTGAACCGTCTGTGCAGATCGGTTTGTCGCTCTGTGTAGTTTGGAAGCCTTTTGGAAGATCAGGATAGAAGTAATGTTTGCGAGCAAATTCTGAGTGTTGTGCAATTGTACAGTTAGTGCCAAGGCCCGCCTTAATGGCGCCATTGACTACTTCTTTGTTCAATACAGGAAGCACTCCAGGGTGACCGCAGCATATCGGGCAAATGTTCTGATTAGCGTCAGGTGTCGGGCTGTTTGGGCAGCGACAAAAAATTTTGCTTGCTGTGTTGAGCTGTACGTGAACCTCGATACCGATGGTAATCTCGTATTCTGGGTACCTCTCAAGAACTGATTGTGTATCAGCCATGACGTTCCTTCCTGATTGAAAGCGGTATATTATGCCGATGAAGCAAACGGCTCGCGTGCGACAATAGCGGTATTCGCAAGTCGCAAACGAGCTTAGCTTAGCATATTTATTTGATCTGTTTAATAGCGTGTTGCATACGAGTAAGTTTTGGCTCTAGCTGGAGCGTTATCGTGCAGCTTAGTTGTTTTTCTAGTTGTAGAATGCTGTTGTACAAGGCTGTATTGATATATTCGAACAGTTCTTGATTAACACTTAGAACAACCGAATCACTTTCTTTATTGCTCAATAACAGTCTTTTAAGCTCTCGCAAAGTGCTGTGAGACTGAGTAAATACAGAAGAAACAACGCCTAGTCCGCTACAGCAGGGGCAAGTTTCTGCCATCTGTTGTTGTAATGTTTTACCCGATCTTTTACGGGTCATTTGAACAAGGCCAAACTCAGAGATTTTTAGAACCACTGATTGGAACTTATCGTATTCACGCAGTGTTTTTTCAAGATGTTGAATGAGCTTTTGTTTGTTTGTGCTGGTAGACATATCGATGAAGTCGATAACGATCAATCCACCGATGTTGCGTAGTCCCAGTTGTCTAACAACTTCGTCTGCAGCTTCCATGTTTGTTTTGAAGATTGTTTCTTCCATGGAGCTTCGAGCTCTACCGGTAAATTTGCCGGTGTTAACATCGATAACCGTCATGGCCTCAGTTGTCTCAACGATTATGCTACCACCACAATCTAGATGTACTTTTGGCTCAAGAGCTTGCTGAATTTGCTCGTCGATTTTAAGCCCGTCAAAGAGCATCGGAGGCTCGTTATATAGCACAACTTTGTGCGCTTGGTCAGGAGCGATTTCGCGAATGAACTTGTAAAGTTCGTCTTGGCTTTCTTTGGTGTCAGCAATTACGCGTTCAACGTCATCATCTAGATGATCACGGACAACTTGCGATGCAAGTGGCGCGTCTTCGTAAATTTTCTCAAGCGGTTCGGCTGATTCGTATTTACTTTGTATTTCTGCCCATGTGTTGACTAGGTAGGCCAAATCAGAAAGTATCTCGTGCGGTGGACGGCTATCGCATGTTGTACGAATAATCGCACCCATGCCTTCGGGTAGGTTTTGGCGAACAAGCTCTTTTAATCGAGTGCGCTCTTCCTTGTCCGATATTTTTTTAGAAATAGCAATGCGAGAAATATTAGGCATTAAGACAAAAAAGCGGCCCGGAAGTGTAAAACAAGTTGTAAGCTTTGCGCCCTTCTGGTAGACAGGTTCTTTGCTTACCTGAATGAGAATATGCTCGCCTTCTCTTAGGATCTTGGCGATATTGTCAGGCTTGCCTGGGCGTTTTTTCTTTACTGGTTCTGTATTGTCGCCATCCAGAGTGTCTAGTTGCTCGTCTTCATCATCGGATGAGCCGTGCATGCGGTCGAATGCTAATTCGCGATCAATCTCTGAGATATGCAAAAAACCGGCTTTTTCTTGACCAAAGTCAACAAATGCCGTTTGTATACCAGGTAGAACCTTGATGACGGTGCCTTTAAAAAAGCAGCGTTCAAGAGGTTGTTTTTCATGAGATGCGAAGTAAAGGTTACATAATCGATCGTTACGGGTTATTGCAATCCGCGTTTGCCACGGATTGTCGTTAATTAAAATCTTTTTCATTTATGCCTTGTAACAGCTAAAAATTGTGAAGCTATATGCCTTGTACTTATACGGGTTATTAGGGAAGTTACAGCTTCTGTGAATGATACAGATGAGCGTGTAAGACGAGAGAAATAATTACGAAATCTGTCTTGCTCTGCTTGAATTCTTCCCTTTTATTACAGTGTACGTGTTGTGGCCTACTTTTGTAAAGAATGACCCTTCTTCGCGTAAAGCTTTGAAGGGCAGGCAGCCAGAGTTTTAGGCTACTTTTAGGTAATCCTTGTCATCCTCGCGTATGCGTGGATTCAGTCTTTGAGTAGCTCATTTGATAATTTGGATTGATCGCGTGACTTTTTGTTGTTGCATTTTGTAGCATTGAATACACAATTTCATATCTTAAAGGAACTTATTTTTAGCCCTGGGTCCCCGTATGCGCGAGAATGCCAAGAGGTTTTTTTTAGGAGTTGAGGTGATTCGTAGATTTAAAATAGCCAAGCGCGTTCTCTCGCCTTTGATGTTTGTTCTGGTTTTTGTGAGCTTACCGCGAGCAAGTGTCGCTGGTTGCTGGCCTTGTAAGAGAGTTAATAATCAGAATTATGTAGAGTTGGATCCAGAGCAGAGTAAGATTGAGATCTTGTGGAGCTTGCAGAGGGCCAAACTTGTGAATAATGCAAAAAATGTAAAACGTGGGTGTGGGAGTTGCTTCGAGACCAGTTTTCTATGTTTTATGGGTTTTATCGCCTTTGTTACGTGTGGTTGTGCGCATGCGCTAAAAATGAGAATATAATTGATACGTTTTTACATAAAAACATGCTAAACTAGGGTAGAATTTGTACCTTTTAATTATTTTTAGGTGTGTGCTTTTATGAGTCTTTTTAAGCTACATTCTCCCTTTAAGCCTTGTGGCTCTCAGCCTGAGGCGATAAGCAAGCTGGTTAAAGATCGGCCTGGCATGTCGACATTGCTCGGTGTTACCGGCTCTGGTAAGACTTTGACCATCGCTCATGTGATTGCTCAGCAGGACAAGCCTGTGTTGATTCTAAGTCCGAACAAGACCTTGGCGGCACAACTGTACGAAGAATTTAATCTATTTTTCCCTGAAAACAAGGTCTGTTATTTTGTGAGCTACTACGATTATTACCAGCCGGAGTCGTATATGCCAGCCCAAGACCTGTACGTAGCGAAAGAGACCAAGGTAAACAGCGAGATTGAGCGTCTTAGAATAGAGGCGACAGCTTCGTTGATTAATCGACGGGACACAATTGTTATTGCTTCAATATCATCAATCTATTCGCTTGGTAATCCTACCGACTACAAAAACTTGGCGCTGCAGTTGAGTGTTGGTATGACGATTAAGCGTTCAGAACTTCTGAGTAAGCTGGTTTTTGTTCAGTACAAGCGTAATGACGTTGAGCGTTTACCTGGAACTTTTAGTGCGCGTGGAAACACAGTTGAGGTTCAGCTGCCTTATCATAAAGATGTTTTGCGCATCGAACTTTTTGGCTCAACGATTGAGTCGTTGCAGTGGATTAGTCGTGTTGAGCGTAATGTTATGTTGGACCTGGACAACACAATTGTTTTCCCTGCAAAGCATTTTGTTACAACCGAGGCAAAAAAAGAGCGTGCTATTGTAGGCATAAAGCAGGAGCTTGATCGACATTCTCAAACTTTGCAAAATCCAGTTTACAAGCAACGAATTATACAGCGAGTTAGTCACGACCTTGAGATGATGAAGGAAGTCGGCTACTGCTCGGGTATCGAGAACTATTCGAGCTTTTTTGAAGGCCGTAAGTCAGGAGAGCCCCCGCACTGTTTGCTAGATTTTTTTGGTGATGACTTCTTGTTTGTTGTTGATGAGTCTCACATCGCATTGCCACAGATGCGAGGTATGTTTGCTGGGGACCAGGCTCGCAAAAAAATGCTTATAGAGTACGGGTTTAGATTACCGTCTGCGGCTGACAATCGCCCTCTCAAGTTTGAGGAGATTGAGCCGTACTTCAAAGACGCAATTTTTGTATCAGCAACGCCGGGTGATTATGAGCTTGCTCACTCTCACTCCGTGGTACAGCAGGTGATTAGGCCAACTGGCTTGGTCGACCCGCAGGTATTTGTACGGGGTCGCGAAGGACAAATACAACATCTGATCAAAGAGATAAAGCAAACAATAGAAAGCGGATATCGATCAATTGTCATGGTGCTAACCAAAAAAATGGCAGAAGAGCTGGCCTACTATCTCGAAGAACGGCAACTTAAAGTTTGTTACATGCACAGTGAGCTCAAGACGCCTAAGCGTACTGAACTGTTGAACAAGCTGCGCCAGGGCATTTTTGATGTGATGGTTGGAGTTAACTTGTTGCGAGAGGGTATCGACCTTCCCGAAGTTGCACTTGTGGCCATCATGGATGCTGACACTGCTGGCTTTTTGCGTGACAAGCGGTCGTTGATTCAGATTATTGGCCGTGCTGCGCGTAACGTTGATTCAAAGGTGTTTTTGTACGCCGACAAAATGACTGCAGGAATGCGAGCTGCAATTGATGAGACTGGGCGTCGTCGAGCGCTACAGGTTGAGTACAACAAGGAGCATGGCGTTACTCCTACCTCGGTCAAGCGGGACGTTACAAAGACAATATCAGGTCTACAGGATGCTATTGCTAAAGCCTCAAAGAATTCTGGACGCGGTAAAAAGTCTGCTCGTGAGCGTGATTCTGATAAGCTGATACCCCTGTCAGAGGTTCCTAAGTACCTTCAAGACCTGGAGGAGCGCATGCGTGTTGCTGCGCAGGAATTCGACTTTGAATTGGCAATCAAGCTACGTGATCAATGGAATAGATTAAAAAAACGCCTGCTAAAATAACGATATAATGCTGTTATTTGGTTGCCAGCCCAATGTTTTTCTGGTTAAATTGAACTGAAAAATTTCATTATCATTAGCCAAAGGGGTGGCGTTATGTCTACAAACTACCGTTCGATTTTTTTATTACTCGCTTGTGTTGCAACTCAGCAGATTGCTTTGGGAATGTGGGGTGGTGGTGAAGGTCAAACACCGTCTATTGGTTCCAAGATTGTAGAACTTTATACCAATACCACGAATGTTATAGGTGGCGCTCGGGATCGTGCCATAGCTGCTTATAAGAAAAACGTTAAAAATAAAGAAGATAAGCGAATAGCTGTGAAAGATTTAGTATTTAAGACAGATCTTAATAGTCACCCCGCATTCGTTAAACAAGTTCCGTTTTCGCTAGTACCGACCTTAATATCAGATTGGCCTTCTGGTTTTACAACAGAAGAAACAACTGAAGGTCCGTTTATACTTGGGCAGCAAGGTCTGTTAGATAAAATTAGCGACAAAGGAGCTTTGCCTGTAGCAATATTTAGTAATGTTTTTCTGGCAAAATTGTCTAAATCAGCTACAAAATACGACAGCAAATTGAGCGTTGTAGTAAAAAATAGAGACCTGCATGCAATAAGGCTGCCAGATGAAGATCTTGAATTTAGCAAGGTCGACCTTGAGCCAGGCCAGTTGCGTTTTGTGACAGGGCTTAACGCTATTTGTTCGAGTGGTAACGTGGTAGTTGTCGCTAATTTTTGTCAAAAGAGAAGCAGAGAGTTTTCGGCCCTTGTTGACACTTTCAGTAAAGATGAGCGTCTTTCGGGCTATATTCCAGGGTTGGTGAATGCTTTAGTTTATAAAAAACAACAAAGCGACAGAAACTCATTGGATGAAGTTTTGACGTTGAGCGGGTTGACTTCTAAAAGGCTGAAAGAACTTAACTCTGAGTCTGATCAGCTAATGAAGAATTATGCTATTAAATTGACGGCCTCTCGAAAGATTCAGCTTAATAGAATTAGCAAGACTAGTCTTGCTAAAAGCAAGTTGAAAGCTACGCAAGAAAAAAACCTGAGAATTCTAGAGCAGAATCAGAATAGCAACCAGAATAAGTAAGTACTAAATTTTTACTCGCGGGGCAACAATCTGTTGCCCCGCATTCAATG